>JBIOWI010000223.1:0-9526 GCA_044868325.1 Hyphomicrobiaceae bacterium
CCCCAACACCTTCGGCGCAAATTGTGCAACAGATTGTTGCACAATTGCCGTGGAGCATGCCCTTTTTTGCTATTGTCGCGGTAGGTGGGAGGCTTGCACCGGCGTTGACCCACCCTACGACACATCACCCCCATCCGCTCGCGGCTGCACCGTGCGCGGCGCCTCACCTGGAGGCGCGGCGCGCCTCGACACCGATGCGCCAGCGCCAATCTCCTCGCGGAATCGGTTGGTGATCGGATAGCGCCGGTCGCGGCCGAAGTTGCGGGCGGAGATCTTGACGCCGGGGGCGGCTTGGCGGCGCTTGTACTCGGCGAGATACAAGAGCCGCTCCACCTTCTTCACCGTCTCGGGGGCATGCCCCCGCGCGACGATGTCGGCCAGCGGCATCTCCTTCTCGACCAGGCAGCCCAGGATGTCGTCCAGCACCTCGTAAGGGGGCAGCGAATCCTGGTCGGTCTGGTTCTCGCGCAGCTCCGCGGTCGGGGCCTTGGTGAGGATGCTCTCCGGGATCACCAAACCGGCCGGCCCCTTGCCGCCCTGCTTGCCGATTTTGGGCACGTGCGCGTTGCGCCAGCGGGCGAGGCGGTAGACCTCCATCTTGTAGAGGTCCTTGATGGGGTTGAAGCCGCCGTTCATGTCGCCGTAGAGCGTGGCGTAGCCCACCGACATCTCGCTCTTGTTGCCGGTGGTGAGCACCATGGCGCCGAGCTTGTTGGAGATGGCCATGAGGGCGGTGCCGCGCACCCGGCTCTGGATGTTCTCCTCGGCGACGCCGGGCGGGGTGCCGGCGAAAACCTTGGCCAGCGCCCGGCCGAACCCCTCCACAGGCTCGGCGATGGGCACGATGTCGTAGCGCACGCCAAGCGCCTCGGCGCAGGCCGCGGCGTCGGCCAGGCTGGCGTTGGAGGTGTAGCGGTAGGGCAGCATCACGCAGTGGACGCGCTCCGGCCCCAGGGCGTCGGTGGCCAGCGCCGCGCATAGGGCGGAGTCGATGCCGCCCGAAAGGCCCAGCACCACGCCGGGAAAGCCGTTCTTATCCACGTAGTCCCTGAGGCCCAGCACGCAGGCGTGGTAGGCGGCCGATTCCCCGGCCTCCAGCGGCGCCCTGAGGCCGATCTCGGCTTTCCAGGCCCCGGCAGTACGGCGGAACTCGACGGTCTCCAGCGCCTCCTCCCAGGCCGGCAGCTGCATCGCGAGTTGCCGGTCTGCGTTGAGCACGAACGAGGCGCCGTCGAACACCAGCTCGTCCTGGCCGCCCACCTGGTTGAGGTAGATGAGCGGCAGACCGGTCTCGGTGACGCGCGCCACCGCCACGTTCATGCGCATGTCGGGCTTGGGCCAGTCGAACGGCGAGCCGTTGGGGACGATCAACAGCTCCGAGCCCGTCTCCTGCAAGCACTCGCACACCTCGTCCTTCCAGATGTCCTCGCAGATCGGCACGCCGACGCGCACGCCCCGGAAGTTGACCGGTCCCGGCATGGGCCCCACGTCGAACACGCGCTTCTCGTCGAACACGCCGTAGTTGGGGAGGTCCACCTTGTGCCGGACCGCCTGCACCCGGCCGCCGTCGAGGAGCGCAATCGAGTTGTAGAGCTTGCCGTCCTCCGGCCAGATGGTGCCGACGACGACGCCGGGGCCGCCGTCGCCGGTCTCGGCGGCCAGCGCCTCCACGGCGGCCCTTGCGGCGTCGGCGAAGGACGGCTTGCGCACCAGGTCCTCGGGCGGATAGCCGGTGATGAACAGCTCCGTGAAGACGACGAGATCGGCGCCCCTGGCGGCCGCCTGAGCGCGCGCCTGGCGCAGCTTGGCGGCGTTGCCGGGGAGGTCGCCGAGCACCGGGTTGAGCTGGGCCAGAGCGATTTTCAGCGTATCGGTGATTGCGTGGGTCATGGGTGCGCATTATGGCTTGGCCCTCTCCACCGTGCAAAGCGGCCGATGGCGGCAAGCGGGGTCGGACGCCTCGCCTTCGACCTCTCCATGAAAACACCAACTTGTGCGCGAGGGGTCTGACCCCGGCCCCGGAGAAGGACCTCAATGTCGCCCAATACCGCGACGGCGCTCGGCGTGGGCGCCATACTCCTGTGGGCCACGCTGGCCAGCCTCACGGTGCTCAAGGGGCCGGTGCCGCCATTCCAGACCACCGCCGTCGTGTTCGCCATCGGCGGCGCTCTGATCGTGCTGGTCGCTGCGCTCAGGGGCCGCGCCGCCCTGCTTACGCCGACCGCGGCCTCCCTGGCGCTCGGCATCTACGGCCTGTTCGGGTATCACGCGCTCTACTTCGCCGCCCTCAGCCTGGCGCCGCCGGCCGAGGCGAGCCTCATCACCTCCCTGTGGGCGTTGCTGACGGTGCTTTTCTCCGGTCTCCTGCCCGGCCATCGCCTGCGGCTGGCCCACATCGTCGGCGCCCTCCTCGGCTTCGCGGCCGCCGTCCTCCTGGTGCACGACAGGCTCGGCGCCGGCCCAGATCCTGCCCAGGGCCTCGGCCGCGATCTCGCCGATGCCCGCTGGGGCTATCTGCTGGCCCTCGGGTGCGCTTTCGTGTGGTCGAGCTACTCGGTGACCTCGCGGCTGCTCGCCGAGGTTCCCAGTGAGAGCCTTGCTGCACCCAGCCTCATCACCGCCGTCCTCGCCGGGCTGTGCAGCCTCATGTTCGAAACATGGAGCGCGCCTGCCGGGTGGGCAGCGTGGGCCGCCCTCGTCGGCCTCGGCCTCGGCCCGCTGGGCGCCGCATTCCTGCTCTGGGACATCGGCATGAAGAAGGGCAATGTGCCGCTGCTGGGCGTCCTCTCCTACGGCGCCCTGATCCTGTCCACCGCCCTCCTGGTCGTCCTCGGCTTCGCCGAGCCCACATGGAGCCTCGCCCTCGCCTGCGCGCTGATGCTGGTGGCGGCTGTGGTGGCGGCTGTGGTTGCGACGCGGGCAGAATGAAGGGCCGGTTGCGGGGTCATTGTGGGAGGGCTCGAATGCTGCTGCGCCTTTGTCTTGCGCTTGCGATGGTGGGACCTCTTCTGCTCGCTCGGCCCTGGCCGGCACGTGCCGAGCCTCAGCCGGAGCGCGTCACGTTTCTCAGCGCCGACGGCAGGACTGAGCTGGTCGGTTACATCTTCAAGCCATCCGGGATGCAGGCGCCTCGCATTCCCGCTGTTGTGATGATGCACGGCAGGGCCGGCGCGTACTCCTCGCGTGCGGGCGGCGTCTACGATGCCTCGACGCTCTCGCGGCGCCACACGCTATGGGGCCGGTTGTGGAGCGAGCGCGGCTACCTCGCCCTTCTTGTCGACGGGTTCGGTCCGCGCGGATACCCGAGAGGATTCCCGCGCTTTAGCTATCGCCGGCGGCCGCCCGAGGTCGACGAGGTTGACGTCCGTCCGCTCGATGCCTACGGAGCGCTGGCCTATCTGCGCACCCGCGCCGATGTTGTGCCGGATAGGATCGGCCTGCAGGGCTGGTCGAACGGCGCAAGCGCGACGCTCGCGACCATGGCGGGGATCGGCGCGCCGGGCGCGGCCAAGCCGACGCCAGAGACGGGCTTCCGCGCCGCGCTCGCCTTCTATCCGGGCTGCGGCCTCAAGGGCCGCTTCGACGACGGCTACCGCCCGTATGCGCCGGTGCGGGTTTTCCACGGCATTGCGGACGAGGAGACGTCGCCGAAGCGCTGCGACGCGCTGGTGCAGGCAGCCCGTGCGCTCGGCGGCGACATCGAGATTCGCCTCTACCAGGGGGCCACACACGGCTTCGACGACCCGAGCCCCAAGCGGCAGCGCGTCCCGGCCAACGCCGCCGCGGCCGAGGAGGCCATGCTGCGCGCGCTGCGATTCTTTGCCGGGGCATTGGAAGGAAAATAGGTCGGCGCTTGAGCGCACGCCTTCTCCCGTCAGCGCCGGATCTGCGTGATCTTCGACCCCTCCAGGGTCAGGTTGTACATCAGTCCTTTGTTGTCGAAGATGAAGCCGACGATGGGGCTGGCGATCCGGCTCGTGTCGATCGACCCGCCCGCCCCCACGGTCACGATCGCCACCGAGGCGTCCACGCCGACCTTCCATCCCTGGGTCCGCCTGAAGCTCGCCAGCGCCTCGGGTGTCACGAACACGATGATCACCGAACGGGCCTGCGCGCCGAGCTGAAAGCCGATCGAGGCGGACACGATGTTGTAGTAGTCCACCGTGCGCTCGCGCGTGAGCAGCGCGCCCTCGCCGTACTCGCCACCAATGCCGATTCCAGCCTTGATGACCGTCGGGAACACGAGGACAGCGGCCGACCTGTTGACCAGTTCGCGCGCCCCGCGGACTTGGCGGAAGAAGTCGGTCATCGTCTCCCGGACATCGGCGTCGATCTCCGCCGCAGAGGCAGCTTCGCCGCGAGGCGCTGCCCCGGCCGCAAGCAGGATGAGCAGCGCCAGTCCGCGCGCCAAGCGTCGGCAGATTGCAGTCATAGTCTTCCCCCATGCGATCGAAGGACTAGCAAGATCAGCGTTGTAAGGCGACATTCGGGCGGTGGGCACGCCCAACCGACGGCAGGCGATTGCGACGCTCCAAGCCCTTCGCAACCATTTGTGAATCCAATTATTTGTTACTTTCACGTTCATGGCCTATCCTTGCCATAGAGAGGTTCTGGCATGACGACAACCGATCCCGTCCTGGCGCGCTTCCGCGAGGCCCTGGAGGAGACCTACGGGCCCAGGCTTGAGCGAGCCATCCTGTTCGGATCGCGCGCGCGCGGCGACGCCACGGCGGACTCCGACTACGATGTCGCCGTGTTTCTGCACGATCTCACCGATCGCGATGCGGAGCTTGATCGTTTAGCCCCTATTCAAAGCCGCATCATCGACGAGACCGACGGGGTGATCCATGTGCTGCCGTTCCCGGCCGGAGCATGGGCGGAGCGTGTGCCATTGATGGGCGCCATCCGAGAGGAAGGCCTGGAGCTGTGACTCCGGAGGCGCAGGCGCACTTCGACACGGCTCGCCTTTCTTTGACGAAGGCGAAGGCAGGTCTGCAAGCGAGTGCTCTGGAGCCGAACCTTGCTGAAAATGCCGCTCGGGACGCCTACTATGTGGCCTTCCACGCAGCCACGGCCCTGATTGTCGAGCGCACTGGCAAGCAGCCCAAAACTCACGCCGGGGTTCACCGTCAGTTTCACCGTCTGACGCTAAACGAGCCCTCGATGGCGCAACCGCTGCGCGATTTCATCCTGCGCGCCTACGACTTCAAGGCTATCGCCGACTACGCAACCCTGCCGCCGCCCCGTGTCAGTCCGACCCGCGCGGCCAACGCGATACAGTCGGCTGAGCAGTTTCTAGCAGCTGTCGCAGCCTTGCTCCCAGCGTGACTTGCACCGCGATGACTGCAGCGCTCGGTCTGTTCCCGGCCCCGCACTCTGGGTCCCTCTGCGCGCCGTTGGAACACTTGGCAAGCTGCCGATGCGGAAAGAAGGGCTGTCGCCCTCCTACGCCGCTGCCACCCGCTTCGTCGCCGTCCCGTCAGCCTCCTCGCGCAGATGCTCCGCCAACCGGAACGCCAGCTCCAGCGATTGCCCCGCATTCAACCGTGGGTCGCAGCCGGTGTCGTACTGACGCGCCAAATCCGCCTCGGAGATGCGGGTTGCGCCGCCCGTGCACTCGGTCACGTTCTGCCCGGTCATCTCGATGTGGATGCCGCCCGGGTAGGTGCCCTCGGCCCGGTGCACGGCGAAGAACTGCTCTACCTCCGTCAGGATGCGATCAAGCGGCCGTGTCTTGAGCCCGCCGGCCGCGGTGACGGTGTTGCCGTGCATGGGATCGCATGACCACACCACGGGGCGCCCCGCCCTCTCCACCGCCCGGATAAGCGCAGGCAAGTGCTTCTCCACCTTGTCGGCGCCGAAGCGACAGATCAGCGTGAGCCGCCCCGGCTCGTTCCTCGGGTTGAGGATGTCGATGAGCCGCAGCAGCTCGTCGGGCTGCAGAGAGGGCCCGCACTTCAGCCCGATGGGGTTGACGATGCCGCGGCAGAACTCCACGTGCGCCCCGTCGGGCTGGCGGGTGCGGTCGCCGATCCACAGGAAGTGCGCCGAGGTGGCCACGTATTGCCCCGAGCCCATGGCCTCGTCCCGCCGGGTCAGCGCCTGCTCGTAGCCGAGCAGCAGAGCCTCGTGGCTGGTGTAGAAGCTCGTGGTTCGCATCTCGAGCGTGTTGTTCTCGGTGATGCCCAGGAGCCGGTTCACCGCCACGGTGCGCTCGATCTCGCTCGCCAGCCGGGCGTAGCGCTCCTCGATCGGCGTCCCCTCCATGAACTTCAGCTCCCACCGATGCGCATTGGCCAGGGATGCATACCCCCCATCCAGGAGCGCGCGCAGGAAGTTCAGGGTCGCCGCGGACTGCCGGTAGGCCTGCAGCTGCCGGCCCGGATCGGGAATGCGCGCCGCGGCCGTGAACTCCGGCCCGTTGACGATATCGCCACGGTAGCTCGGCAGCTCCACCCCGTCCCGCTTCTCCACGTCCGAGGAACGAGGCTTGGCGAACTGGCCGGCCACCCGGCCCAACTTCACGACCCGGCGGTTGCCCTGGAACACCAGGATCAGGGCCATCTGCAGGAACAGCTGGAAGTAGTCGCGGATGTAGTCGGTCTTGTGCTCCTTGAAGCTTTCCGCGCAGTCGCCACCCTGCAGCAGGAAGCTTGTTCCCACCGCCACCTGGGCCAGCTGCTCCTTGAGCGCCAGCACCTCCCTTACAAAAACCAGCGGCGGGAAGTTGCGCAGGTCCTGCTCGACGGTATCGAGCGCCGCCTTGTCCGGATACATCGGCACCTGGACGATGGGCTTCTCCCTCCAGCTGTCCGGCTTCCAGGTTGCAGGCATATCGCTCCTCCTCGCGCAAACGGCGACGCCGCGGGCCTCGACGCACTACCTGCCCGCGGGGTAACGAAGATCCATCGTCTCGGTTTCTGTGGGCGCTTATAGGCGAACCCGGCGTCTTCCGCCACCTTTCGCGGCCCTCGCCGGGTCGGGCGCGATCAGGACCCTTGGCGCGCAGCCGCGCTGTCGCTACATTGACGTTAACGTCAACTTCTTCCATACGAACAACAGCCAGTTTCAGCATGAGGGCCGTCATGCTCGATACCGAACGCAGCCCTCCGGGGACCGCTGCCGCGGACAGCCAGGCAACCGGGGAGGAGCTCACCATCCCGGCCGAGGACGGGCGCCCCCTCGCCGCCACCCTGTTCGTCCCGCCAGTGGCGCGCCCCGCGGCCCCGCTGACGGTGATCGCCGGCGGCACCGGCATCCCGCGGCGCTACTACGCGCGGTTCGCCGCCTGGCTCGCCGAGCGCGGCGGCCGGCCCACCCTCACCTTCGACTACCGGGATACCGGCGGCTCCCGCTCCGGCTCCCTTAAGGGCTCCACGGTCCGCATGCGCGACTGGTGCCTCCTCGACGTGCCGGGCGTCCTCGCCTGGGGGGCGCGCGAGCACGGAGTCGCAAGCCCTGGCCGCCCGCTGCACTGGATCGGCCACAGCCTGGGCGGCTTCGCCGCCGGCCTCGCCCACAACAACCACCTCATCGCCCGCCAGCTGAACATCGCCACCCTCAACGGCTACTGGCGGCGCATGGCCGTACCCGAGCGATATCGCGTGCTCTTCGCCATGGGCGTCATGGCCCCGCTCGTCATCCGTACCCTCGGCTACCTCCCCGGCGCGCTCTTGGGCGGCGAGGATATGCCGGGTCCGGCGTTCCTGGAGTGGCGCCGCTGGTGCCTGTCGCCTGGCTTCCTGTTCGACGACCCGATGCTCCCCGAGACCGCCAACTTCGCGCGTCTCGGAGCACCCGTCCGCTTCGGCCAGATCGAGGACGACGTGTGGGCCACGCCGGCCGCCGTGGAGGCCATCGCCGCCCGCTTCACCGGCAGCGCCGACCGCTCCGTCTGGCCCATCCGCCTCGCCGACGCCGGCGCCCAGCGCATCGGCCACCACGGCTTCTTCCGCTTCGAGCACCACGCGACGCTGTGGCCTTCGGCGCTGGAGTGGCTGGAGAAGCCAACCTGACCGTCGAATGGGGTCAGACCCTGCGGGTCTGACCCCATTCAGTGACCTAACGTTCCAATGCGATCCAGGTTGCGTCCGGGAACGGACAACGGCAGCCACGCCTGCTGCGGTGTATACAAGTTCTGAGGGTGTGCCATGGGGTCAGACCCGCAGGGTCCGACCCCGGATGTTGTCCGGATTCACGCACCTTCCGGCTGGTCGGCGCCGGGCTTAGCGGGGCGCAGGCGCGCGATCTGCAGGAGCTTGGTGGTGGTGGGCTCGGTGCGCGGCCTGGCGCGCTGCTTCAAGAGAGCGTGCACCTGGCGCGAGGCCGTCACGAAGCCGTCGTTGGCGTAGGCCTCGTGGTTGCGCTCGATGTCCCTCAGCTCGTAGCGGTAGTTGACCATGAGCCCGTGCCCCGCCTTGAGGCCCTTGGGCGACGCGTCGCCCAGCCAGTTGATGCGCTCCAGCCTGGCACCGTTGCCGAGATGGAACCGCGCCACCGGGTCGAGCGGGCGCCCGTCGCCGGCCCGCTCGGTGAGGAAATAGTTGGCCGCCAGCCGCAGGAGCGGGGGCCGCAACCCCTCCGCCACAACCTCGCTCGTCGCCCAGTCCGGATCGGAGAGCACCGCCAGGCGCTCGCGCTCCTCGGGGCTGACGAGACGCGCGCTGTCGCTGCCCGCAAGCGCCGCGTCCAGCCAGTCGGCGAAGTTCGGCACCGGGGAAAGGGTCACGAACGTCCTGAGACTTGGACGCTCCTTCACCAGGTCTTCCACCACCTGCTTGATCAGGAAGTTGCCGAACGAGATGCCGCGCAGGCCCTCCTGGCAATTGGAGATGGAATAGAACACCGCCGTCGTGGGGTTGCCGGGGCCGCCGCCGTTCCTGGGCGCTTCCAGCACCTCGTCGATGGCAGCCGGGATGTCGTCCATCAGGGCCACCTCGACGAAGATCAGGGGCTCGTCGATCAGCGAGGGGTGGAAGAAGCCGAAGCAGCTGCGGTCGTCGGGGTCGAGCCGCCGGCGCAGGTCGTCCCAGCCCTGAATCTCGTGCACCGCCTCGTAGGCGATGATCTTGTCGAGGATGGTGGCCGGTGTGTTCCAGTCGATGCGGCGCAGCATCAGGAAGCCGCGGTTGAACCACGACGCCAGCAGGTGGCGCAGATCGCCGTCGAGGGCGCCGAGCGACTGGTCCCCCGTGGCGAGCAGATCGCGGCGCAGCTTGACGATCTCGGCCGTCGCCCCCGGCGCCAGGTTGAGGCGGCGGAAGAACTCGATGCGCGGGCTCTCCACCACCCGCTGCAGGACACGCAGCGTTGAGGCATCGCGGGCGGTCAGATATGCCTTGGCAGCCCGCTCCACCTCGGCCGGGTCGGGCTGCATGGTGCGGGCCAGGAACTTGAGGAAGTCGAGCCGGTCCGCTGGGCCGAGGCTCCGGTAGCGGCGGAGCAGCTCGCTGGCGATGGCCACGCCGGAAGCCTCGCCGCGGTTGGAGCCCAGGGCGTTCGCCAGCTCCGTGATGTCGTCCTCGCG
>JBIOWI010000224.1:0-6320 GCA_044868325.1 Hyphomicrobiaceae bacterium
CTGGAGGTGCCTGCCGACCAGATGATCCTGGATGTGGGCCCCAAGGCGGTCGCGCACTACGCCGAGGTGCTCGGCCGCTGCAAGACGCTCATCTGGAACGGCCCGCTCGGCGCCTTCGAGGTCGCCCCGTTCGGCGAGGGCACCTTCGCCCTCGCCCGCGCCGCCGCGGAGGCAACTGAGGCGGGCCGGCTCACCTCGGTCGCCGGTGGCGGCGATACAGTCGCTGCCCTCAACGCCGCGGGCGTGACCGACAGGTTCAGCTACGTCTCCACCGCCGGCGGCGCCTTCCTGGAATGGCTGGAAGGCCGCGAGCTGCCCGGCGTCGCCGCCCTGGCCGCGGCTGCACGGTAGGCGTCCCCTCGGGTCGGAGCCCAAATGCTCTGCGTGCCCAATGGAGCGCTCGGGCTATTTCCGGGACAGCTCGTAGAGTGCCGTCACGGTACTCCAGTTGCGGGTGGTCGCGCGCACGCCGACCGCCCGTTCCAGCGCGGTGTTGTTGAGCTTTGTGCGCCCGTAGCCGTCCGGGCAGCACAGGTAGATCTCGCTGCCTGCCACGTGCCAGCGATCCGCTCCCGCTTGCAGCTTGCCGATTGCGGCAGCGGCCGCCTTCGGCGCTTCGCCGGCCAGAAACGTGACGTGCACCGTCTTCGGCGCGACGCCGGCCTCTTTCGCGAACGGATTGGCAGCGATGATGCGCTGCAGCTCATCCGGCGTCCTGATGATCGCGGAAACGGGCAGGCGGGTGGCCCCGCTCACCCGTTTCTCGATCGCGGCCGAAAGCCGGCCCGGCGTGCCTTTGGCGGCAAAGAGCACGTTCCCGCTCTGCAAGTAGGTTTCCACGTCCGAGAAGCCCAGCTCGGCAAGCATTTCGCGCAGATGCTCCATCTTGAGCATGTTGCCGCCGACATTGACGGCTCGCAGAAGGGCGATGTGAGTTATCATGCGGAGACGGGGGCGCGGGTGGACGACGCGATGTCCGGAAGATAAGAACGGGTCGCCATTTTGGCAGGTTGGGCGGCGGTCCGCCACCGCCTGAGAGCCGAGGGAGAAGGAATGCGCCGAGGGCTGTGGATCGTAGCGTTGGCCGTGGCGCTGGTCGGTGCCGGTGGGCTCGACGCGCACGCGCAGGACGCCACCGAGCGCGAGGTGGAGCGCTATCGCCAGATGCTGAAGGAGGACCCCTGGTCCAATCCCGGCCTCTTGGAGGCCGACCGCGGCGAGACCCTCTGGAAGGAGAAGCGCGGCCCCGGGAACGCCTCCCTGGAGGCCTGCGACCTCGGCAAAGGTCCCGGCAAGGTCGAGGGCGCCTTCGCCGAGCTGCCGCGCTATTTCCCTGACGCCGACAAGGTCATGGACCTGGAGGCCCGCATCGTGTGGTGCATGGAGAAGCTGCAGGGCTTCGAGCGCGCCCAGATCGTCAAGCGGCCCTACTCCAAGGCCAACCAGGCCGGCACCGAGCTGGAGGCGCTCGCCACCTACGTGGCCAACAAGTCGAGCGGGCTTAAGTTCACGCCGCGGCTCGACCACGCCAAGGAGCGCGAGGCCCTGGCCGTCGGCGAGGCGCTGTTCTTCCGCCGCCAAGGCCCCATGGACTTTGCCTGCGCTACCTGCCACGCCGACTCCGGCAAGCGCATCCGCCTGCAAGGCCTGCCCTTCCTCAGCAAGCCCGCCGAGGCGCGCGAGGCGATCGGCCAGTGGCCGGCCTACCGCGTCTCGCAGGGCACCGTCATGACCATGCAGCACCGTATCACCGACTGCTTCTGGCAGATGCGCCTGCCGCTCATCGACTACGGCTCGGAGGTGGCCGTTGCCCTCACCTCCTATCTCGTCAACCAGGCCAAGGGCGGCGAGATCAGTGCGCCCCAGATCAAGCGATAGGGCGAGCCCCATGCGCATCGGAGCTGTCATCGCTGGGGTGGGGGCCAGACTCGGGGCCAGACTTGCGGCCGGCATCGCGCTGGGCGCGGCCTTCATTCTGGCCAGCCCTGCGCAAAGCCAGGGCCAAACTGCCCCGGTGACTGCACCGGTGGCCTCCGCCCTGGACGCCGCCATCAAGGGCAGCTGGACCAAGGCCACGCCCGAGTGGCAGGCGCGCCTCGTCCAGGACGAGACGCAGAAGCTGTGCAGCCAGTACCGCAACGCTCCGCCCAACGACGTTGCGAATGCCATCGTCGCCCGCGAGAAGGCCGCCATCAAATACCCGGCCGACGGCGATCTCATGGGCGACTGGAAGAAGGGCGAGAAGCTGGCCCAGAGCGGCTACGGCTGGCGCTTCACCGACTATCCGGCGCGCCAGGAGAACGGCGGCAACTGCTATGCATGCCATCAGCTGGAGAAGAAGGAGCTGAGCTTCGGCACCCTCGGCCCGAGCCTCCTGGAGTACGGCAAGGCCCGCAAGCACGCCGAGGCCGACGTGAAGGCCGTCTACGAGCGCATCTACAATCCCCAGTCCGCCGTGCCGTGCGGCAACATGCCCCGCTTCGGCGCCAATGGGTTCCTGACTATCGACCAGATCAAGGATCTGGTGGCCTACGTCATGTCCCCGGACAGCCCGGTAAACAAGTGATCTCCCGCCGCGAGTTCCTGCAGGTGGCCGCCGCGGCGGCTGCCGTGACCGGGCTGGGCCGAGGGCTGGGGCGCGCGGCGGCGCAGGGCGCCATCCGCCAGGACGACCTGCTGCGCTTCAAGCCCATGGGCCAGCTCACGCTGCTGCACATGGCCGACTGCCACGCGCAGCTGAGGCCTATCTACCACCGAGAGCCATCGCTCAACCTCGGCGTCGGCGACGCCCGGGGCGAGCTTCCCCATCTCGCCGGCGCCGACCTCCTGGCGCGTTTCGGCATCCCGCCCGCCTCGCTCGAAGCCTACATGCTGACCGCCGGCGACTACGAGGCGCTCGCCCGCACCTACGGCCGGGTCGGCGGCATGGACCGGCTGGCCACGCTCATCGGGGCGATCCGGGCCGAGCGGGGCGCAGAGCGCGTGCTCCTGCTCGACGGCGGCGATGCCCTGCAGGGCTCCTACACGGCCCTCCACTCCAAGGGTGGCGACATGGTCGAGGTCTTGCAGGCCCTGGGCGTGGAGGCCACCACGGGGCACTGGGAGTTCACCCTGGGCGCCGACCGCATCGAGGCGCTGTTCGGCACCCTCGCCAAGCCCGGCTCCTCCGGTCTCGCCTTCCTCGCCTGCAACGTGCGCGACACCGACTTCGACGAGCCGGTGTTCCCCTCCACCCGCCTGTTCGAGAAGGGCGGCGTGGCCGTCGCCGTGATCGGCCAAGCCTTCCCCTACACGCCCATCGCCAACCCGCGCTGGATGATCCCCAGCTGGTCGTTCGGCATCCGCGAGCCCGCCCTGCGCGACGCCGTCGCCGAGGCGCGCCGGCAGGGCGCCCAGGTGGTGGTGCTCCTCTCCCACAACGGCTTCGACGTGGACCGCAAGCTGGCGGGGCGGGTGGAGGGCATCGATGTCATCCTGACGGCCCATACCCACGACGTGCTGCCGGCCCCGGTGCAGGTGGGCCGCACGCTGCTGGTGGCCTCGGGCTCGTCCGGCAAGCTCCTCTCGCGGCTCGACCTGGAGGTGGCGAACGGCCGCGTCGCCGACTTCGCCTACGCCGCGATCCCGGTGCTGGCCGACGCGATCGCGCCGGATCCGGCCATGGCTGACCTCGTGGCCCGCATCCGCGCTCCGCACGAGGCCATGCTGGCGACCGAGCTCGCCCGCACCGACACGCTCCTCTACCGCCGCGACACCTTCACGGGCAGCCTCGACCGGCTCATCTGCGAGGCCGTGCTGGCCGAGCGGGACGCCGAGATCGCCTTCTCGCCCGGCTTCCGCTGGGGGCCGACGCTGCTGCCCGGCCAGCCCATCGCCTGGGAGGACGTCTACAACGCCACCGCCATCACCTATCCCGCCGTCTACCGCATCACCATGACGGGCGCTCAGATCAAGGGCACGCTCGAGGGGGTGGCCGACAACCTTTTCTATCCCGATCCTTATCTGCAGCAGGGCGGCGACATGGTCCGCGTCGGCGGCCTCTCTTTCACGGTCGACGTCGACGCCGTGCTCGGGCAGCGCATCCACAACCTGGAGCTGCTGCGCACCGGCGCCGCCATCGAGGCGGACAAGGACTACGTCGTCTCCGGCTGGGCCTCGGTCAACGAGGGCACGGAGGGGCCGCCCATCTGGGACGTCGTCGCCGCGCATCTCAAGGCCCGCGGCGTGGTGACGCCGCAGGCGCCAGCCCGCGTCCGCTTCCAGCGCGCCGGCAATTGAGCCCTGCGCGCACGGCTGGCGGCTTGGTGGCGCATTCCTGTAAAGTCGATCCGTCTTCATGGAATCGACAAGGCGGTGCGGTAGTCGGCTCCGACCGCGCACCCATGGGATTCGATACGCAGGGCCAGCAGCGATGTCCGACCGCCAGACCCTCCGTCTGCTCTGGCTCGCCTTCGCGACGGCCATCGTCGTGCTCGCCTGGCAGTTCCGCGACCACCTCGATACCCTGTGGTCGGCCCGCGGCGAGCTCGGCATCGAGGAGCGCCCGGGCGAGGTGGTGCTGCGCTGGCGCGGCCTGATCGAGGCGCCGCTGGCCGCCAAGCTCGACGAGGCCTATCGCACGCACGCGGGCAGCACCCGGCGCTTCGTCGTCGCGCTGCATTCTCCCGGCGGCTCGCTGGAGCACGGCCGAGACGTCATCGGCCGGATCCGGCACATGCAGCGCACCCACATGGTGGACACCGTGGTGGAGGCGCGACGCGCCTGCGGCTCCATGTGCGTACCGGTCTACCTCGCCGGTCAGCGGCGGACGGCCGCGCCCCAGGCCCGCTTCATGTTCCACGAGGTGAGCTACCGCGACAGCCTGTCGGGCAAGGTCGAGAAGGTGCCGAAGGAGGCGATCGGCCGCGCCACCGACCAGTTCTTCGAGCGCTACCTGAAGCCCGCCGGCCTCGACGCGCGCTGGCTCGCCGACATGCGCGAGGCGGTGCGCGGCAGGGACGTCTGGCGTACCGCGCAGGAGCTGGTGGACCAGGGCGCCGGTGTCGTGCACGAGCTGGAGCCTGCGCGCTGACCGCGGACGGCACGGAGCCGACGCACCGACCGGCTGGCATGGGTCAAACGATGGTGCCGCCGAGTCGCATGGCGGCGCTCTGGCCGCCGCTGGACAGCAGGGTCTCACGGTGTTAGAGGGAGCCCGCCCATAAGGGCCGGACCCGGCCCTCCTCGCCTCAGGCGAGATGTGGCGGGGTGTATAGCTCAGTTGGTAGAGCAGCTGACTCTTAATCAGCGGGTCGAAGGTTCGAGTCCTTCTACACCCACCAAAATTCTCCAAGCATATCAGAGTGTTATGCCCCAGTCGTGGCGTTCACTTTTGTTCCGAGTTTTAAAAAGTCGGAAAATCCATCCGACAGTCGTAGGCTGACAATCTATGCGAACCGATCGCAGGATCCCCTACTTGAAATGGCGCAACGGCCGTCCGCGCTGGGAGCTTCTTCGTGAAGAACGCAACCGCCCAGCGGGCGCAGGCCGTGCGGCGGCTCCGCCGCTTTGCAGGGCGGTGTCTCGTCCTGTGCGGCACTCCCGCGCCGAACAGCGCGCACGACCTCGTCGAGCAGTTCAACATCGCCGACGACGGCGAAGCCTTGACTATCACGGTCAGTCCTTCCGCCGCCACATCCCGAATCCCTTGCGCACAACGCGACGTGTTCGGTGGCCAACCAATCAAGCCCACCCCGACGTGCGGTAGTTGTCCAAATGCAAAACTGACAATGACACTATCCACCTCAGTGCCGACGAATTCGCCCGCCGCTTTCCTATGCGTGCACACAATCTCATGTGGCTCCTCGGCGCGGGAGCATCTGCTTCCGCGGGCATCCCGACCGCAGGAGACATGATCTGGGAGTTCAAGCAGCAGCTTTACGTCAGCCAAAAGCGCGTGCACCTCAGAGTGTCAGCGACCTCTCGAATCCCGCCGTCAGAAACCTGCTCCAAGCTCACATTGACAGCTCGCAACGCTTCCCCAAGCAGGGCAACGACGACGAGTACGCTGCCCTGTTGAAGCGGCGTGGCCGGACGAGCGTGACCGCCAGACATACCCTGATCCCTCAGGAGCTTGATCAAATCGTACGCACTGAGCGGCTTCGACGCCTGGCGCAACAGCGTCGCGATCACTCTCTCCCTGGCGCTCAGTGTAGCAGCAGCGGACCGCTCTCCTGCCGTGGTCTTTGGAGCCATGTCTCACCTTGCGCGGAGGTTGCCGAGCCGGGCGATCGGGGAGGATTGATCCGGCTCGGCAACCTCGTCATTGCCGGCGCCGTCAC
>JBIOWI010000225.1:0-30218 GCA_044868325.1 Hyphomicrobiaceae bacterium
TGACCCCATGCCGCGCCCTTGAATTTTGCGGCCCGAGAGACTCAAGCGAGAGCGGAGAACGCGGCAATCGAAGATGTAACGGAAGGGTTGTGCCCAAGGGGTCAGACCCGCAGGGTCTGACCCCTCCTACGGCTACTCCGCTGCTGCGGCGTGGCCGTGGCCGTTGACCGCGGGCTGCACCGTGGCCGGCTTGGCGATGACGCCCACGCGCTCCACGGCGGCCTGCAGGATCTGGCCCAGCATCTCGGAGTAGCGCAGGCCTTGGAAGCTGGCCATCAGGTTCATCTTGCCGTCCCAGCACCA
Source organism: Hyphomicrobiaceae bacterium (assembly GCA_044868325.1). GTDB lineage: Bacteria > Pseudomonadota > Alphaproteobacteria > Rhizobiales > Hyphomicrobiaceae > AWTP1-13. The sequence continues at coordinate 304 of JBIOWI010000225.1, forward strand.
GCCGGGGTTAGGGTTCACCTCCAGCAGCTTGATCTCGCCCCTGGCGTCGGCGCGGAAATCGAAGCGGGCGTAGTCGCGGCAGCCCAGCCGCTCGAACAGCCGCGTCGAGTTGTCGATCACCTGCTGCTGCTGCTGGTCGGCCAGCGTGGTCTCGCGATAGCGGATCTGGGTCCAGTAGGGGCTGTCGGGGAGCCACTTCGATTCGTAGCCCAGGATCCTCGGCAGGCCGGGATCGAGGCGCGAGTAGTCCACCTCCAGGATCGGCAGCGCCCTCAGCCCCTGGTCGGGGTTGCCGATCAGGCCGACCGAGTACTCGTTGCCGGTCAGGAACTCCTGCACCAGCACGCCGCGCTTGGGGAAATCCGCCCTGAGCCGGTCGAGGTAGTCGAGCAGCGCCTTCTCGTTGTGGACGACGGCGTCCTTGGTGATGCCCTGGTTCGAGTCGCCCTGGTTGGGCTTGAGCAGGGCAGGGAAGACGGACGGCAGCGTGGCGCCCTGGTCGCCGGGGCGCACGTAGCTCTCCAGCGGCACCGGCACATCGAGTGTCAGGGCGACGGCGCGCACGAGCCCCTTGTCGTAGCAGGCGGCGAGCCCAGAGGGACCGGCGCCGGTGTAGCCGATGCCCAGCACCTCCAGGAGCGCCGGAACGTGCAGCTCCTTGAACGGGTCGTTGTTCCAGCCCTCGTCGCAGAGGTTGAACACCAGATCCGTGCGCAGCTCGGCAAGGTCGCGCTCCAGCGTGCCGTGGTTGTCGAGAAAGTGGAACTTGTAGCTCGGCAGCTCGGCGAGGGCGTCCTTGAGCTTGCGGGTGGTCTCGATGTCCTCGGGATTGAAGGTGCCGCCGCGCTTGACCTGGTCGGGTAGACGATGATCGCCCAAGAGCACCGTCACGTCGAGCGCCTGCAGCTTGCCCCTGCCCTTGCGCACCGGGAGATGGGGGGCGTCGGCACTCAGCAGGATGCGTCGCGCCATCATGCCTAAGTCCTGATCGCGCTCGGAATGCGCCTCGGCGTGGCCGTGATGGCGGACGTTGCGGAAGCCGGCCTTGTCCAGCAGCTTGCCGATGCTCTCACGCGTATACAGGCGCTCGGCATAGAACTGGTCGGCGATCACGCCCATCTCGTCGTGGACGATGACCTCGCGCGAGATCAGCCGCTCGCCGTCCTGGCTGATGGAGCGCTCGCGGCACACGAAATGGTGGTCGTCGATCCACTCCCACGAGCGCCGCTCGAAGTTCTCGTGCATATGGGCGCCGTCGGTGATGTCGAGCACCAGCTGCCCGCTGGGGCGCAGGATCTTGCCGACGGCCGTCAGCACCTTCTCGTCGTCCTGCTTGTTGGAGAAGTAGCCGAACGAGTTGCCCATGATGGCGACGCAATCGACGCTGCTTTCCGGCAGGCGCGGGTTGCGGGCGTCGCCCTCCTTGAACAGCACCTGCAGGCCCTCGGTCTGGGCGCGCTTCTTGGCGAGCCGCACCAGGTAGCGCGAACGGTCGAGCCCCATCACGTGCTTGAAGCCGCGCCGCGCCAGCTCCAGGCAGTGCCGGCCCTGGCCGCAGCACAGATCGAGGATGTGGCTGTGGGGCTGGACGGCCGCTGCAGCGACGATGAAGTCTACCTCGCGGCGGGTGTTCTCCAGGTTCTCGACGACGTCGCCGTCGGTCTTGACGTAGAGGGCGTTGAAGAGCTTGCGCCACCACTCTTCCGGGAGGTGCGCCTCCAGGTCGGCAACCGGGCCGAGGCACGATCGCGTGGCCAAGCGCCGGGGACGCTTAGGCTTGGGGGGAGCAGCGATAACCATGTGGGACAGTCGTCCTCTCGTTGCCGGCCACGACGGCCGCCATGCTTCACCAGAGGAGCGACCGGCTCTTTTCGCGCGCTCGACGCGCCGTCCTCTTGGGTCCGCGGCGAAACCTCTTGTGCCCAATGGTCCGATCCTTAGTCGGGCCATTTTCCCTGTCAAACACTTATCTGTGGACGGCCGGCGGTCCGCGCAAGCGTATGGCCTGGATAACCCGGCACCACGACAGGCGAGTTAGACGCGATTCTATGCGGCCCGACTGAGCACGGCGACGAAGAAGCCGTCGGTGCCGTGCCGCGCTGGCGTGAGAAGGAGCGCCGCATCGCCGCAGGCAAAGCTCGGGGCCTCTCCGCCCACACCGGCCGCCCAGGCCTCGCGCCAAGGCACGGAAGCGAACTCGGGATGGCCGGCTGTGAACGAGGCGACCTGATCGCCGTTCTCCTCCGGCAGGACCGAGCAGGTGACGAAGACGAGCTGTCCGCCCGGCTTCACCAGCGGCGCCGCAAGCTCCAGCAGCGCGCGCTGCTCTTGCTGGCGCTGCACGAGATTGGCGGGCTTGAGACGCCACTTGGCGTCGGGGCGGCGGCGCCAGACGCCCGTGCCGGTGCAGGGCGCATCGACGAAGACCGCGTCGAAGCGTGCGCCGAGCTCGCGGAGCGCGGCTTCGTCGCCGGCCGGCACCGTCTGGACGTTGCGGGCGCCGGCCCGCTTCAACCGCTCGAAGATGGGGCGCAGCCGGTGGGGATCGTCGTCGTAGGCGTAGACCTGGCCGGTGTTGCGCATGTTGGCGGCGAAGGCCAGCGTCTTGCCGCCGGCGCCGGCGCAAAGGTCGAGCACCTGCTTGCGTGGTGTCGCTCCCGCCATCAGCGCGGTGAGCTGCGAACCCTCGTCCTGCACCTCGTACCAACCCTTGCCGTGACCAGGCTCGGCCTCGACGTTGGGCTGCCGCCCTGCGCCTTCCGGCGCCGGCAACCGGACGCCGATGGGGGAGTAAGGTGCGGCTATCGGCGAGAAGCGGGCCAGCGCCCGCATGACCTTGTCGCGATCGGCCTTCAGCCCGTTGACGCGCAGATCGACGGGTGCTCGGCTGGCGAGCGCCGCGCCTTCCTCGGCGGCAGCGGCCCCGAAGGCGCGCTCGAAGGAAGCCTCCAGCCAATCGGGGAAGTCGCCGCGGACCGAGATCGGCGAATCCTGTGGAAGCTCTCGCTGGAGGCCCGCCTGCTCGGCCTCGCTCAGCGGCTCGATGGCATGCGGCGAGCCGTCGGCGCTGGCGATCACCGCATCCGGCGCGAGGCCCAGGGCGCGCGGCGCGGCGGCCAGCACGATGGCGCGCGGCGTGTCGCTCTCCATCTGCGCCGCCAGCGACCTCTTCCGGCGCAGCGCGTCGTAGAGCAGGTTGCCGATGGTGGCGCGGTCGCCCGAGCCGGCGAAGCGGTGGCTCTTGCCCCAGTCGGAGAGCGCATTGGCGGCGGGCCGGTGTCGGTTGAGCACCTCGTCGAGCACCTCGATGGCGGCCTTGATCCGGGCTCCCGTCCGCATGAGGGCTTACGTAGGGCTCATCGCCACGTGCAGGAAGAGCCACACCCACATCGCGGTTACGATTAGATACCCGAGGATGAACACAGGCCCGCGCCAGCGCACCTTATTCGGCCCGATATGGATGGCGGCATGGACGACGCGGCTCAACGCGAACGCCCAGGCCAAAGCCAGCATCGTCGTATCGACCGCACCGACGATCAGGGCAAAGCCCGCCGCCGCATAGAACAACACCGGCAGCTCGAACTGGTTGCGCTGGTTGTGGGCGCGTTTCTCGGCGTTCTCGGGCCAGGCATAGCGGCCCATGGCGATGTCGCCGCTGCCGCGCTGCCGGCCCGCGGCCTTCAGGGCCCGGGCCCGGGCTGTCAACAGCAAAGAGTAGACGACAACCGTTAGAAACACCTGCACGAAGACGGGGTAGAGAATGGCAACCTGGCTCACTTGACGCTTCCGGCCCTGCGCGAGCCGGCCTCCCTCTCGAAATGGGCGAATGGCGAATAATCGGCATCCGTTCGCCATTCGCTACTCGCCATTCGCCCGTTACCCGTTGCGCTGGTAGTTCGGCGCCTCGCGCGTGATGCCGATGCTGTGCGGGTGCCCCTCGCTCAGCCCCGCCGGCGAAACCCGCACGAAGCGCGCCCGCTCGCGCAGGTCCTTCAGGGTAGCCGCGCCCACGTAGCCCATGCCGGCGCGCAGGCCGCCCACCAGCTGGTGCAGCACACCGTCCACCGGCCCCTTGTAGGGCACCTGGCCTTCGATGCCCTCGGGCACCAGTTTCAGCGTGTCCTTCACCTCCTGCTGGAAGTATCGATCGGCGCTGCCGCGGGCCATGGCGCCCACCGAGCCCATGCCGCGGTAGGCCTTGTAGGTGCGGCCCTGGTAGAGATAGGTCTCGCCCGGCGCCTCGTCGGTGCCGGCGAGCAGCGAGCCGATCATGACGCACTCGGCGCCGGCGGCCAGCGCCTTCACCATGTCGCCGGAGAACTTGATGCCGCCGTCGGCGATCACCGGCACGTCCTGCCTGGACGCCACCTCCACCGCATCCATGATCGCCGTCAGCTGGGGCACGCCCACGCCCGCCACCACGCGGGTGGTGCAGATGGAGCCGGGGCCGATGCCAACCTTTACCGCGTCGGCGCCGGCGTCGATCAGTGCCCGGGTGCCGTCGGCGGTTGCCACGTTGCCGGCGATCACCTGCACCCGGTTCGATTGCTTCTTGATGCGGCTCACCATGTCGAGCACGCGGCTCGAATGCCCGTGCGCGGTGTCCACCACCACGAGATCGACGCCCGCATCCATCAGCCGTTCGGCACGCTGGAAGCCGTCGTCGCCCACGCTGGTGGCCGCGGCGACGCGCAGGCGGCCTTGCTCGTCGGTGCAGGCGTTGGGATACTTGAGAGACTTCTCGATGTCCTTCACGGTGATAAGGCCGATGCAGCGGAAGTCGTCGTCCACCACCAGGAGCTTCTCGATCCGGTGCTGGTGCAGAAGGCGCTGGGCGTCCTCGCGGCTGACGTTGTCCTTCACGGTCACGAGCTTGCGGGTCATCAGCTCGGACACCGGGGTGGCGGGGTTGGTGGCGAAGCGCACGTCGCGGTTGGTGAGGATGCCGACCAGCTTGCCCTGCACGCCGCCCTCTACCACGGGCACGCCGGAGATCTTGTGCGCCTCCATCAGTCGCCAGGCATCGCGCAGGGTGGCCGTGGGCTGAATGGCGACGGGATTGACCACCATGCCGGCCACGTAGCGCTTCACCATGGCCACCTGCTCGGCCTGCACCTCGGGCGTCAGGTTGCGGTGGATCACGCCGATGCCGCCCGACTGGGCCATGGCGATGGCGAGGCGGCCTTCGGTGACGGTGTCCATGGCGGAGGACAGCACCGGGATCCTGACGGAGATCTCGCGTGTGACCCTGGAGCCCACGTCCGCCTGAGACGGCAGCACATCCGAGGAGCGGGGCTGGAGCAGGACATCGTCGAAGGTCAGGGCCACGCCCTGATCGGTCAGGATGGGCGGCTGCGCCATGCTCGCTCTCCTCGTCCCCCAGGTTGGCCGAAGACGGGCGCGCCGAGGCTGTCACCCCCGGCACGCGGCCCGTCCAGCCGCCCTTTCATGGAACCGCTCGCGGCCCTCATAGCACCGCAGCAGGGCCAGGGAAAGGGTGCCCCGAGGAACTACGGGGGGAGCGCCTCCAGGAACGGGCGGCGACCTGCTCGAGGCTCTGGCCTTTCGTCCCGGCCTCCGTGTCATGGACGCGCGAGGCCTTCAGGCGATGGCCTCCAGGCCCTTGTGCTTCACAACGCACAGGAGCTTGACTGCGGCCCCCGTCGGCCGCCGCTCACCGCGTTCCCACTGGGAGACCAGCGTGGTGGGCACGTTGAGGTAGCGCGCAAAGACGCCCTGACTGACGCCGGCCTTCTCGCGAATCGCAGCAATGTCTTTCGGGCTCAGCTCTTCGACAGTCGTCAGGCACATGGCGTCGAACTCGCGCATGGTCGTTTTGTCGACGACGCCAGCGCGGTAGGCGCCTTCCATGGCACGGTGGACGACACCGGCGATCCTGCTCTGGTACTTCTTCCGCATCACGTCAGCTCCAGCCATTCCTTGCTGTTGAGCAAGTATTTCACTTGTGCCTCATTCCACGACAGCGCTTGGCCCGCAAATGCCCTCAATCGAGCCAGATCGTCCTCGTCGATGTTATCGAGGTCGTTCTTGGCAAACCCCAATACAAAGAGCGCCCGCACATTGTTCCGATACGCAACAATCGTCCGATATCCTCCCCTGCGACCCTGTCCCGGCCGAGCGATACGCTGCTTGATGAGGCCGCCGCCGAGATCGGCATCGATGAGGCCTTGTACCGCTCGCTCGATTGCATCGCGCAGCGTCTCGTCCGCTATGCCTCCCCGTCGCGCGAACCGCGCAAAGTCCTTTGTCTTGAAAAGCCGCACAGCCCTTCCTCCTCACAATATATAGAGCAGCGCGCTATAGTGCAAGAGTAGAGGGGGTCCGACCGGCGCATTGCGCGTGCCCACTGATACTCCGCTAGCGCAATAGCAGCTATGTTCTCTTTTTGTTCTAATTGTGGTAGCGACATTGCATAGTCCACAAACCATGCGACTCGGCATAGCTTAGGCAAGCTCAAGCGTGGGCTTTATGCGTATCGAGGGAACGCAACCCTATGCGGGCGCTTCTTAGGATTGCCTATTGGTGTCTCTGGGCGGCGGTCGCGGTTATGGGCGGGCGCCTAGCACTCGGCACCGTCCCCAACCAGCCGTGGCCGGAAGCAGCCGTGCCATGGCTAGTACAGTACTGGGTGCCAACGGCGCTTATCGTCGCCGCAGCCGTCATGGCGACTATGTCCGCCACTAAGTGGTTCTTGGACCGCCACTGCGCGCGCGAACTCAGGCGACAGATCCGACAAAACTTGACGCCTGGAGCATTCGCCGAAACCGACATTGTGGAAGCTTTGCGCCACTTGCTCCAAGACAGCGTTTGGGGTTGGCGCCAGTACGCACGGCTCAACTCCTGGACAATGGTGGACGGCTTCCACCTCGACGAATTCAAGCGCGCCGCGCTGGCTGGCGAAATATTGACGGTGGGGTACAGCTCTCGCGAGGGCAAGGTCGTCTGCATCGAGCGTCGCGACTGGGGTGCAATCGAAATCAATCCTCAGACGCTGGAGGCGCGCCCACAGAGGTTGGCTGTGTATCTGCACAAACCGACGTTCTCCGATCTGGCGGTCGCAACAGCCGATCTGGAGCAAGTGTGGCCCAGAGCATCAGTCTGGCGCCGCCGTCTGACCAGCCTATGGGTGTGGTCCAAGAAGCGCTGGTACAGCTCACGGCTCAGCAATTGGCTGGATCCCCGCCACTCTGGAAAGAAGGGTTAGCGCTAAGCATACCCCGCCACCCCCCGGAACCCCGTGGCCACCACGTACATCTCGGCGGACTCGGCGCGGCTGGCGGGGGGCTTGACGTGCCTCACGGTGGCGAAGGCGCGCTTCAGGCGGTCGAGCAGGGTGCGCTCCGAGCCGCCCTGGAACACCTTGCACACGAACGCGCCATCGGCCTCCAGAACCTCGCACGCGAACTCGACGGCGGCCTCGGCGAGGCCGACGATGCGCAGATGGTCGGTGCGGGCGTGGCCGGTGCCCTGCGCGGCCATGTCGGAGAGCACCACGTCGGCCCTGCCGCCGCGCAGCATGGCTTTCAGGCGGCCCGGTGCGGCGGGGTCCATGAAATCGAGCTGGATGAGATCGACGCCGGGGATCGGCTCCACCGGGAGGAAGTCGATGGCCACCACTTGGCCCCTGGGGTCTCTCGGCCCCTGGCCCTCTCCCGAACGCACCGCATCGGCGGCCACCTGCGCCCAGCCGCCGGGCGCCGTGCCCAGATCGACCACGCGCCGGCCGGGCTTGAGGATGTGGAACCGGGCGTCGATCTCGGTGAGCTTGTAGGCCGCACGCGAACGGTAGCCCTCGCGCTTTGAGGCGGCGACATAGGGGTCGTTCAGCTGCCGCTCCAGCCAGTGTCGCGACGACTGCGAGCGAGGCTTGGTGGAGCGCAGGCGCTGCCGGGCAAGGCGCCGGCCGCCCGATACGCCGCCTCGCCGCCCGGCCGGCATCTCACCAGTGCCCCTGGCCGCGCCGGCGCCTGTTCGAACCATGGGGCCGGGTGTAGATGCCGTCCTCCGCCATCAGCGTAGCGAGGATGCCCTCGCGCAGTCCCCGGTCGGCGACTCGCAGCCGGTCGCACGGCCAGGCGCGCAGCACAGCCTCCAGGATGGCGCAACCGGCCAGCACCAGGCCGGCGCGCTCGCTGCCGATGCAGGGCTGCGCCACCCGCTGGGCGTGGCTGGAGGCCAGGAGCTGCGCCGTTACGGCCCGCACCTGGTCCACGTTCAGCCAGAAGCCGTCGATCCTGCGCCGGTCGTAGTGCGGCAGCCGCAGGTGCACGCCCGCCACGGTCGTCACCGTCCCCGAGGTGCCGAGCAGCTGCGTGCGTTTGCCCGCCATGCGTTGCCGCAGCCGGTTGCCGGCCACGAAGGGGCTGAGCAGCGCCGTCACGTCGGCCACCATGGTCTCGAAGATATCGGCGTCGACGATGCGGCTGCCGTAACGCTCGGCCAGGGTCACCACGCCGGCCGGCAGCGAGGTCCAGGCGACGATGCAGCTCTGCGCCTGCAGCCGGTCCGGCGGCGCGCCGTTGGAGGCGCGCTTGTGCCGGGCAAGATCGAGCCAGATCAGCTCCGAGGAGCCGCCACCGATGTCGAACACCAGCACCAGGTCGCTCCTGGCGTCGATCAGCGAGGCGCAGCCGGAGACGGCGAGGCGGGCCTCGGCCTCGCGGCTCACGATCTTGATGTCGAGGCCGGTCTCCGAGCGCACGCGGCCCAGGAACTGCGGGGCGTTGTCGGCGAGCCGGCAGGCCTCGGTGGCGATAAGCCCGGCGCGCTCGACGCGATGCTGCAGCACCTTATCGGCGCAGATCTTGAGCGCCTCGATGGTGCGCTCGATGGCCTCCTCGGACAGCTGGCGGCTGGTGGCCACGCCCTCTCCCAGCCGGATGATGCGGGAGAAGGCGTCGATCACCTTGAACCCGCCGCGCCGGGACGGCCGCGCCACCAGCAGGCGGCAGTTGTTGGTGCCGAGGTCGAGGGCCGCATACGCGCGCGCGAGATCCGGCCGCGCGCTGCGCCGGGGCAAGCTGGCGCAGCCGACGAGGCTGCCGAGGCTCGCGACGACGCCCGTGCCGTCCCCGAGGCCGTCCAGGGCGCGCACATGGCCATTGGGGGCGGAGACCGCCCCTGTCGCTGCGGTGGTCGATGTCGCGGTCGATCCTGGGCCGGCCGATGCGGCGGCATTCTCGCGCGGTCCTCCGCTCTGCGACATGCGGGCTATGCCCTTGTTATTGCGTTGCCTCTCCACCGTCCTCCGCCGGCACGGAGCCTGCCGGAAAGGCGGTCGGGAGCCTCCCTTACATTTTCGTGCACTCTATCAGGTCGGCCATCCCGGTAAAGGTGCAGCCGCGAAACGAGGCAGGCGCGGGTCGTAGCCATGAAATGAGGCGGAACGGGCTTCGAGCCCCATAGGCTGCATCCTAGTGCCGCCCACTTGCTCGGATCGGCAAACCTGGCAAAGCCTTGTCAGACAGCTCCCACACCGCTAGATAGCGGGCGCAGCATGGCGCCGTTGGGGGATAGTTCAACGGCAGAACAGCGGACTCTGACTCCGTTAATCTAGGTTCGAATCCTAGTCCCCCAGCCAGCTTCGCCGCCCAGGCACCGCTCACCCCGTCCCCACCAATTCCTCCGCCAGCGCGTGGAGCCCCATCGCCTCCACGTCGTGCGGCAGGGGCACGCGCTCGTCGCCGGCATAGACGACCAGCCGGCGGGCGGGCTTGAGGTCGTCGCAGGCGACGTGGAAGCCGCGCTCGACCTTGGGCGACAGGCTGCGCTTGATCTCGATGGCCCACAGCTTCGAGCCGGGCAGCTCCAGCAGCAGATCGATCTCGGCGCCGGCAGCGGTGCGGTAGAAATAGGGCGTCGTCCAGGAGGGGGCGCAGTCGATCAACGTCTCGATCGCGAAACCCTCCCAGCTTGCGCCGGCAATCGGATGATCGTAGAGCGCTGACAGCGTCGGGATGGCGAGCAGGGCATGCAGTACGCCGCTATCGCGCACGTAGGTCTTGGGCGACTTGACGAGGCGCTTGCCGAGGTTGGCGTGAAATGGGGCAAGCCGCCGGACCAGCAGCAGATCGACAAGGAGGTCGACGTAGCGACTGACGGTGGGGGAGCTCACGCTGAGGCTGGCTGCAAGCCGCGAGGCATTGAGCAGCGTGCATTGCCCATGCGCCAGCATCGTCCATAGCCGCCGCAGTGTCTCGGCGGGGATGCTCGGCTCGAAGGCCGGGATGTCGCGGCTGAGGTAGGTGCGCAGGAAGTCGCGGCGCCACGTAAGGCTTTCCGTGTCGTCGGCGGCAAGGAAGCTCGGAGGGAACCCGCCGCGCAGCCACAGGGAATCCTGGCTGCCGCGCTTCGTCTCGGTCACATTGAGGGGGGCTAGCTCCCGGTAGGCGATGCGGCCGGCCAGGCTTTCCGACGACTGGCGAAGGAGGTCGATGGAGGCGGAGCCGAGCAGCAGGAACCTACCGGTCTTTCGTCCCTTGCGCCGACCCCGATCAATGATCCCGCGGAGGGTTCCGAACAGATTGGGCGTGTTCTGGATCTCGTCCAGGATGACGAGCTTGTCCTCGTGCTGGGCGAGGTAGAGCGCAGGCTCGGCCAGCTTCTCGCGGTCCGCGGGGTCCTCAAGGTCAAGGTAGACGGACGGAACGGACTCGCCGATGGCGAGGGCCAGCGTGGTCTTGCCCACCTGCCGAGGTCCGAGCAGGGCGACCGCAGCTTGCGTGTCCAGATCGGCAGCAATTTGGGCCTGGAGGCGGCGCTTCAGCATCCTTGCAAATTTAACGTGGCGTTTTGAATTTGCAAGGATATTGGAGACCGTCTCAGCATCGAGTACTGGTTAGGTCCAGCGATGGGGCCGCTCCCCCTCAATACCCCACCGTGAACCGCTGCCGCACGTGGCGGGGCGACTCCAGCTCGTCCGCCAGGGCGATGGCGTAGTCCTCGTAGGAGATGCTGGAGCCCTTGTCGGTGGTGAGGAGTTGGTCCTTGCCGAGGCGGAATCTGCCCGTCCGCTGGCCGGCGGAGAACAGGGCGGAGGGGGACAGGAACGTCCAGTCCAGATCGGTCACGCCTTTCAGCATGTCCAGGTAGGCCGCCGCGGCGCTGGCCTCGGGCCGATAGGCGGCGGGGAAGTCCGGCGTATCGAGCAGGCGCTTGCCGGGCGCCACTTCAAGGCTGGCGGCCCCGCCGACCACCAGGTAGCGCCTCACGCCCGAGGCGCGCACCGCATCCAAGAGCTGCGTGGCGGCGCCGCCGCTGAAGCGCAGCGAGCCGATGACGGCATCGTGGCCCCTGAGCAGGGCCGCCAGCCCGGCCTTGTCGGCGGCGTCGCCCGTCGCCGCGGCGACGCCCGGGAGCGCGGCGATCTTCTCCGGGTGGCGCGCAATGGCCGTGACGCTGTGGCCGCGGTCGGAGAGCTCCTTGAGGATGCGCGAGCCGGCATTGCCGGAGGCGCCGACGAGAGCGATTTTCATTTGCGTGACTCCTGTGGCGAGGGGGAAAAGGGGTCAGGTCCCTTGCGGATACCTTGCGTTTCACAACGACCTTGAGGCAAGGGGTCTGACCCCTTCACCGCACCGCAGTGCTTTGGCGGGATTTGCGGCGTGCCGCCGACACTACGCCGTCGCCGGCAGATCCAAAACCGGTGCCGGCTCGTAATAGCGGGAAAGCGGCACGGCACGGGGTTCTCGGAATGCGCGATCCCTACGAGGTGCTTGGCGTCTCGCCGGGGGCACCCGACGGGGAGGTCAAGCGCGCGTTCCGTCGATTGGCAAAGCAGCTCCATCCCGACCTCCACCCGAACGATGCGAACGGCGGTCTGCGCTTTCAAGAGGTCGTCAACGCCTATCAGACGCTGAGCAACGCCCAGTCGCCCACCCGGCACGGCGGGGCTGATCGCCCGACACGGCGCCAAGGCTTCCAGGCCAAAGCGACGGCCGTTGCCGTGTTTCTCCTCACCGTCGGCTCGGTATCTGTGGGGGCGCTCTGGCAGGAGCTCAGCGAGACCCGGCTTTCGCCGCCAGAGGAGGCAGCTCGGCCTACGCCCGTTGCAGAAGGCGCGCCGCCAATGCCTGCATCCGGCGAGCTGCCGGAGCCGATGGGCGCCATGGCGAGGCCACCGCTCGTTGGGTCGGCGGCCCCGAGCGTCCGCTCCTTGTCCGGCGACGAGCCGGCCTTCCATGCGTCGGCCCAGCAGTCTGGTGTATCCCCCGAGAAGGAGGGAGGCGAGGACGTGTGGGGCAATGCAGATGCGCCGCTCGCCGCTCGCAGCGAGCGCCCGCCCGAGTGGCCTGCGAGCACGAAAGACGGTCCGGTCGCATCGGCTCAGACGTCCCCCGCAACAGGTCCCGTCTCTGCAGCCTCTGTCAGGAGCCTTGCCTGGGTGCGTTGGCGCAACCCCCGCTTCGGCTTCTCTCTGGCCTATCCGGCCGACATCTTCGTGGCCGATTCTGCACCAGGCCATGAGGGCGCGGCCTTCCGGTCGCGCGACGGACGTGCCCGCCTGATCGTCTCGGCCGCTGTGAACGGCGATGGGACGACACTGGTGGCGCATCGGCGGTCGCTCATGGAAGGCCCATACAAGAGTGCCATCATCGACTACGCGCCGCGCCGCACGTACTGGTTCGTGCTCTCGGGCATCCTCGGTGAGCAGATTTTCTACGAGCGCGTGACCTTCTCCTGCGACCGACGGACGGCCCACTCCTGGAAGCTCGTCTACCCGTTGGCCGAGCGGGGGTTCTACGACCGCATTGTCGAGGAGGTGCACCGTCTCTACAGCCACGGGAATGGTCCGGGCGCGCGTTGCGGCGAGGTAGGCCCGCAGTCGTCACGAGCCTCCGGTGCGAACGCACAGCAGGCGACTACGCCCTGAGCTCGTTGACGAGACGGGGTGAGGGGTCAGACCCCTTGCAAATGCCTTGGCGATTTACCACGACACCCGAGGCAAGGGGTCTGACCCCTCCGCGCCCCCTCAGCGCCAGCGCCCTCAGCGCACGGCCTCCCCCGGCGCAAACGCATGAATGGCAAGCGCGTGCACGCTCGTGGCGAGCTCGACGGCAAGGAGCTCGTTGACCAGGCGGTGTCGGGCGAGGCGGGATTTGCCGGCGAACTTCGGCGATACGACGAGCACGCGGAAGTGGCTCTCGCCGCTTCGGGCCTGCTCGCTGTGACCGGCGTGCAAATGCGACTCGTCGACGATGTCGAGGCGAGTGGGCCGGAGGGCCTGCTCCAGGCGCTGCCGAATGGTTGCGGCAACCGACATATACCTGCCCTTTTTACTTTCCGCCCACGGCTCTCTCAAGTCAAGAGCGCAGCCATTATAGCAGGTGCGCTACAGACTCTACAGACTGGAGCGGCGGGCGCCGCTAGAAGCTTGTGCCCCGACCGGCCAACGCCCATACTCGCACCGATGAAGCTCGACTCGAAATATTTCGACTCGATCCGCGCCAAGCCGGCGGGGGAGGCCGCCGCGCGTCCGGCCGGTCCGACCTGCCAGTGGAAGGGTTGCCAGGACGTGGGGGTCTACAAGGCCCCCGTGGGCCGCGGCCATGAGGGCAAGTACTACCTGTTCTGCCTGGAGCACGTACGTCAGTTCAACGCCTCCTACAACTACTTCGAGGGCTGGAGCACGGCCGAGGTGGAGGCGTTCCAGAAGGACGCCGTGATCGGGCATCGGCCCACCTGGAGGACCGGCTCATCGGGCGAGATGCCGGGCTATCGATATCGGGGCGGCGGCGCAGGGGCCGGATTCGGCGGCGCTTTCGCCGATCCGCACGGGTTCATCAACGAGCGGCTGAGGCGCGAGCAGGCGGCGCCCGCGCGCCGGCTCAAGCCGCTGGAGCGCAAGGCGCTGGAGGCCCTGAACCTGGACGAGGGCGCCGACCGCGAACGGATCAAGGCCCGCTTCAAGGAGCTGGTGAAGCGGCACCACCCCGACGCCAACGGGGGCGACAAACGGTCCGAGAACAAGTTGCGGGAAATCATCCAAGCCTATAACTATCTCAAGCAAGCTGGCTTGGTCTGACGAGCCGACCGCAGCGACGGAAGTTCCTTGACCGATCCGGTGCCAGCCAAGACTAGCCCGCACCGGCAGCAACTCCGGAAATGAAGGATATGCCCGCCCAAGCTCAAGCCGGGGTGCCCGGCATGCCGGACATGAAGGTGTCCGTCCGCCAGCTCTTCGGCATCGACGCCGACCTCGAGGTGCCGGCTTACTCCAAGCCGACCGACCACGTTCCTGACGTGGACAACGACTACGTCTTCAATCGCGATGTGACACTGGCGATCCTGGCCGGGTTCAAGCACAACCGGCGCGTCATGATCCAGGGCTACCACGGCACCGGCAAGTCGACCCACGTCGAGCAGGTGGCGGCACGGCTCAACTGGCCGTGCGTGCGCATCAACCTCGACAGCCACGTGAGCCGCATCGACCTGATCGGCAAGGACGCCATCGTCCTCAAGGACGGCAAGCAGGTGACGGAGTTCAAGGAGGGCATGCTGCCCTACTGCCTGCAGTCCAACACCGCGCTGTGCTTCGACGAGTACGATGCCGGCAGGCCGGACGTGATGTTCGTGATCCAGCGGGTGCTGGAGCAGTCGGGCCGGCTGACGCTGCTCGACCAGTCCAAGGTGATCCGGCCGCACCCCGCGTTCCGGCTGTTCTCAACCACCAACACCGTCGGTCTCGGCGATACGTCCGGGCTCTATCACGGCACGCAGCAGCTCAACCAGGGCCAGATGGACCGCTGGTCGATCGTGGCGACGCTGAATTATCTGCCGCACGACGAGGAGACGCGCATCGTGCTGGCCAAGGCCAAGAGCTTCGGCAAGAGCGAGGCCAAGCGCAAGGTCGTGTCCAACATGGTGCGGGTGGCCGACCTGACGCGCTCGGCCTTCATCAACGGCGACCTCTCCACCGTCATGAGCCCGCGCACCGTGCTCACGTGGGCCGAGAATGCCGAGATCTTCGGCGACATCGGCTTCGCCTTCCGGCTGACGTTCGTAAACAAATGCGACGAGCTGGAGCGCCCCCTGGTGGCCGAGTTCTATCAGCGCTGCTTCGGCGAGGAGCTGCCCGAGAGCGCGGCCAACGTGGCGCTGTCGTGAATTGGTCGCGAATGGCGAATGGTGAATGGCGAATGGGCGCGGAGGCCTACCATTCGCTATTGGCCATTCGCCATTCGCCCAGTCGTTACATGTGAAGTTGCGACATGGCCTCCAGTCCAAAGCACAAGGAGAGTCCGGCGGAGCCCTTCAAGCGGGTGCTGGGGCTCGCCGTGCGCGCCATTGCGGGCGACGGCGAGATGCAGGTGAGCTACGCGCCAGGCCAGCCGGAGCTGGACGGCAAGACCGTGCAGCTGCCGGAGCCGTCGCGTCTGCCGTCACCGAAGGAGATCGCGGTAGTCCGCGGCTGGGCCGACAGCCTTGCGCTCACTGCCGCGTGCCACGATCCCAAATTGCACTCCAGGCTGACGCCCAAGTCGGGGCCGGCCAAGGCCGTGTTCGAGGCAGTGGAACGGGCCCGCATCGAGGCGCTCGGCGCCAACCGCATGCCGGGCATGGCGGCGAACCTCACGGCCCGCGTGGAGGACCAGTACGGCCACGGCCGCTACGCCGAGATTACGGAGCGGGCGGATGCGCCTCTCGAGGATGCGCTGGCGCTGCTCGTGCGCGAGCAACTCACGGGCGCGCCTCCGCCCAAGACCGCCAGGGCGATGGTGGACCTGTGGCGGCCGTGGATCGAGGAGCGGGCCGGGCGCACGCTCTCCCGGCTCAGCCAGTACGCCGAGGACCAGGCCGCATTCGGCCAGGTGATGCGCGACGTCCTCAAGTCGTTCGACCTGTCGGACGAGGTCGGCCAGGGCGAGCGCGAGGAGGGCGAGGAGGAGCAGCAGGACGAGGGCGAGCAGCAGTCCGAGGAGGCTCAGGAGGGCCAGGAGGCGCAGGAGCAGGAGGCGGGCGAGGAGCAGCGCGGCGAGGGCGAGGAGGGCGAGCCGGTCGAGTCTCCGCAGGAGGCGGATATCGACCAGCAGGACGCCGACGCCGACTTCGAGGAGGTCACCGACGCCCGCCAGCGCCGGCCCAACGTCAGCGTCCTCGATAGCCCCGAGGCCTTCGGCTACAAGGTCTACAGCCGCCAGCATGACGAGGAGATCGCGGCCGAGGACCTCTCCACCCCCGACGAGTTGGAGCGGCTCAGGTCCTTCCTCGACAAGGAGCTGCGGCACCTGCAGGGCGCCGTTGGCCGCCTCGCTAACAGGCTGCAGCGCAAGCTGATGGCGCAGCAGAGCCGTGCGTGGGATTTCGACCTGGAGGAGGGCATGCTCGACACGGCGCGGCTGACACGCGTCGTGATCGACCCGCTGCATGCGCTCTCCTTCAAGCAGGAGCGCGACGCCAACTTCAAGGATACGGTCGTGACGCTGCTGCTCGACAACTCGGGAAGCATGCGCGGGCGTCCCATCATGGTGGCGGCGTGCTGCGCCGACATCCTGGCGCGCACGCTCGAGCGGTGCGGCGTGAAGGTGGAGATCCTGGGCTTCACGACGAAGGCCTGGAAGGGCGGGCAGGCGCGCGAGGCGTGGCTGGCGGCCGGCAAGCCGGCCAACCCGGGCCGCCTCAACGACCTGCGCCACATCGTCTACAAGTCGGCCGATGCACCGTGGCGGCGGGCGAAGCGCTCTTTGGCCCTGATGATGCGCGAGGGCCTGCTCAAGGAGAACATCGACGGCGAGGCGCTGGCCTGGGCGCACCGCCGGCTGCAGGTGCGGCCCGAGCGGCGGCGCATCCTCATGGTGATCTCGGACGGCGCGCCGGTGGACGATTCCACGCTGTCGGTAAACACGGGCAACTACCTGGAGATGCACCTGCGCCAGGTGATCGAGGAGATCGAGACGCGCTCGCCCGTGGAGCTGATCGCCATCGGCATCGGCCACGACGTGACGCGCTACTACCGGCGCGCGGTGACCATCACCGATCCGGCGGAGCTGGCCGGGGCCATGACCGACGAGCTGTGCGAGCTGTTCGCCGAGGACGCGCCGGCCGCCCAGGAGCGGCCGGTCCGGGTGCCCCGTCGCAGGTTGCACTGAGGTTCGGTGTCCCTATCCCGGAGCATCGCTGAATTACCTTCCTTTGACGAATTCCTGGCTACGTTGCTTTGCAGGCAGGGGACCGGAGATCATGGCTAACGCAATCCGCTTCCGCGCACTGACACGGCGCGCTGTCATCGGCGGCCTGGCGGCCGGTGCATGCACGGCAGGCGGGTGGCCACTCGCGGCCGATCCGGGCGACCTTGACGCGCCCCAGGCGATCGAGGTCAACGCCAAGGCGCTGCAGTATTTCCAGTCGAGCCGTCCGGATACTCGCCGTTTCGGGGACCTGGAGTTCCGCGGCGGCCTCGTCCTCAGCTCGCCGTCCGAGCACTTCGGCGGCTTGTCGGGGCTGGTGATGGACGCCGACGGCAGGCGGCTGCTGGCCGTCTCCGACCGCGGGGCCTGGCTCTCGGCGACCATCGAGTACGGCAAGGATGGCGCGCTCGCGGCCATGACGCGGGCGCGCATGGGGCCCCTGCTGGCGCTGCGCGGCCGCTCGCTGACGAGCAAGCGCGAGCAGGACGCGGAAGCGATCGCGCTGGTGGAGGGCACGCTGGAGCGCGGGACCGTGCTCATCGGCTTCGAGCGCGTGCACCGCATCGGCCGCTTCGAGGTGCGCGGCGGCGAGGTGCAGGCGCCCTCGGGCTACCAGCGGCTCGCCGCAGAGGCGGGGCGGATGCCGTCCAACCAGGGCCTCGAGGCGCTGACGGTGCTCCAGGCGGGCCCGCTCAAGGGCTCGCTGGTGGGGTTCGCCGAGCGCCTCACCAGGGGTAGCGGCTATCACACGGGCTGGATCTGGATCGGCGGGCAGCCGCAGCGCATCCAGCTCCAGGACATCGACGGGTTCAACATCACCGGCGCAGCCGGGCTGCCGGACGGCGGCCTCCTGGTGCTGGAGCGGTTCTTCCGCTGGAGCACCGGCGTGAAGATGCGCATCCGTCGCCTGGCCCCGGCGGAGGTCAAGCCGGGCGCCCGGCTTGCCGGCCACGTGGTGTTCGAGGGCGACCAGGGCTACGAGATCGACAACATGGAGGGCATCGCCGTGCACCGGGGCGGGCGCGGCGAGACCGTCGTGACCCTCGTTTCGGACGACAACTTCAACCGGTTCCTGCAGCGGACGCTGCTGCTGCAGTTCACGTTGCTGGAGTAGCTCAGGTGTCAGACCCTCTGGGTCTGACACCATGGCTCCAATGCCGGGTGTGGGATGGTGTCAGACCCAGAGGGTCTGACACCCCCTACGCCGCCGGCTCGGCTTGGGCCTTGCGCACCTGGCGCTTAAGCTTCTGGCAGCGGTCCGACAGCGCATCGTCCTTGGCTTTCACGAGGAAGGCGTCCAGGCCGCCGCTGCGCTCCACCGTCTTCAGGGCGTGGGCGCTGATGCGCAGGCGCACGCGGCGCTGCAGGGCGTCGCTGATCAGGGTCACATCGACAAGGTTCGGCCGGA
This sequence comes from Hyphomicrobiaceae bacterium, assembly GCA_044868325.1. Taxonomy (GTDB): domain Bacteria; phylum Pseudomonadota; class Alphaproteobacteria; order Rhizobiales; family Hyphomicrobiaceae; genus AWTP1-13. Next base: position 18,859 of record JBIOWI010000225.1, read on the forward strand.
ACGTCCGCTTGGTCTTGTTCTCGGCGTGGCTGCGCAACTGGCCCGACATCGGACCCTTGCCCGTCAGCTCGCAACGGCGTGTCATTCTGGAGACGTCCTTGGGAAATGCGCGCTTTAGGCGCGGTGATCGACTGGCGGCCGTTCTATACAAGAAGGCCGCCGCGTCAAGGCTTTGTGCTGGCGGGAACGGTCTGTTACGGTATTCTTTACCGCTCCCGCAATAGCCTGCACAAGACACAGAATTGACGCAAACCCTGCTAGCGTACCTCCTCAACGAGTGGCGATCGCACTGTATCGCCGAACGTGTGTTAAAGGCTGCCGCATGAAGCGCGTGGTGCCTATTCTTGCGGGTCTTGTGACCTTTGTCGCAGGCGGGGGTATCGGAGCGGGGGCGGCAGGTCCGTGGCCCGCCACCGTGCGCGCCGCCTATGAGGTGAATTTCAACGGCTTCAACGTCGGCACCTTCGAGTTTGTGTCTCAGACCGAGGACGAGAGCTACTCGCTGACGGGCAACGCCCACCTCACTCTCCTACTCGGCGCCTTCACGTGGATCGGCGAGACCCGCGCCTTCGGCCTGATGGCCAATCAGGCGCCCAAGCCCGCCGCCTTCTCGTTCGATTTCAAGGCCAACAGCAAGACCGGCTCCACCAAGGTGGATTTCGACAACGGCACCGTGCTCAGCGTCAAGCACGACCCGCTGCCGACGCCGAAGCCGGATGCCGTGCCGCTGCGCGACCAGCATCTGCGGGGCGTGATCGACCCGCTCAGCGCCGTCATGGTGGTGGCCAACTACGCCATCGCCGACCCCTGCGAGCGCCGGTTGCCGATCTTCGACGGCAAGGAGCGCTTCGACCTCGTGCTGAGCTACAAGGGCGAGGTGAAGGTCAACGAGCAGCAGCCGAGCGGGCAGCCGGCCATCGCCCACGTATGCCGCGTGAAATACCGGCCGATCGCGGGGCACAAAGCGGACGCGGAGAACTCGTACCTGGCGACCACCGATGCGATCGAGGTGTCGCTGCGGCCGATCCCCAGCGCCAACATCCTGGTCCCGTATCAGATCACCATTCCCACGATGCTCGGCTACGCCACCATCGTGTCGAAGCGTGTGGAGATCCAATCGCCCGGGCGGCCGCAGATCGCGCTCCTGCATTGAGTGTGTGGGGTATGAAAGGGCGCAGTTAACGGGCAGACGCCGCGGCGGCATTTTGGGCACAAGCCCTTGATCTTGCCGCATCGCTCTGCAATGCCTCGGGCCGGACGATCCCAAAGGGCCTCCCTATGAGCCGCCATCTTGGACACCGCATCCGCAACGTGACCGCCGTGCTGGGCCCGACCAACACGGGCAAGACGCACTTGGCGATCGAGCGCATGCTCGGCCATCAGTCGGGCCTGATCGGCCTGCCGCTGCGTCTGCTGGCGCGCGAGGTCTACGACAAGATCGTCGTGCGCGTGGGCTCGGAAGCGGTGGCGCTGGTGACCGGCGAGGAGAAGATCAAGCCGGAGCGGCCGCGCTACTACGTGTGCACCGTGGAGGCGATGCCGCGCGAGCTGGATGTGGACTTCCTCGCCATCGACGAGGTGCAGCTGGCGGCCGACCCGGAGCGCGGGCACGTCTTCACGGACCGGCTGCTGCATGCGCGCGGGCGGGAGGAGACACTGCTTCTCGGCGCCCAGACCATGCGCCAGACCATAGCCGACTTGATCCCCGGCGCAAACTTCATCTCCAGGCCGCGGCTCTCCAAGCTCGCCTACGCGGGACAGAAGAAGATCACGCGCCTGCCGGGGCGCTCGGCGGTCGTCGCCTTCTCGGCATCGGAGGTCTATGCCATTGCCGAGCTGATGCGGCGCCAGCGCGGCGGCGCCGCTGTGGTGCTGGGCGCGCTCAGCCCGCGCACGCGCAATGCCCAAGTGGCGCTCTATCAGTCGGGCGACGTGGATTTCCTGGTCGCCACCGACGCCATCGGCATGGGCCTCAACCTGGATGTGGACCACGTGGCCTTTGCCGGCATGCGCAAGTTCGACGGGCAGACGCATCGCGATCTGACGCCCGCCGAGCTGGCGCAGATCGCCGGCCGCGCCGGGCGCCACATGAACGACGGTACCTTCGGCGTGACCGGCACCGTCGAGCCCTTCACCACCGACATCGTCGAGCGGCTGGAGACGCACACGTTCGACCACGTGAAGTCGCTGCAGTGGCGCAGCCGCGATCTCGACGTCTCCTCGCTGGACCGGCTGCGCGACAGCCTGCGGCGCGCCCCCGACGAGCCGCGCCTGGCGCGGGCGCGCATGTCGGACGACACCATCGCCCTGGAGACCGTCAGCGCCGACCCCGACGTCGCCGCGCTGGCGACCAACCCGGAGGCGGTGGCGCGCCTGTGGAACGTGTGCCAGGTGCCCGACTACCGCAAAATCTCCTCCCAGGACCATGCCGAGCTGGTCGGCACGCTTTACAAGTTCCTGATGGGGCCCACGGGGCGCATCCCGGTGGACTGGTTCGCCAGCCAGGTGGCGTTCGCCGACCGGACGGACGGCGACATCGATACGCTCGCCACTCGCATCGCTCACATCCGCACCTGGACGTTCGTGTCCAACCGCGGCGACTGGCTGGACGACCCCGAGCACTGGCAGGGGCGTACGCGCACCATCGAGGACGCCCTGTCGGACGCGCTGCACGAGTGCCTGACCCAGCGCTTCATCGACCGGCGCACCAGCGCCCTGATGCGCGGCCTCAAGGACAAGGACGACCTGGTGGCCGAGATCGCCCAGGACGGCGCTGTGCAGGTCGCCAACCATTTTGTCGGCCGCCTGCAGGGCTTCCGGTTCTTCCCGGACACGCAAGCCGAGGGCATCCACGGCAAGGCGGCCCGCAGCGCCGCCACGCACGTGCTGGCCAAGGAGCTCGCCATGCGCGCACGTCGCGTGGCGGCGGCCAAGAACGACGGCTTCAAGCTCCGGCGCGGGCAGATCCTGTGGCGCGACGAGGAGGTGGGCCGGCTGGAGGCGGGCGACGACCTACTAAAGCCCATCGTCGTGCTGTCCGCCGACGACGCCATGAGCGCCGGCGACAAGGAGAAGGTGCAGGAGCGGCTGTCGGCTTGGGCTACCGAGACCATCGGCGAGCGGCTGAAGCCGCTGATCGAGATCGCCAACGCCAAGGACCTCACAGGATTGGCGCGCGGCATCGCCTTCCGGCTCAGCGAGGGCATGGGCGTGCTGCGGCGCGAGGCCGTGGCCGAGGAGATGCGCTCGCTCGACCAGCCGGCGCGGGCGCAGCTGCGCAGCTACGGCGTGCGCTTCGGCGCGTTCAACATCTACTTCCCGGCGCTGCTCAAGCCGGCTGCCATCGAGCTGTCGTTCGCCTTGTGGCTGCTGAAGCACGGCGCCCAGAGCGGCCTCGACCCGGCCAACCCGCCGGCGCTGCCGCGGCCGGGTCTCACCTCGGTGGCGGTCGATCCGGCCCTGCCCGAGGCGTTCTATCATGTGGCCGGGTACCACCCGTGCGGGTCGCGGGCGGTTCGGATCGACATCCTGGAGAGGCTCGCCGATCTGATCCGGCCGCTGGTGGCGTGGCGTGCGGACCCCGCCAACCCGAGCCCGCCGCCCAAGGGGGCCACGGGCGACGGAGGCTTCCGCGTGATGCCGGAAATGATGTCGATCCTCGGTTGCTCCTCCTCCGACGTGGGCGAGATCCTGCACAAGCTGGGCTTCCGGCTCGAGCGGGTGCCGCCGGCGCGGACCGGCGAGCAACGCGCCGCGCAGGCGTCCGGCACACCTGCCGCGGAGGTGGCGGTTGCCGCTGAGCCGGTGCCCGCGCCTGCGGAGGCGAACGATGCCGCCGGGGAGGCGGATGAGGCGATCGAGGCGGTCTCCGAAGCAGCTGCAGAGATGCCCGGCGAGGCCTTGCAGGCGGATCGGGACGCTGCAGGGGATACCGCGCCGGTCGAGGCCACACCGGGAGATACCACGGCGGTTGAGGCCGTTTCGCCTGTGAGCGCCGAGCCACAGCGCGAGAAGACACCGGAGAGGTCTGAGAAAGTAGCGGAGCCCAAGCTCGACGAGGTCTGGCGCCCGCGTCGTCAGGGTCGCCAGTCGGATCGCGCGCGGCGGCGCTTTGCGGGGGCGGGGGAGCAACCGGCCAAGGACGATGCGCACCCGCGCAGGGGCGGCAAGGAGGCCAGGCACGGCGACGGACGCCAGAAGGACGGGCGCCACAAGGAAGGCCGGCACAAGCGGTCCGATCGGCCCGAGCGCCGACAAGGGCCCGGCGGGGGCCGCAGAGAGGAGCGGCCGCAGCGCCCCTTCCGCCATTCGGCGTCGCCCGCACCGAAGGCCGGCATCGACCCGGATTCCCCCTTTGCGGCGCTGAGCTCGCTCAAGGCGGCCTTGGAGAAGCAGAGCCAGGAATAGGGGTCTGACCCCGCATGACAAACGCACTGCAGCAACGGCTTGACCGGTGGTTGTGGTTCGCGCGGCTCATGAAGTCCCGCACGTCGGCGGCGGAACTGGTCGGCGCCGGCAAGGTGCGGGTGAACCGCGTTCGCGTGGTCAAACCGAGCCATATGCTGCGCGAGGGGGATGTGCTGACCATCGCGCTCCGTGGCGAGGTGCGCATCGTCGAGGTGCTGGGCCTCGGTGAGCGGCGCGGGCCGCCGCAGGACGCCCGACTGCTCTATCGGTCGGTGGACAACGGCAAGCGGGACGAGCAAACTCAAGGCCGCGAGAGGACCGCGGGGGACGGTCCCAGGCGCAGTCCTGGCTCCGGCCGCGAACAGGGCCGCAGCTAAGCCTTGCGCGCCTCGCAGCCGCCGGGCGGGACGACTTGTGCCTTGCGGCAGAAGCCCAATCTATGGCACCAGGATGCGCCCCTATCGCGGGCACAGGTGTGCAAGCCTCCTCAAGCTGAAACGCGCAATGACCTACATCGTCAACGAGAACTGCATCAAGTGCAAATACACCGATTGTGTCGAGGTGTGCCCGGTCGATTGCTTTTACGAGGGCGCCAACATGCTCGTCATTCATCCCGACGAGTGCATCGACTGCGGTGTTTGCGAGCCGGAATGCCCGGTTGATGCAATAAAGCCCGATACCGAGCGCGGCCTGGAGAAGTGGTTGGAGCTAAATCGCGAGTATTGCGATAAGTGGCCAAATATTACCTCAAAGAAAGCTTCCCCTCCCGACGCGGATGCGTTCCGCGACGAAAAGGATAAGTTCGACAAGTATTTCAACCCGGAGCCGGGGTCGGGAGATTGATGTCGGCATATGCCGGTTGTTCCCTGGATGCACGCTAAGGTTGCATAGTTTATTGCTGCACTTCATCTGACAAGCTTAAGCATTTCTTTGATTGCGGGCTGCGAAATGGCCACACCCGGCTTCTAGTGCAATGAAAATTATGTTATGGTTCTCGTGCGTGGTTTTTGGGCGCGAGCAGTCCGAAACGTACGGTCGCAACTGAGGCGATTCTCCCACTGCGCATGGGGCGTGAGAGATGCCGCACGTCGAGGCATCGATACGCGGGCGGTCTGTGGGCAGCCAGAAGGTGAAAGTGCTAGCGGGCGGGTCGCCGCTATGGCCTTCCTGCCGGCGACGGCAACAGCGGGAGCGTCGACCTTCGAGTCGGCGGAGGCCTCCGGTTGTTCCCGGCTCCGGCTTGAGCTAGGCCGAAGCTCCGACTGGTGCGCGAATGTAGAGTGAGAACGACATGGCACAAAAAACGGCCCCGACCAAGGTCGGGGGTAAGAAGGCAGCCAAGAAGACTCCCGACCGAAAGTCGCTCCACGCGGCTCCTGCCCAGTCTGCGAGGGCCCAGTCTGCGAGGGCCCAGTCTGCGAGGGCCAAGCCCAAGCCGAACGCCGCCCCGGCGAAGGCGAAGCCCGCAGCCAAGGTTGCTGCTGCGGTGCGTCCGCAGGCCCATAAGCCGGCGGCGCATGCCGCCAAGGCCATAGCGCAAGCCGCTCTGCCGAAGGCTCCTGCCAAGGCCCCGGCCAAGGCGGCTGTGAAGGCACATGCCGCGCCGAAGCACGAGGCGAAGCCCGCCGTGGCGCCGAGCAAGGAGACGGCCAAGGCGCCCATCATGCCGCCGCCGGTCCGCCCTGCCGCTCCCAGCGCCGCACGCGCCATGCCGGCCGCCGTGGCCAAGACGGCCAGCCAGAAGATCATTGCCCCTGCCGCACCGCCACCCCAGCCCGCGCTGCGGCAGCCGGTTGCCGCAGCGCAGCCAGGTGCAGCTCAAGCCGTGCAGGCGGCAGCCGCCGCCAAGGCCGCTGCTGCATCGGCGGCAGCGGCGGCCAAGAAGCCCGTGCACCAGCGGCACGGCTTCAAGGTGAACGAGTGGATCGTCTACCCGGCGCACGGCGTCGGCCGGATCGTGGCCATCGAGGAGCAGGAGATCGCCGGCATTTCGCTCGAGCTGTTCGTAATCACCTTCGAGAAGGACAAGATGACGCTGCGCGTGCCGACGGGCAAGTCGGAGAGCGTGGGCATGCGCAAGCTGGCCGAGGAGCCGACAGTTAAGAAGGCCATCGAGACCCTCAAGGGCCGCGCGCGCATCAAGCGCACCATGTGGAGCCGCCGTGCCCAGGAATACGAGGCCAAGATCAACTCCGGCGACCTCATCTCCATCGCCGAGGTGGTGCGCGATCTGTACCGGTCGGAGAGCCAGCCCGAGCAGTCCTACTCCGAGCGCCAGCTCTACGAGGCCGCGCTCGACCGCATGGCACGCGAGATCGCAGTGGTGGAGAAGCTCGACGAGCGCGGCGCCGTCCAGCGCATCACCGAGGTGCTGGCCAAGAGCGCCCGCGGCCGCGGCGTAGCGGCCGCCGAGGCGGCCTGAGCCGAAGCGCGATTGTCCTGTCTTGGAAACGCCCGGCGCCTATACCGGGTGTTTCTTCTTTCCGAGCCCGTGCTGCGCTCAGCGGGGCCGTGGACCTCAACGTCTATCCGCCAGCAGCGGCAGCATCGCTCTTAGTCTCTGCGCTCGACCGGCGCGACACCGCGAACACCGCAAGGCCCGCGAGCATGGTGAGGACGCTGGCCAAGGACTGCGCGGGCCGCTGTGTCAGCAGGTAGTACATCATGAACCCGGTGACGAGGAGGAAGAGCACGGGTGTCAACGGATAGCCCCAGACCCGATAAGGGCGCTCCAGCTCGGGCTGCGTCCAGCGCAAGACGATGACGCCGAGCACGGCGAGGAATGTGCAGACCGTCAGGCTGAATTGTATGTACTCGATGACAGCCTCGAAACTCTGAGTGAAGAGAAGCAGGGTAACCACGGCTAATTGGAACAGGATGGCTGTCGCCGGCACGCCCGCCTTCGTCTTGCGCGCAAAGAAGCGCAGCCCCGGTAGATCCTCCCCGATGACCTGGGTCACGCGCGGGCCAATCCAGACCATGGCGCTCACGGCCGAGACGAGCCCTATGCAAATGAGAGCGGCGACCAGCCGGCCCCCGGCTTCGCCAAAGATCTCGGCCCCCGCAATCTGCGCCACGTTGATCTGGCCGGCCATCTTGCTCATCGGCGTGGTGTAGAGAAAGACAGCGTTCAGGGCCACGTAGAGCGCCAGGACAATGAGCGTGGCGACTAGCAAGGACCGTGGCAGGCTGCGCTCGGGGTCGCGCACCTCGTTGATGATGTAAGTGGCGGCGTTCCAGCCCGAATAGGAGTACATGACGAACACGAGGCTGATCGCGAACGGTGCACCAGCGATATAGACCAGGTCCTGCGCCGAAGGCGCGAACGAGATGGGCTGCGGGGTGCCGAAGGCAAAGCCGGCGACAATGAAGGCGACGATCAGCACGACCTTGATGGCGGTCGAGACGTTCTGGAGCAGACTGCTCTGCTTAAGGCCGGTGAGATGCACCAGTGACACGGCCCAGGCCAAAGCGACGGCCAGCAGCAGCGACGCCACGCCTGGAGAGACGACACCGTCGAGAAGTCCTGGAACGGCGCCCATGAAGTAGGTGCCGAAGGCCATGGCCGCCACGGCGATGGGTGCGGCAAAGCCCACCGTTGCGGAGATCCAACCCGCCAGGAAGCCCACGGTTGGATGATAGATGCGCGAGAGGAAATTGTACTCGCCGCCCGAGCGCGGCAATGCCGCCGCCAACTCCGCGTAGGCCAGCGCACCACATAACGCGGTAACGCCGCCCACGACCCAAAGCATGACGAGGGAGAATGCGGATGGAATGCCGGCCACTTGGAAGCCGAGGCTGGTAAACACACCGACGCCGATCATATCGGCCACGGCGATAGCCGTCGCGGTGACGGCTGACACCTTGGCGACGTGCCCGTGATGCATGAGAGTATCTCCCCGTCCCCCTTTGCGCGTCGGTTGGCAGAAGGGCTCCCGCCAATCGCACGTCAACCTTCGCCCCCACGTGTGGGCGTACCAGCTGCGGCCTCGATCAACAACGATCTTGTTATTTTCAGCCGCTCACCGGCCAGCGCCGACCCCTCGATAACGAAACGGGGCCGAGCCGCAGGGTCCCCTCCCCCCTTGTGGGGGAGGGACAGGGTGGGGGGAAATCCCCAACCTCAGATGCCGTGAGTCCCCCCACCCCTAGCCCCTCCCCACAAGGGGGAGGGGGATCCGCGCGGAGGACTCGCGGTCCAAGTTTGGTTTCAACGCGTGCGGGGCCAAAACCTGTTTGCAGCCTGGTGGCGCTTTCGGTGATCGTTTCCCTACAGGCTCTTCTCCGCAAGGCGGCGGAAGGCGTCTGGGACGGCGCGGGACACGCCGAGCAGAGCGGCACCATAGCCCACCGCCTCGCGGCCGAAGCGACGGCGGATGGCATCGACGGCGCGGTCGGCCAGCAGGCGCGCCGCGCCCGTTCTGGTGCCGGGGCGGCGCGGCTCGTCGGCAAGGCCGAGCGGCAGCTCCAGCTGCATCTGCGCGCGCTCGTCGAGGCCGGATACCGAGATCGCCAGCAGCGAGACGATCCTCTCCTCCGGATGGGTGGCGAGGACGCCGCGCACGAGGTCCTCGGCGACCTCCGCCAGGCTGGCGGTAGCGGCAATCGGCGCCGGCAGGGTGCGCGAGCGCGTGACCGCGCGCAGGTCGGCGAAGCGCACGCGCACTGTCACGGTGCGGCCGGGGCGCCACTTGGCCCTCAGCCTGGCGCAGACCCTGTCGGCCAGGTCGCGCAGCGTAGGCTGAAGGATGCGCGCATCGGCGGGCTTGCGGCCGAGCGCCGACTGGGCGCCGGCAGACTTCGCCCGATGGCGGGTGCGGATCTGGCGCGGGTCGCGGTTCCAGGCCAGCGCCATCAGCTTGTCAGTGAGCGCGCGGCCCAGCAGCAGCTCCAGCCGGTGCGCCGGCGTCTCGGCCAGCTGCCCGATCGTGCGCACGCCGATCTCGACCAGGCGCGCCTTGGCGACAGGGCCCACGCCCCACATCAGCTCGACCGGCAGCCTCTGGAGGAAGGCCAGCTCGGTCGCGGGATCGACGACGACGAGGCCGTCGGGCTTGGCGGCCTGCGAGGCGATCTTGGCGAGATGCTTGGTGCGGGCCACGCCCACCGAGATGGGCAGCCCCAGCTCCGCCCGCACGCGGCGGCGGATCGCCTCGGCGATCTCGGCCGGCGGACCGAACAGGCGGGTCGTGCCCTTCACGTCGGCGAAGGCCTCGTCGATGGAGAGGCGCTCCACCAGGGGCGTGAAATCCGCGAGCACCTGCATGGCGGCGTCGCCCAGGCGCTGGTACTCGTCGAACCGGCCGCCGACGAAGCGCAGGTGCGGGCACAGCTCGCGCGCCCGCCGCGCCGGCATCCCGCCGTGGACCCCGAATGCCTTGGCCTCGTAGGAGGCCGCGAGCACCACCCCGCTCCCCACCGCGATGGGCCTGCCGCGCAGCGACGGGTCGAGCAGCTGCTCCACCGAGGCATAGAAGGCATCGAGATCCGCATGCAGGATGGTGGCCGTCGCCGTCATTGTGCACAATCCGCGAGTTGGGCCGCGAGCCTGGGCGTTTGGCAAACCGCGAGAGCTCAAGCTGAGATGCTCAGAACATAAAGAGAACATTCGGCCGATTTGTCAACGTTTGGGATCGGCAGTCATGAGACCTGCCTCCGGTATCGCCAGCGGGGGCGACTTCGCTTTGGCGGTCGTGGCGTTCCTGCTGCTGGTCATGTGGCAAGTCCCGCCCTGGATTGTGGTGATCCTCTGCGCTGTCGGCGGCACGGCGCTGGCCGCGTATCCGGTTGGCTGACTGAGAGGAGACTATTGCCGACTGTCGGGCCGCGCCGGCATCTCCGGCTCCTCGATCAGGCCGCCCGCCGACATGTCGATGACCGGAGCGCCGCCGCGCTGGTCGATCCAGCCGCGCACGCGCACGCCGCGGCCCTCCAGGCCTTTCGGATCGCCGGCGTAGGCGCCGAGCAGGGCGCTGTCGTCGCGGCGCAGCGAGACCGAGAAGCCCCGTCGCCAGTTGCGGTCGAAGTTCAGGTAGATGCTGCCGCCCGTCAGGCCGACCCGGACGATCGTGCCCTCCACGATCTGGAGCGTAGTGCGATAGCGCAGGAGTTCTGCGGGCTCGGTCGCCGATCGCACCTGGTAAGCGGCTTGCGCCCACAGGCCGCGGCGCGCCTCGCGCGCGGGGCGCTCCGCGGCCAGCAGATCCGCGGCGCACTTGCGGTCGCCGGCCATGGCATAGGCGCGGGCGAGCCCCTGTTGAAGCAGGGCGCCCTGCACCCAACGCCGGGCGTCGCCCTCCATCAGGAAGGCCTGGGCCTGCAGGCGCCCGTAGCGGTCCGTGCGCACGTGTGCGAACCGGAGCTCGATGGACGTGCCGAGCACGAGGCTGCGCAGCGCCTCCGTCGCCGCGGCCTCGATCGGCCACGTGCCGGGCTCCGCGTCGGCCTCGAGGGCGCGAGGGGCGAGCGCGCCGATCAGGCGCAGCTCCCGGCCGTCGTCCAGGGCTACGGTCTCCGCATCGAGGATACGCACGACGGTGTGTGCGGGACCTGGCTCCAGCTCCGCGCACGACGTGCGCGCGCCGTCAGCCGCGGAGGCGGCGCCGGCCGCCGCACGCAGGATTGCTGCGGCTGCCAGCATACCGAGTGCGAATCGCGAGCGCAGGTGGCACGAACGCCAATGATGTCGCATGCAGAGATTTTTGCACGATGCCCGGGCGGCGGTCTACTCCAGCTCCGCGATCAGCCGCGCGAGCAAAGTGGCGCGCGGCACGAGCGAGGAGACCAGGATGTGCTCGTCATGCGTATGCGCGCCGCCGCCCATGACGCCGAGTTACCGGCAGCTTGAAGGCGTACCGCGCGCGGAGGCAACCGGGCGATCCGGCTGGAGGTGACCACCAGTCCTGCGGGGGCCAACAATACGATGAGCCGAAACAGCAACGGGGCCGTCGTTG
>JBIOWI010000226.1:0-13179 GCA_044868325.1 Hyphomicrobiaceae bacterium
TGACGTTATCGAGCGTCACCGAGGCCATGGCGCGCTCCGAGAAGAGGGGAGTAGGGAGTGGGGAATAGGGAGTAGGGGAGCCTCGTGCTCTCCGCGCGCACTATTCCCTACTCCCCACTCCCTATTCCCTACTCCCCCTTTTTCCCCTTTTGTCACTTCTCCGTCTCCACCAGCCCCTTCACGAACCAGCGCTGCATCAGAACCACCACGGCCACGGGGGGCAGCATGGCGAGCATGGCGGTGGCCATCACCACGTTCCATTCGGTCAGCGCATCGGCGGTGACGATCATCTTCTTGATGCCGATGACGATGGTCTGCATGTTGTCGCGCGTCGTGATCAGGATCGGCCACAGATACTGGTTCCAGCCGTAGATGAAGAGGATCACGAACAGCGCCGCGATGTTGGTGCGCGACAGCGGCAGCACCGTATCCTTGAAGAAGCGGAACGGGCCGGCGCCGTCCAGCTTGGAGGCCTCGATCAGCTCGTCGGGGATGGTCATGAAGAACTGGCGGAAGAACAGCGTGGCGGTGGCCGAGGCGATCAGGGGCAAGGTGAGGCCGGCATAGGAGTCGAGCATGCCGAGGTCGGCGGCGATCTTGTAGGTGGGGTAGATGCGCACCTCCACCGGCAGCATCAGGGTGAGGAAGATCATCCAGAACGCCGCCATGCGGAAGGGGAACTTGAAATAGACGACCGCGTAGGACGAGACGATGGAGATGGCGATCTTGCCCACGGCGATGACGGCCGCCATGACGAAGCTGTTGACCAGCATGGTGCCGACCGGCTCGCGCGTGGTGCCGGAGGTGCCGACGAACAGCGTGCGCCAGTAGGTGTCGAGGAGCAGCGGGCCGGGCGCCAGCGTCATCTCGCCGTTGGCGATGACGTGCTGCGGCAGCGTCGAGCCGACGAAGCACAGGTAGACCGGGAACGCCACGACGCCGACGCCGATCAGCAGGATCAGGTGCGGAATGAGATCGCCGAGGCGGCGCCGCTCGACCATCGCTGTCAGCTCCTGATCGCCCGGTCGCGCAGGGTGGCGGCCAGGCCTTCGACGCAGATGGCGAAGAGTACGGAGTTGGGCATCAGTACGTCACCTTGCGCTCGATGTAGCGGAACTGCACGGCCGTCAGCCCGATCACCATGATCATCAGGATCACCGACTGCGCCGCGGAGCTGCCGAGGTCGCCGCCGAGCCGGCCGTCGAAGAACACCTTGTAGACCAGCGTCTCGGTCGCCTTGGCGGGGCCGCCGCCGGTCATGGCATCGATGATGCCGAAGGTGTCGAAGAATACGTAGACGATGTTGACCACCAGCAGGAAGAAGGCGGTGGGCGACAAGAGCGGGAAGACGATGGTCCAGAAGCGCCGCACGGGCCTCGCCCCGTCGATGGCCGCCGCCTCGATGACGGAGCGCGGGATCGACTGCAGGCCGGCCAGGAAGAACAGGAAATTGTAGCTGATCTGCTTCCAGGTGGCGGCCATCACCACCAGCGCCATGGCGTGGTTGCCGTTGAGCAGCGGGTTCCACTCCATGCCCAGGCCGCGCAGGCCGCGCGCCACCAGCCCGAGCGAGGGCTGGAACATGAACAGCCACAGCACGCCGGCGACGGCCGGGGCGACGGCGTAGGGCCAGATCAGCAGCGTCTTGTAGACGCCGGCACCCTTGATGCTCTTGTCGGCCTGCACGGCGAGCAGCAGCGCCAGCGACAGGGACAGCAGCGTCACGGCGACCGAGAAGATCGCCGTGGTCGCCATGGCGCGGTAGTAGTCGCGCTGGCGAAACAGGTCGTAGTAGTTCTCGAGCCAGACGAAGTCGGTCCTCAGCCCGAATGCGTCCTGCAGCAGGAACGATTGCCAGACCGCCTGGCTGGCCGGCCAGTAGAAGAACACGAGGGTGACGAGGAGCTGCGGGGTGAGCAGCAGGTAGGGCAGCAGCTTGCCGCCGAAGATCGCGCGCTTGTGCATTCTCCCTCTCCCCGCGCAACTCCGACGTCTTCACACACTCCGACAGCGCGGGGAGAGGGGATCTCCTCTACCGCGACACCGTCCGCTCGAACTGGCGCAGCATGGCGTTGCCGCGCGCCGCGGCATCGTCCAGCGCCTGCTTGGCTGTCTTCTTGCCCGCCAGCGCCGCCTCGAACTCCTCGGCCCACACGTCGCGCAGTTGCACCATGTTGCCGAGCCTCAAGCCTCGCGAGTTCTCGGTCGGCTCCTTGTTCGTCAGCTCCAGCAGCGGCGTCTCGAGGTAGGGGAACTCCTTATAGTAGCCGGAGTCCTTGGCTTTCGCGTAGGCCGCCTTGGTGATCGGCAGGTAGCCCGACTTCTTGTGCAGGTCGACCTGCCGGTCCGTGTCGGAGAGGAACGTGAAGAACTTGGCCACGCCCTTGTACTCCTCCGCCTTCCGGCCGCCCATCACCCACAGCGAGGCCCCGCCGATGATGGAGTTCTGCGGCGCGCCGGCCACGTCGGGGTAGTAGGGCATGGGCGCGTTGCCGAAGGCGAACTTGGCGTTGGCCCTGACGTTGCCGAAGAACGCCGAGGAGGTGAGGAAGATCGGGCACTCGCCGGACGTGAAGCGGCCTTCGCCGGCGTTGGTGCGGCCCGAGTAGTCGTAGGTCTTGTCCTTCTGCAGCGCCACCAGGTTCTCCAGGTGCTTCACGTGCAGGGGCGAGTTGATCTTCAGCTCCGTATCCCAGCCCTCCATGCCGTTGGCCTTGGTGGCGAGCGGCACGTTGTGCCAGGCGGAGAGCTGCTCCAGGTTCACCCAGGTGACCCAGGCGTTGCCGAAGCCGCAGTTGGGATGGCCGGTCGCCTTGAGTTTCTTGGCGGCCTCGAACACTTCGGGCCAAGTCCTGGGCGGCTTCTCGGGGTCGAGCCCGGCCTTCTTGAAGCTGTCCTTGTTGTACCACATCACGGTGCTCGACGAGTTGAAGGGGAACGACAGCATGTCTCCCTTGGTCGTCGAGTAGTAGCCGGTGATGGTGGGCAGGTACGCCTTGGGATCGAACGTCTCTCCCGCCTCCTTCATCAGCACGTGCACGGGCTTCACCGCGCCCGTGGCGGCCATCATGGTGCCGGTGCCGACCTCGAACACCTGCAGGATGTGCGGCGCCTGGGCGGCCCGGAAGGCGGCAATGCCGGCGTTCAGCGTATCGGGGTAGCTGCCCTTGTAGGCGGGGACGACCTTGTAGTCCTTCTGGCTGGCGTTGAAGGCCTCCGCCAGCTCGACGATCACGTTGTTGTTGGCACCCGTCATGGCGTGCCACCACTGGATCTCGACCTGTGCCGCCGCCGTCTCGGCGCCGAGCAGGGTGGCGCCCGCGGCGAGCCAGCCCAACATCCGCGACATCCTCATCGGTTCCTCCTCCCGTTGGCCCAACTGGTTGCCGAGCCTTATCGGCCGCTCTTTACAGTCGTATGGCAGGCCGCAGACCCCATCCGGCGGTGGCTGGCCGGACCCGTTTGTCCATAGCGGCGCTTCCGCCGCCATGGGACCCATCGCTCGGTACAGGAAGTGTTACGTGCCGCCGCATACAGGGTCAATGTTGGCAGCGTCGCGGCCTTACCATCGAGGGGCGAGACCAAGCCCCCGTGGCTCCTCACCGGAAGTCATAGGGAATAGTGAACTGGCGCGGCGCGCCGGGAGGTGGCGGCGGAAACGGCGCTGCGCCGCGCACGGCTGCGAGCGCGAGGCCATCGTTGGCGGCATCGCCCGAGGAGCGCGTGATTCTGGCGTAGGCGAGCGCCCCAGTGGACGTGACGCCGAAGGCCACCAGCGCGGTGCCACCCGGGGTCCCCCCCGAGGGTCTGTTGGCGTTAATGCGCGCCTGGACTGCAGCCTTGTAGGTGTTCGTCGACCCGCTGCTTGCGGAGATGCGCTCGCTGCCCGTACCCTTGCCGGCCTTGGCCTTCGATGTGATCCCGCCCTCGGGTCGGGCGACCTTCTTCTCGACCCGCTTGGCTTCCTTGGGCTTCGACCGCGTGTCCTCAGCTTCGATCTTCGCCTTTGGGGCTTCAGGCATGGTCTCCATAGGGGTGTCTACGGCCGGCGCGGCAGGGACAACCGCCGGTGCATCGGGTGCCTCTCCGCGGTCGGCAGCGCGCGTCTGGGGATCGTTGGCGTCAGGCATGGGGGTGGGCTCCGCCTTCTCGACGGCCTCTTCTTTTTCCAGCGGCTTTGCCTTTTCGGAGGACTCCGCGGGCGTAGGACTGCCGGCAACGGGAGCATTCGCCTCCGGCCTAGGGGCGGGCTCGGAGGTCCGTTCAGGCTTGAGCGCGTCGGTCGTGTCGGTGGCGACCAGCTCGACGCTCACCGCGTCGCTCGGCTCGGAGATGGCCCCGGGGTCAATGCGTCCGGCCCAATCGAGCGCCGACAGGACAATGCCGGCGTGCATGACCAGCGACACCGCGGCCGCCATTCCGACAAGAATTGGGCGCGCCCAGCCCCCAAGCCGTAGGCCCGAGTGGGGCGAGGCTTTCCCGGGCGTCCCTGTCTCCTGCTGCCGCACGCTGCCGCTCCGCCCGTGCTAGTACACTGGCCAGCACCCTGGATCGGCGGTGCGCCTCACCCCGCCGCCGCGAGCTGCCGGCGCAAGGCCTCGAAGCGCTGGACCTGCTCGGCGATGAGATTGCGGTCCTTGTCGCGGCGCACGAAGACCTTGAACATGGCTTCGCCGTTTCCGTTGAAGAACTGCAGCGAGCAGGATGGCCGGCCCATGAAGGGGCGGGTGACGAAGGCGATGTGGGCGCAGTTGTCGGCCTTGATGTGTCCGCCGATCGGACTGTCGCCGTGCAGGTTGAAGTAGCCGCGGGCGAAGCTGCCCGGCGGCACCCTGCCGGCGCATTCCAGAACGATGTCGGGCGTGTGGACGATGAACAGCACCTCGCCCCAGTCCGTCAGGGCGCGCAGTATTTCCTCGAGTTTCGAGCCGGGCGCGATGGTGCGATGCTCCGCGGGGAGCGCCTGGACGACCTCGAATGTGCTGACGCTGTAATCGCGTGCAATCTGCTCCAGGATGCCGTCGGCACTCTGGTTGAGCCGCTCGGCCAGTGGGGGGCGTGCTGTCGTGTTGACCTCGGTCATCGCGCCGGCCTCCGCTATTCGGCCACGCGGCGCATGGCGCCGTCGGCGGTCACCTCCTGGATCACATGGAATCCCTCGAACTCGGGATGGCCCAGGGTGGTGGGCTTGCTGCTGGGGTTGCCCGCGCGGGCGTGCGCCTTGCGGAAGGCCTCCGACTTGGTCCAGTTCTCGAAATCGGCGTAGGACGCCCACATCGTGTGCGAGGAATAGAGCACATGGTCCTCGCGCTCAGGCCCCTTGAGCAGGTGGAAGCCCATGAAGCCGGGCAGCTCGTGCAGGTAGCTCTCGCGGCTGAACCAGACGTTCTCGAAATCGGCGGTGCAATCCTTCAAGACCTTGAACCGGTTCATAGCGATGAACATGTCGTTGCTCCTTTCATGTGTCGCCCATCCACACGACATTCTGCGGCGGACAGCCAGCCAGGCCGCCCGCCGCAGAAATCGAAACATTCTCGCCGGGCTTGCCCCCGGCGGGCGCGGTCCGCGCCTATTGTGTCGCGCCGAACCGCACCGTCATGCCGACGCGCGCCGACAGGCCCGGGCTGTTCTCGCGATCCAGATACTCGCGGTAGTTCCGATCGAAGACGTTGTCGATGCTCAGGTTGAGTGTGGCGTTCTCGTTGAACTGGTACTGCCCGAACAGGTCGAGCAGGCCATACCCGTCCGAAGGCAGAAGGGTCGTCGAAGTGCTCACCGGAACGCGATCCTGCTCGGCCACGAAGCGGCCGCGGGCACCGGCTACCAGCTTGTTGTCGAAGGCGCGGAAGCCCGCCGTGAGCGTGAGTTGGGGCGGTGCGACGGAGTAGAGCCCCTCGCCGTTCTCCTCGTTGGTGCCGCGGATATAGTGCGCGCCCAGGCCGAGGAACCAGGCCCTAGCGTCGTACATGGCCTCGATCTCGATGCCTTCCAGGGTCGCTTCGGCGATGTTCTGGTACTGGAGGTGGAAGAACAGCGGAGATGTCGGATCGAAGACTTCGACGGCATCGATGAAGTCGTCGACCTTGTTGCGGAACGCCACGATCCTGGCACGGAAGAGATCGTTGCGCCGGAAGAGGTTGTCGAACTTGAAGTTGACGCCGGCCTCCAGGTTGTGTGCCACCTCCGGCCTCAGGTTGGGGTTAGGCACCAGCGGGAATGGCGCCGGTGGCGGATGGATGCCGCTGATCAGCGTCTCGGTCACCGCGGGAGCGCGGTAGCCCTCGGCGTAGGTCGTAAACAGCGTGATCCCCTTCACCGGCGTGTATCCAACGGTAAGTTTTGGCGAAACGCGGGACCCATCGCTGGAAACGTCGTTGCCCGTCACCTTGTCCACGCCCTCCAGCTGGTAGCTGTCGTAGCGCAGCGCGGCGATCACATCGATCTTGTCGAAGAACGTGAGCTTGCTCTGGATGAAAGAGCCCAGGACCGTGCGCTCTCCGCCCGGCGTGAACTCGTCGCCGTTGCCCACCAGGTCCGAAGTCGCGACCGTGTCGCGAAAGCCGTCGCCGCCGTACGTCAAGGCCAGCTTGATGCTTCCAAAATTGAAGCGCGACGTGTTGAAGACATCGAAGCCTTCCGTTTCCACGTTGAAGCTGCGCCGCGAACCGATCGGCTCGAAAGGTGAGAAGGTGAGGCGAGTCTGCCTCAGGTCCGTCTCGTTCCTATAGGCCTTGGCGCTCAGGTCGACCAGCGGATTGGCCGGACTGACAAACGTATATCCCAGCGCATACTGGCGGTTCTGGACGCTGGTGTCGCGCTGCACGGTTCCGAGCTGATCGACGAAGTCGGAGTTGTAGTCGATGATCGTGCCTGTGAGCTGGTGGCCCGGTGCGAGGTGCCAGCGCGCCTTTGTGAATCCGGACTTCGTGGTATCGCCGGAGTTCGGCACTGTGTTACCCGCGCCGTCCTCGTAATCGCTCGACCAGCGGCCGTTGATCTGCGCCACGACATCGATATTGCCGGCCTTGACGGCCCCGGTCTCGCTGACGAGCTTCCCGTTGCCGTTGGTCGCGTAGCTGGTGCGCGTCCTTTTTGCCGCAAACTCACCCGGCTTCAGGATGTCGTCGGCGTCCAGCAGCTGAAAGGCGACAACGCCTCCGATGGCACCGGAGCCGTATATCGTCGATGTGGGACCGCGCGTGATATCGACGCTCTTCAGCATCTCGGGCTCGATATAGAACGCACCGTTGGCATTGTGGCCGCTGCGCTGAAAATTCTGACGCATGCCTTCGATCAGCACGTTCACTCGCCCGAAGTCCTGCAGGCCGCGAATGTTGATCGACTGGGCGGTATCCTGCCCTGTCTCCGCTGTCGAAACGCCCGGGATCGTATTGAGGATCGTGGACACCCGATCCGCCTGGAACTGCTGGTCGAGCTGCTCCTTCCCGATCGAGCTCGTCCCGCTCAGCGCGTCGATCGCCGGCTCCGATGTCTTGGTGGATGTGACCACGATCCCTTCGAGCGGTATGCTCTGCGCTGCAAGCTCACTACTCATGACCGCAAGCATCGACAGACAGCTCGCGGCAGTCCCCCAGCTACGCCAATACATGGCTTCCCCTCGCCCAACGCTACAACAGCGGATGAGTGGCTAGCTGGCTGAGAAGCGCGTGCGCGGTTCCTGGCGGGCTTGCTCAAGTCGGGGCGTGCTCGGCCCGACTGGTCCCCCGAGTGCGAGGAACTTGCAAACCTAATGATTGTTGACGTATGCCGTCAACAATGTAGTTTGCTATCGGCGCATCGGCGAAGCATTCGGGCAACACAGCGCCATGACAGATCGGGCATGACAGATCGGCCAGCGGCGCCAAGGCGAGAGCGAGGGTCGGCCCGGACGCCGGCGCCGCGCGCGGCGGAAAGCCCGCTCCGCTTCAAGGTGAGCGAGCTCCTGCGCGGCGGCAGGGAGGCGATCCTGGAGCACGAGGGGCAGGAGTACCGCCTGCGCATCACCGCAAACCGCAAGCTGATCCTGATGAAGTGAGAGAGGTGGAGAATGCGTGGCCGGCGCTTGACGATCGCCTTGGCTTGGGTCCTGCTCGCGGTCGCGGGACCTGCCGCGGCAGCGCGCGCGGAGGTGACGGTCGTCGACGCCGGCGGACGCAGCGTGCGCGTCACGGATGCCTCGCGCATCCTGTGCATCGGCGGCGACGTGACGGAGATCGCCTACGCGCTCGGCGCCGGCGACCGGGTGGCCGCAGTGGATACGACCAGCCAGTACCCGCCGCAGGCGCTCAAGGAGAAGACGAGCGTCGGCTACATGCGCGCGCTGTCGAGCGAGGGCGTCATCTCGGTCGGCGCCACGCTGGTGCTCGCTTCCGAGCGGGCAGGACCGCCGGAGGTGGTCAAGACGCTGAAAGCCAGCAGCGTGCCCTACGTCGAGGTGCCGGACGAGTTCTCGCTGGAGGGGCTCGTGAAGAAGATCCGCCTGATCGCGCAGGCGATCGGGGCCGAGGCCGAGGGCGATCGCATCGCGCAGGATGTGGCGGCCGGATTTGCCGCGCTTGCCGCCCTGCGCGGCAAGATCGCGCGACCGGTGCGCGCCCTCTTCGTGCTCGGCGTGCAGAACGGCCGCATCATGGTCGGCGGCAAGACCACCAGCGCCGACGCGGTGCTGGAGCTCGCGGGCGCGCGCAATGTCGCCGCCGACATCAACGGCTTCCGCCCCGTGGGCGACGAGGCCGTTCTGGCGATGGCGCCGGAGGTCATCGTCGGCATGCGCCGCACGAGCGACAGCGACACGCACGATCTGTCGCAGCTGTTCGCCTTGAAGGGCGTGCAGTCTACGCCGGCCGGCGCCGCGAAACGCATTGTCGTCATGGATGGCGCCTACCTGCTGGGCTTCGGCCCGCGCGTGCCGAACGCCGCCCGCGACCTGATGCACGCCCTTTATCCCGACATCGACGGGGCGGGCGCGCGGCAATGAGCTCGCTGGCCGCGCCCGCAGTCCAGGGAGGGGAGAGGCTGCTCGGCGCGCGAGGGCTGATGGTGGTCGCGTGCCTGGCTTTGGCCGTTGCCGTGCTGCTGTCCCTCTCGGTCGGTGCAACCGGGGTGTCCCTGGCGGCGTTGCCGCGTGTCCTGGCGGCGCTGGCCACGGGCGCAAGCGATCCGGCGACGGCACGCGAGCAGCTCGTCCTCATCGAGATTCGCCTGCCGCGCCTGCTGCTCGGCGCGTTCGTCGGCTCGGCACTGGCGCTGTCCGGCGCCATGATGCAGGGCATGTTCCGCAACCCCCTGGCGGACCCGGGTCTCATCGGTGTGTCGTCCGGCGCTGCGCTCGCCGCGGTTGTCACCATCGCCGCAAGCAACGGGCTGGCGCAGCCGCTGGTGCGGGCGCTCGGCCCCTACCTGCTTCCCATTGCGGCGTTTGGCGGCGGCGTCATCGCCACCGCGGCGCTGGTGGCGGTGGCGGCGCGGCATGGCGAGATCGCCGTCGGCACCCTGCTGCTCGCCGGCATTGCGCTTGCCGCCCTGGCGTCGTCCTTTACAGGCCTCATCGCCTATGCCAGCGACGACCGGGAGCTGCGCGACCTGACGCTATGGATGCTGGGCAGCCTCTCGGGTGCCAGCTGGCCCAAGGCCCTGGCCGTTGCGCCCTTCGCCCTGGGCCTGGCGCTGGCGGTGCCGCGGCTGGTGCGCGGGCTCAACGGCCTGGTGCTGGGGGAGGCGGAGGCCTTTCACCTCGGCATCGACGTCGACCGCATGAAGCGCGCGGTCATCGTCGCCACGGCGGCAGCGACCGGCGCGGCCGTTGCGGTCTCCGGCATCGTCGGTTTCGTGGGGATCATCGTACCCCACCTCGTCCGCCTGGTGGCAGGTCCGGATCATCGCATCGTGCTGCCCGGCAGCGCGCTCCTGGGGGCCGCGCTCGTGCTCTCGGCCGACGTGCTCGCGCGCATGGCTGTACGGCCGGCCGAGCTGCCCCTGGGCGTCGTCACCGCGCTCATCGGCGCCCCCCTCTTCCTGCACCTGGTGCGGCGCTGGGTAGGCTCGGTATAGGGCGCCATGCTCGAGACACGGGGCGTATGGGTCGAGTCGGGCGGTCATGCCCTCCTCAAGGAGGTCGACGTGGACGTCGCACCGGGCCGCGTCACCGTGCTCATCGGCCCTAACGGCGCCGGCAAGACCACCCTGCTGCGGGTCCTGTCGGGCGAGGTCGCTCCGGGCCGTGGCGAGGCCTGCCTCGACGGAGAGCACCTGGGCGCCTTCTCCGCGGCGGAGCTGGCCCGGCGGCGCGCTGTCGTTCCCCAGGCGAGCGCGGTCGCCTTTCCCTTCACGGTGCGCGAGATCGTCACGCTTGGCGTGACCGTGCCGGGCTTCGCGATCCCCGACGCGCACGCCCACAAGTGCACGGAGGCGGCGCTCGACAGCGTGGGTCTCACGGCCTTTGCCGACCGGTTCTATGGAACGCTGTCGGGAGGCGAGCGTCAGCGCGTGCATATCGCCAGAGCGCTGTGCCAGCTGGCGTCGGGGCCGCGCCGGCGGGGCGAGACCCGGTGCCTTCTTCTCGACGAGCCGACTGCGAGCCTCGACCTTGCACACCAGGGCCAGGTGCTGGGCGCCATGCGCCGACAGGCGGAGCAGGGCCACGTTGTGCTTGCGATCCTGCATGACCTCAATCTCGCGACGGCCATCGCAGACCACCTGGTGCTGCTCGCGGGCGGGAGCGTGAGGAAGGCCGGAGCACCCAAGGATGTGCTGCAGGACGACGTGCTGTCAGCAAGCTACGGCTGCCGCGTCGCGGCCAATCGCATCCCCCAGAACGGACAGCCGTTCGTGCTCCCGCCGGCCGCCCTTCTCGACCGGCACGAACCGCGATTGGGCGAAGATCGCCGGTAGGGCTCACCCTGAGCCTGGGCGCGGCTACAACCTGTCTCAACTGGCGTGTGCGTCTCTTCGGCTTGGCCGCCGAAACGCCTCGCTTCCTGGTTGAAGCCTCGGGACGTGCCTGAACGTCCGGCCATGGCGCCGCGACACCCGCCACACAGATATGGCTAAGTTGTGGCACATCAGCAACAACAACCTATGGTCGTTCTCGGCCCGGTAGGCGGCCGTAACCCTTTGTTTTTCCATGGTTCTGCTGATTGCCAAATACTTCGGAGGGAAGAAATCCTGTCCGCTAGCTGAAATGTTCTGTGAAGAAGTGGTCTTATGGCAATTGAAAATCGAATCGCACTAATCTAGACGACCATAGGTCAAGAATAAGCAAAGTAAAACGCTATTCTTGTGCCGATGTACGTATGTAAATAACTTAGATCAACCATCGTATAGAGGAGTGAAACCTCTCACCACCGCCAGAACCGGCGCAGGTGCATCAAGTGCGATCTGTGCGTGCAGAAGTGAGACATGCAACCCCCGATCATGGAGCGGGAAATCGATGAAGATTTCACTCGTGAACGCGGCCCAGCAGGACCGCTCACTGCGACAGACCCGTCGCAAGCATCGTCTGGCGCTGTTCAGCAGTTGCGTGCTTGCCGCGTTTGCGATCCCGGCCCTGGCGCCGCTCGACGTTGCCCATGCCCAGGCGGTGTGCGGCACTGACGGCGGCGTCGTGATCGTCCAGCCGGCGCAGGGCAACGCTGGGGCGAGCGCCACCAACACCGCTTGCGGTCCGGGCGCTAGCACGGCTGGCACGACCAACGCGGTGGCCGTTGGCCAAAACGCATCGTCCACGGCGGTAGGTGGCGTTGCCATCGGCGCCGACACGAACAACGGCGGCGTCAGTGCGACAGCCTCCGGTCCCGGCTCGATTGCGATCGGCAGCGACAATTCAACGCCGGCGCAGGGCGCCCTCGCAACCGGCTTCGGTTCGATTGCGATCGGTGAGAGTTCGCGCTCGCTGGCCGACGGTAGCGTGGCGGTGGGCAGCCAGGCGCAGGCCACGGGCGTAAACGCCATTGCGATCGGCACCGGTGCTCTCTCGGAAGGCTCGGTGGCAATCGGCGCCGGTGCCAAGTCCAAGCTCGGCAACACCGCTGTCGGCGACGGGGCCGCCGCCAACGTGGCAGCCGGCGCGTCGGCATTCGGCCAGCTGGCGACAGCGACGGGCGGTTCCTCCACGGCGACCGGCTTTGCCGCGAACGCATCGGGGGTCCAATCCAGTGCCTACGGTGCAGGCGCAACTGCTTCGGGCGTTTTTGGCACTGCCGTGGGCGTGGGCACCACTGCGTCGGGAGCCTTCAGCTCGGTCTTCGGCAACAACAGCAGTGCCACGGCGTTCGACGCGACGGCCTTGGGAAGCTTTGGCAACAATGCGACCGCGATCGACAGCACCGCGGTCGGCAACCAGAACACGGCCAGCGGCGCCGGAGCCACGGCGGTCGGTAACGCGAACAATGCCTCAGGCACCAACAGCTTCGCTGCCGGTTCCGGCTCGACCGCCACGGGCGCAAGCTCCATCGCCATCGGCAACGTCGCAGCCGCAACAGGCACGAACGCCATCGCGATCGGCACCGGCGCCGTCTCGGCAGGCTCCGTCGCCATCGGCGCCGGCGCCCAGTCCGCCCTCGGCAATACCGCGGTCGGCGACGGGGCGGTTGCCAACGTGGCGCCTGGTGCCTCCGCCTACGGCCAGAACGCGTCGGCGACCGGTGCCAACTCCACCGCGGTCGGCGCGGGTGCCTCGGCGACGGCCGACGGCTCCGCCGCGTTCGGTGCAGGCGCCACGGCCGCCTTGGCCAACCAGCAGGTGTTCGGCACCGCCGCCAACACCTATACCGCGCCTGGCATCACCTCGGACCTGAGCCGCGCCCGCCAGAGCGGACCGCTGGAGGTCGTCACCTCAGACGCGGCCGGCAATCTGGCCACCGACGGCGGCTTGATCTTCCGGCGCCTGCGGGAGGACCGGGAAGGCATCGCCGTGGCCATGGCCTTGCATGACCCGGATCTGGTGGCAGGCGAGAAGTTCGGCCTGCGGCTGAACTGGGGCAACTTCGAGGGCAGCAACGGGTTGGCGCTGACGGCGGCCGGCGTGCTCGGCAACGGTGTGTTCACCCCCGGCGATCGCCTGGCGATCAGCGGCGGCGTCGGCTGGGGCGTCGACGAGAACACGGTCGGCGGACGTGTCGGCGTGCAGCTGACCTGGAAATAGCTCCGCGCCGGAGCAAGGGCACCCGGGCGCGCCCCCGC
>JBIOWI010000227.1:0-14259 GCA_044868325.1 Hyphomicrobiaceae bacterium
GAGGCGTCGGCGCCGATGCTCCTCACCGGCGCGCCCTTCGGCCGCAGCGTCGAGAAGTCGTGGCCGATGCCGCCGCCCTGCTGCATGGTGAGCGCGGCTTCCTTGACGTTGGCGAAGATCGAGGACAGGTCGTCCTCGATCCGACCCATGACGAAGCAGTTGAAGAGCGTCACCGACCGGCCGGCGCCCGCACCGGCCAGGATGCGCCCCGCCGGCAGGAAGGCGAGGTCCGCCAAAGCGCCGGCGAACCGGGCGGCCCACCCCTCGCGCGACGCCTCGGGCTCGGCGGCGGCGATCGCATTGGCCACCCGCTGCCAGGAATCCTCAATGGTCCGGTCGACGGGCGTGCCGTCCGCCGTCTTGAGGCGGTACTTGGCATCCCAGATCCGCTCAGAGATTCCGGGGAGCTTGAATGCGGGCTTGTTCACGGTCCGGAGCGTCGGAATACAGGTTGTTCAAGCGGCGAGCCCAGGGGATGGAGATTACATGGGGTTTCCAGGCTCTCAGCCTCACCGCTCCATTGTTCCTTATTTGTTCCAATGCGTCAAGACCACCCCTGGGCCAGCATGGTGCTGCGGAGCGAAAAGCGGATTGCGAGCGCCGCAAAAGAGAAACCCCGGCCCTCGCGAGAGCCGGGGTGGATGCGAAGCGATGCGCCGAGCGTCCGCTCGACGCACCGGGCGGTCAGCTTAGTACTTCTGACCCTGCTCGAACGCCGTCCGCGCCCAGTCGGCGTAGCCGCGGAACTCGGAGGCCTGCGCAGCGGTCGAGAACAGGCCGAGGGCGACAAGGGCGGCGGCAATAACGGTCTTCATGGTCATCTCCTGATCTTTGATCTTGCATTGCGCGGCGCTCATCGCCGCGCAACACCCAGATATGATGCTGGGGCGTTAAGGTTAAGAGGGCTCTCGCAGACGTGACACGACGTGCGCGCGTGTGAGCCCGCGGCTCCCCCGATTCCGAACTCCCGATCTCAGGAGGGCGGGCTCGTCGCCGCCCGCGCCGCCGCCTCGGACGGGAGCGGCGGCGGGTTGGGCGCGGCCCCTGCCTCGGCAATCAGGCGCGCGCAGGCGCTCTCGATGCGCTCCTGGATCAGGGCGCGCGCCTTGCCACGGGGCAGACCGGCTGGCACGGGATCGAGGATCTCGACGACGATCGTGCCGGGGTAGCGCATGAGGCTGCGGCGGGGCCAGAACAGGCCGGAGTTGAGCGCGAGCGGCACGCAGGGCAGGCCCAGGCCTTCGTAGAGCGCGAGGAACCCCGGCTTGTAGTCGGGCGGCGCTCCCGGCGGGCGCCGTGTGCCTTCCGGGAAGATGACGATCTCGCGCCCCCGCCCGGCCCGGTCGCGCGCATCGCGCAGCATGGCCTTGAGCGCGCTCGGCCCCTTGTCGCGCTTGACGAAGATATGCCGGAACTTGTGGCTGAACCAGCCGTAGAGCGGGATAAGGCCCAGCTCCGCCTTCATCACCATGGCGGGGTCGCGGAACACCGGGATCAGCGCGAAGGTGTCCCAGGCCGACTGGTGCTTGGCGGCGACCAGGCACGCGCCGTTCGGCAACTTCTCGCGGCCTCGCACCTCGAGTCGCGTGCCGCAGATCGCCTTCAGCCACCACAGGCTGGCGAGGCCGTGCAGCCTGAGGCCCTCCATGGCCCAGCGCCGCGGCGCCAGCAGGAGCCAGCTGCCGAGCACGAGAAAGAGGGCCGTGTTGGCGTAGAACACCACCAGAAATGCAAGCGATCGGACGACCAGCATGAGACCTACCCGGGCGCGGCGTGCACATCGGCGACGACGGCGCTCTCCTCCCAGCGCAGCAGCCGGGCCGCAGCGTAGCGGGCGGCCGAGGGCAGCAGCTTCACGTACTCGCCGAGCAGAACACGCGCGGTGAAGGGGTCGCTCCACCAGTGTGCCGCGTCGATCCTATTCGGCACCACGGGGTGTGGCAGCAGCGTGATGCGCGGCATCGTGCGGTGCAGCTCCATCAGGCTGCGCGGCATGTGATAGCTGGAGGTGACCACGATCAGCTTGGTATAGCCCTTCGACTTGGCCCAGGCCTTGGTCTCGTCGGCATTGCCGCTCGTTGTATGTGCGGCATAGTCGATGTCCACGCGCGAGGAGAACAGCCGCGGAGAGAGGCCGCTCAACCGCCGCAGGTCCTCGCGGCTGGTCTGCGGGTTGACGCCCGAGATCAGCAGCCTGGCGCCGCGGCCCTCCTTGAGCAGCTTCGCGCCGGCCAGCAGCCGCAAGTCCCCTCCCGTCAGCACCACGATGGCATCGGCGCGCAGTGGCGGGCCCGGGACATAGCTCGCCACGGTGCGGGCGAACGCCACGAACCCCACCCCGAATGCGAGCAGCGCCGTAGCCGCTGCTGCCACGACCCATGTGACACGCCGTGTCACGTCACCTCTTGCGCCCTCTCCCCTGGCCTGGACAATTCTGGGATAGAACGGGGCCACTCTAGCGGATTTGCGCAACGCAGCGACCGCAAACTAGGTTTCAGGTTTCAGGGATCAGGTTTCAGGGCTCGGTTGCAGGAGCAGGCTTTCCCTGATCACTGAAACCTGAAACCTGATACCTGAAACCTGTCAGTGCTGGCTGTTCAGGATTCGAAACACGCCGATGCGCGACGTCACCATGCACAGCGAGGCGATGACCAGCACCACGATGCCGAGCAGGAGATAGCCCCATAGGTCGAGGCTGGTCACGCCGACGAGCCGGCGCAGCTCCGCGATCGTCACCGCGCCGCCGCCCAGGAACTCCATGACCGCGGGCATCACGAGAAACACCAGGATGGCCAGCACGGCGCCGACGATGCCGGCACGGACGCCGAGCCGCAGGAAGTGGCGCTCGAACTCGCGGGCGATGAAGCGGTCGGTGGCGCCGACGAAATGCAGGACCTCGACGATGTCGCGGTTCGAGGCCATCGCGCTCTTGGTGGCGGACACGATGATGGCGGTTGTGGCCGCGGCCACCAGCAGCAGGATGGCGAAGCCGCCGAGGGCGAAGGAGCGAGTGATCGTGCGTACTTGCCGCTGCCAGCGCCGGTGATCGTCGAGCGTCGCGCCCGGGAAGTTGTTGGCGAGCGCGGCGCGCAGAACATCGAAGTTGGCGGGCGGGTTGATCCGGTCCAGGTCCACCGCGATCAGCCGCGGCACCGGCAGCGCGCTGAGCGCGTCGGTCTGTCCGAGCCACGGCTCCAGGAGCTGGGAGGAATCGGCCACGCTCAACGCTCGCGCCCGCATCACGCCCTGCTGGCGCGAGAGGAAGGCAACGACCTCGGCGATGAACCTGTCGACGTCGCCCCGCTCGCGGTCTTTGATCTCGACCTGGACCGTGACCTCGCTGGCGATGTCGCGCAGCCATTGGTTGGCCGACTGGCTCATCATGTAGACCGCCCCCGCCGTGAGCGAGGCGAGGAAGCACATGATGGTGATCACGAGCGTCAGCGAGCGGCCCGTGACGGACCCGGCCGGCACGATCGGAGCCACCGGCACATTGCGCATCGGCCGGCGCGTGCGGGGCTCGGCACCTGCGTCCGGCTTGACCGCTCCAAGAAACCCCGAACGGGCCTGAGGCTGGGCGCGCAGCGCCTGGAAGCGCTCCGCCGCCAGCCGCGTGCGGGGGCCGGTCGAGTCGGGCCACCCCGTCGGCTTGTCAAACGATCCGGACATGACCGTCGTGCAGCTCCAGCCGCGGCGCCTTGGTCTGGCGCATGAGTTGGTGATCGTGCGTGGCGATCAGGACCGACGTGCCGAGCCGGTTGAGCTCGATGAAGAGGCGCAGGAGTCGGCGGCCCATCTGCGGGTCGACGTTGCCGGTGGGCTCGTCGGCGAGCAGGAGCTCGGGCTTGTTGATGACGGCACGCGCGATCGCTGCGCGCTGCTTCTCGCCGCCCGAGAGCATGGAGGGGGCGGAATGCATGCGGTCGCCCAGGCCGACCCACTGTAGGAGGTCGGTCACGTCCTCCTTGTAGTCTGTCGGCTTCTTGCCGGTCACCCGCAGCGGCATGGCGACGTTCTCCCACGTCGTCATATGCTCGAGCAGGCGGAAGTCCTGGAACACGATGCCGATGCGGCGCCGCAGCTGGGCGCGCCGGGCGGGCGTCACCCGGCTGATGTCCTGCCCGAACAGCGTAAGGGCCCCGCGCGTCGGCTGGATCGACATGAACAGCAACCGCAGCAGCGAGGTCTTGCCCGATCCGGACGGACCGGTGAGGAAATGAAACGAGCCCGGACGCAGATGGAAGGTGATGTCCTGAAGGACATCGCTGCCGCGGAAGTACCGCAAACCGACACCGTTCAGCCTGACCACGAGAAAACGTGTCCCCCTCAGAAGCACGGGCTCCATAGCCCAAAATCGATGCGCCGGGAAAGTGGGAACAATGGTCAGGATTGTGGCGGCCTGATGGGATGATCCTTGAGCATTGGCCGCTGCCCAAAGGCCAGAGGCGCGCGGGCGACAGCGAGGCGACGCCGCGGCTGGCGGCACAACGCTGTCGTCGAGCCTTGGGGAAGTTCATGCTATGGTGGCCGCAGCAGGCGCTCGGGGGCGGGCGTCGAGGGGTCCCGACCTCCCAACGCCGCACCTGGTCGAGAGGGAGAGCCCGATGGCACGCATCCTCCTGGCTGATGACGACGCCGCCGCGCGCAACCTCGTGCAGCGGGCGCTTGCGGTTGACGGCCACGCCGTCATCTGCACCCAGGACGGCGCCGAGGCGCTGGAGCAGCTCCAATCCCCCTCGGCGAGGTTCGACCTCTTGATCGCCGACGTTCAGATGCCGGGCGTCGACGGGATCGCGCTGGCCGAGAAGTGCCTCGCCCTGCTGCCGAAGGTGCGCGTGATCCTGATCTCCGGCTTCGCCGACGAGCTCGACCGTGCCGAGCACCTCAAATCCAAAGTCGCCCGCGTGGTGGCCAAGCCCATCACGCTCGAAGGCATCAGAGCGGCCGTGCGCGCAGCGCTTTTGTAAATCCCCTCTCCCCATTCGCGCCACTTCGGCGCGAATGGGGAGAGGGTTGGGGTGAGGGGCTGCCAGGGGCTCCGACCTCTCAACGGCGCGCCTGAAGGCCGTGTCAGTCGCCTCGCTGAACTCTCAAGATTCCGGGCGCCCGCGGAGAGGTTTGCGCCTGTGGCTGCCCCTCACCCCGACCCTCTCCCCGTCGCCCTCGGGGCGATTGTGGCGAGGCTCACGCGTGTGGTGGCCCGAGGGCGGCGGGGAGAAGGGGGCGGCGCCCCGCTAAGCCCGCCCCTCGGTCTCGAACATGGACGAGGCAAGGGCCTCGCGGCTCTCCTTGACGGCCCAGACTACGAACTGGAAGGCTTGGAAGTAGCGCTCGCAGGCCTCCAGCGCCATCTTGAACAGCGCCTCGCACTGGCCCTCGGTGGCCAGCGCGCCGTTCAGCATCAGGCCGTGGCGATACATGATGAGGCCCTCGTGCAACCACACGTCGAAATGGCCGAGCCAGAGCTGCTCGTTGATCTGAGCCACCAGCCGATAGACCTCGTTGAGGCGGTTGTCGGGAATCTTGGCGTCGAAGGCGCAGGCGATGTGCAGGGTCTCGAGATCGTCTCGCCAGTTCAGCGACATATGGTAGTCGGTCCACTGCCCTGAGACGGTCAGGGTCAGCTCGTCCTCGCCGGCACGGTCCATCACCCAGCCGTGCTTGCCGGCAATGTGCTCCACAAGGTCGAGAGGGTTGTTGATGCGGGTCTGGCCTGACTCGGCGCGCGCCATTTGTCTGCTGCTCCCTTTCGCCCGCGTTGTGCTCGGGGCTTCGTTCCCGTCTGCCGGCAGCCCGTGTATCCGCCGTCATATATTGGCGAGTCATGACGTAAGCGAACGCCGTCCGTGCTGGCAAGCGGACCACCCCAATCTCCCACGATCAAAATGGCAGCAGATCGTCGAGAGCTGTGCAAAAGGCAAGTTGGCGCCAGCCCCGCGATCATGCCGGTCTCCCGCCCGGCTATTGGCGCAGGCGCGCCAGCTCGCTCTCCAGCTCGCTCACGCGGGCGCTCAGACGCTCGTTCTCGTCGCGCGCCTTGGCGGCCATCTCCTTGACGGCCTCGAACTCCTCGCGCTGCACCACGTCCATATCGCGCAGGATGCGCTCGCCCTGCGCCTTCATCAGCGTTTCAACTTCCCGGCGCATACCCTGCGCGGCGCCGGCGGCGTCGGTCAGCAGCTTGGCCAGCTCGTCGAGAAAGCGGTTGGTCGTCTGTGTCACTGGGGCGCACCTTGCGCGGGCCAAGCCCTTTCTGGGCCCGTTTGCCCGAATGCCGGCCTTACTATGGGGATACAGCCTGACCCGATCAAGCCGCGCATCTTGACAAGGTGACAACCGCTGCTGGAAACCACGGCCATGCCTTTCCTCGCCATCCCCTTCCCCAACATCGATCCCGTGGCGGTCCCCCTCGGGCCGTTCTCGATCAAGTGGTACGGCCTCGCCTACGTCGCAGGCCTGCTGCTCGGGTGGCTCTATATCAAGCGGCTGCTGGCCCGCGGCGACCTGTGGCCGCGCGGCACCGCGCCCTTCGCCGAGCGCGACACCGACGATCTCCTGATCTATGTCGCTGCCGGCGTCCTGCTGGGCGGGCGCCTCGGCCACGTTCTGTTCTACGAGCCGCTGCATTACCTCCAGCAGCCGCTCGACATTGTGGCGGTGTGGAGGGGCGGCATGGCCTTCCATGGCGGCCTGGTCGGGGCCATCGTCGCCATCGTCATGTTCGCCCGCCGCGTCAACGCCAACGCCTGGAGCGTGCTCGACGCCTGCGCGGCGGCCGTGCCGATCGGCCTGTTCTTCGGCCGGATCGCCAACTTCATCAACGGCGAGCTGTGGGGCCGCCCGACCACAGTGCCCTGGGCCATGGTGTTCCCGGCCCGCGAGGCCGGCGGCCTGGAGCGGCACCCGAGCCAACTCTACGAGGCGTCCCTTGAGGGCCTCGTGCTGTTCGCGCTGCTGTGGTGGATGTGCCACCGCATGGCGGCGCTGCGCCGGCCGGGCATGGTGGGGGGCACCTTCCTGATCGGCTACGGCTTGGCCCGCTCGTTCTGCGAGCTGTTCCGCGAGCCGGAGGCGGGGCACTTCCTGAACGTCGGCCCCTTCACCGCGGGCATCCTGTACTCGATCCCCATGATCGTGGTTGGCGCCCTCGTCCTGCGCGAGGCCGCCAGGCGCACGCCGGCTATGGCCGATGCCAAGTCTCCAACCTAGCAGCGAGCCGGTCGGCCTTCTGGCCGAGCTCGGCGAGCGCATCCGCCGCCACGGGCCGATGCGCGTCGATGAGTTCATGGAGACGTGCCACGCCCACCCGCGCTACGGCTATCGTCGCAAGATCGGCTCCATCGGCGCCGGCGGCGATTTCGTCACTGCGCCCGAGATCAGCCAGGTGTTCGGCGAGCTGATCGGGCTGTGGTGTGCGGTGGTCTGGGAGAGCATGGGCAGGCCGGCGCCGGTCCGCGTGGTCGAGCTGGGGCCGGGCCGCGGCACTCTGATGCGCGACGCGCTCAGGGCCGGCAACGCCATGCCCGGCTTCCTACCCGCCCTTTCCGTGCACCTGGTCGAGGTCAGCGAGCCGATGCGCCGGCTGCAGCGGGCGGCCCTCTTTCGGGGCGATGCGGGCGGTGAGCATGCCCCCGCCGTGACTTGGCACGACACAATGACCGACGTGCCGGATGGCCCCGCCATCGTCGTCGCCAACGAGCTCCTCGATGCTCTCCCCATCCGCCAGCTGGTCCACGACGGGCAAACCTGGCGCGAGCGCGTGGTTGCGCTCGGCCACGGTGGGCGCCTCGAGCTCGCGGCCGGCGATGCCGTCGAGCTCCAGAGCGCCGTGCCGCCATACCAGGGCGCCATCGCCGAGCTGCGCGCCGGCGAGGATGAGCTCATGCGAGCGCTCGCCGCCCGGACGGCACCGTGCGCGGCCCTGCTCATCGACTATGGTCCCGCGGAGCCGTCGTTCGGCGATACCCTCCAGGCAGTCCGGGGCCACGCCTATGCCGATCCCCTCGCGGAGCCCGGGGCCGCGGACCTGACGGCCCACGTGCAATTTGCTGTACTGACACGAAAAGCGCGCGCGGCCGGCCTCGCCGCCGACGGGCCGATCACCCAGGCGGAGTTCCTGGGGCGGCTCGGCGTTGCGGAGCGCACTGCCCGGCTGATGGCCGCCAACCCGTCCCGCGCCGGCGAGATCGAGGCGGCAACGCAGCGGCTCATGTCGCCGGGCGGGATGGGCCAGCTCTTCAAGGCCATGGCGGTGCGGTCGCCTAGCCTGCCCGTGCCGCCGCCCTTCGGTTAGGACCTCGCAGGACTTGGCCCCAGGACTTGGACCATGCCGCAACCCGTTCTCATGCCCGAGATGTCCGGCCTGCCCGGCATCGCCTGCGGCTTCTTCACCCGCCGGGGCGGTGTCTCGGAGGGCATCTACGCCAGCCTCAACTGCGGCGTCGGCTCGAAGGACCGCCCCGAGGCGGTGCAGGAGAACCGCGCGCGCGTCGCCCGGCACCTGGGCGCGCGCCGGCTCGTCTCGGCCTACCAGGTGCACGGCATCACGGCCGTGGTGGTGGACGACAAGCCCACGGACGGGCCCATAGCCGGGCGGCCCCAGGCCGATGCCCTGGTCACGGCCACGCGCGGCCTGGCGGTCGGCGTGCTCACGGCGGACTGTGCGCCGATCCTGCTCGCCGATGCGCACGCCGGCGTCGTAGGCGCCGCGCACGCCGGCTGGCGCGGCGCCCTCGCCGGCATCGCCGAGGCCGCCCTCGACGCCATGGAAAGCCTGGGCGCGGCGCGCTCGCACATCCACGCTGCCGTCGGCCCCTGCATTGGACCGAGCGCATACGAGGTCGGGCTGGAATTCGAGGCGGAGTTCCTGGGGCGCGACCCGGCCAATGCGCGCTTCTTCGCGCGCAGCGGCGCCCAGGGTATGCTCCGGGAGGCGCGGCCGAGCTTCGACCTGCCCGGCTATGCCGCCCATCGCTTGCGCGAGGCCGGCGTCGCAGTTGTCGCGACGGCCGATATCTGCAACTTTACAGAGCAGCACGAGTTTTTTAGCTATCGCAGGTCGCAGAAACGTGGGGAAACCGACTACGGTCGGCAGATTTCCGCCATTGTGTTGCTCTAAGTGCCTGGGGCTCAACAGCTTGCAGCCACCTCGACGCGCCGCGTGCAATCTGGGGAGGCGCAGGCTTTTTCCCGGTTTTGTCGGGACAGGGATATTGTCAGGATTGAGGGAGTCTGCTGGGGTGTAGAGCGAAGAATCACCCGCCGCAGGGGTTTTGTAAGTCGGCAGCCGGGATTCAGCTGGGCTTCGAAGACACAGAGGGGGACGTCACGGTGACGACCAGGGACGCTGCTGCGGCGCGGCGCCATTGCATGGCGGTGGCGCTGGCCGCTGTAATGGGGATCGGCCTCGCAGGGTGCAGCGGCAGCAACAGCACGTTCACGCTGTTTCAGCAGGCCGTCAACCCTCCGCCCGAGCCCCCGCCGCAGGACTCGGCACAGGCGCCGGTGGCGAAGGTGGCGATCAACTCCATCGTCGGCCCCCCCGACGCGCTCGGCCGGCAGCTGCAGCAGCAGTTCTCCACGGCGCTCGAGCGCCAGCGCGTCGGCGTGACCCAAGCGAAGGACGAGCCCGCCAACTATAACCTGCGCCCCTACATCCTGGCGGCGAAGGACAAGAACGGCACCAAGGTGTCGTACGTGCTCGATGTGTCGGAGCCGTCGGGCAAGCGCGTGAACCGGTTCGCCGGCGAGGAGGTCGTGCCCGCCAGCCCGTCGCAGGACCCCTGGGGCGCCATCACGCCCGCCGTCGCCGAGGCCATCGTGGCCAAGGCCACCGGATCGTTCGTCGCCTGGCTGCCCAGCACGGGCTCGCCCTCGGCCGCAGTGGCAGACGCGGGGGCAGCCACCTCGGCGAGCGCCCCCAAGACGGCGGACGCCGACACGCGGCCGGCCGGCAAGAAGGGGCCCGCGCTCGCCTCCGCGCAGACCACCGGCAGCATCGCCAGGGACGGCGCGCTGATGGCCGTGGTTCCCTCCGTGAAGGGCGCCCCCGGCGACGGCAGCACGTCGCTTACGGCCGCGATCCAGCGCGAGCTGAAGGGCAGGGGCGTCTCGCTCATCGAGCGGCCCACGCCCGCCGCATACCGCGTGGAAGGCAACGTCACGCTGGGCGCCGGCCGCGAGGGCAAGCAGGCGATCCAGATCGAGTGGGTGGTGCGCGACCCGGGTGGCAAGAAGCTCGGCACCGTGTCGCAGAAGAACGACATCCCCGAAGGCTCGCTCGACGGCCCCTGGGGCCGGGTAGCCGACCAGGCCGCCAGTGCGGCCGTGCAGGGCATCCTCAAGCTCCTGCCCTCGCCCACCGCCGTCAACTAAGGCAGGTTTCAGGTTGTAGGTTTCAGGTTTCAGGGATTGCGGCAGCCGGTGGACCTAGTCCCTGAAACCTAGAACCTGAAACCTGAGACCTGACCCGTTTGCAAGGTTCGGCGGCGCTTGCTAGAACGCCGCCGGATGCGAACGGAGTCGTCGCCGAGATGCCCTTCGACACCCGAGAGGCGAGCCGCAATCGGGGAGCGACGCGCATGAAGCTCGTTGCCGGCAACAGCAACCGCCCTCTGGCCGAGGCCATCTCGGGCATCCTCAATCTTGCGCTGACCAAGAGCGTCGTCCGCCGCTTCGCGGACATGGAGGTGTTCGTCGAGGTGCAGGAGAACATGCGCGGCGAGGACGTCTACGTCCTGCAGTCCACCTCGTTCCCGGCCAACGACAACCTGATGGAGCTGCTGATCCTGGTGGACGCGCTGAAGCGCTCCATGGCCCGGCGCATCACCGCGGTGATGCCCTACTTCGGCTACGCCCGGCAGGACCGGCGCCCCGGCCCGCGCACGCCGATCTCGGCCAAGCTGGTGGCCAACCTGATCGAGCGCGCCGGCGTGGACCGGGTGATGACGGTGGACCTGCACGCCGGCCAGATCCAGGGCTTCTTCGACATCCCCACCGACAACCTGTTCGCCGCCCCCACCATGGTGCGCGACATCCAGGAGCACTACGGCGTCGACAATCTCATCGTGGTCTCCCCCGACGTCGGCGGCGTGGTGCGCGCGCGCGAGGTGGCCAAGCGCATCGGCGTGCCGATCGCCATCTGCGACAAGCGCCGCGAGCGTCCCGGCGAGTCCGAGGTCCTGAACGTGATCGGCGAGGTGGACGGCAAGCGCTGCGTGCTGATCGACGACATCGTCGATTCCGGCGGCACGCTCGTGAACGCCGCCAACGCCCTGCTGGAGAAGGGCGCCACCGAGGTGGTCGCCTACATCACCCACGGCGTGCTCACCGGCGGGGCGGTGGCCAAGGTCTCCGCCTCCAACCTCAAGACCCTCGTCATCACCGACTCGATCCAGCCCACCGACGCCGCCAAGTCCGCCCCCAACCTCCGCGTCCTCTCCATCGCCCCGCTGCTGGCCGAGGCCATCGCCCGCACGGCGCGGGAGGAGAGCGTGTCGAGCTTGTTCTATTGACGGTGCCCGCGCCCTAGCTCCCCCGCGCGGTTGTCGGGCCGGTTGGGGCCATCGGAGGACCGACGATCTCCGCGTCGTAGCGGTGGCTCACGCGCTTCAGGGCCTCGATGTCGGGCGGCGTGGCTGGGGGCAGTCCGTCACCTTCCGCCGGCCGGCCGCCGTCGCTGAAAAGGCCCTCGCCGCCGCCCGGCGTCAATAGCGTCAGCAGACGCGCTGGCCGGTCGCCCTCGACGACAAAGGTGTGCGGAACGTCGCGCGGCAGGAACACGAACGCGCCGGG
Organism: Hyphomicrobiaceae bacterium; assembly: GCA_044868325.1. Lineage (GTDB taxonomy): Bacteria > Pseudomonadota > Alphaproteobacteria > Rhizobiales > Hyphomicrobiaceae > AWTP1-13. The sequence continues at coordinate 11,794 of JBIOWI010000227.1, forward strand.
CGTGGCCCGGAACGTCCGCTCGCCGCAGCGCATCGTGAGCTCCCCGTCCAGCACGTAGAACGACTCGTCCTCGCGATGATGGACGTGCAGCGGCGGCGAGAAGCCCGGCGAGATCAGGGATTCGATCAGGCCGAAGCCGCCGCCGGTGACCGCAGCGGTGGCTTTGACTGTCACGCGGTTGCGCAGGAACCAAAGGGCCGGGCCTTCGCCCGGTCCCAGGAAGCGGGCGTCGCCCGCAGTGCGGGTGGTCGTCGACATGGGGAAGATCTCCGATCCAGGAGCTTTGACTCTTAATTGCACTCTTGTGCAATGAATACATCCAGGTATACTTTGCTGCCATGACTGTCAAGCCGAGCCGCCGAACGCCCGCGCCGCGCCCTGCCGAGCGCACGGCGCAGAAGCGGCGCACGCGCAAGGCCATCGTCGATGCTACCGTCGTGCTCATCGCCCGCGGCGAGACGCCGACCGTGAACGACGTGGCGGCCGCCGCGGACGTGTCGCGGCGCACCGTGTACCTCTATTTCCCGAGCTTCGATCAGTTGCTGCTCGATGCCACCATCGGCGCGCTCAGCCGGGCTCCGATCGACAGTGCCATCGCGGAGGCGTCGGACGGCGCCGACGGTGAGGCGCGCCTGGAGCGTCTGGTCCGCGCGGTGCACGGTGCCGGCCCCGAGGTGGAGCGGCTCGGGCGCGCGCTCGTGCGCCTGACGGTCGAGACCGATGCAGCGCCGCCCGCGGACGGAGCGCCACGCCGGGGCTATCGCCGGATCGAGTGGATCGAACGGGCGCTGGCGCCATGGCAGGGCCGCCTCGAGCCGGCGCGCTGGCAGCGGCTCGTGTCTGCGCTCGCCATGGTGATCGGCTGGGAGGCGCTGATCGTGCAGCGCGACGTGTGCGGGCTGAGCGCGGCGGAGGGCGAGGAGCTGTCGGTCTGGACCGCGCGTGCCCTGCTGCGGGCGGCGCTGCGGGAGGAACGGAAGGCGCGCCGCGGCGCTCCGGGAGCAACCGGCACATAGGGCGCCGATGCGCTCCCCATGAGGAGCGTTCTATAACCCTGGGGTATAGATCAAGAGACGATCACGCGGTTCATCTTGCCCGCCACTATCTCCACAAACGCCTGCGCCGCCTTCGTCGCATACCGCTCCCGATGCCGCAGCACGAAGAAATGCCGGCGGGGCAGGTCCAGTTTCACCGCCGCCAGCGTGCCGGCCTTCAGCGCGTTGGCCACCACCAGGCGCGAGATGGCGGTGACGCCGGTGCCGGCTTCCACGGCGGCGCGCACCGCCTCGTTGGACGGCACCTCCAGGGCCACCGCCAGCTCCCCCGGCGCCAGGCCAAGCCCCGGCAGGGCAGCCTCGAAGATGGCGCGGGTGCCGGAGCCCGGCTCGCGCAGCACCCAGGGGCCGGCCGCGATCTCGGCCGGCGTGCGCGGCGCCCGCCGCGCCCAGGCGTGCCGCCGCGGCACCACCAGCACCAGCTCGTCCTCGGCCACCGGCGTGACGATGAGCGCGGGATCGTCGATCATCCCGCCTTCCGCGAACCCCAGGTCGGCCAGGCCGTCGCGCACCCGGCCGGCCACGTACTCGGTGTTGCCGATGCTCTGCGCGATGGCGATGCCGGGGAAGCGCGAGCGATAGCGCTCCACCACCCGAGGCAGCCAGTAGCTCGCCACCGTCTGGCTGGCGGCGATGGAGAGCGAGCCCCGCTTCAGGTCGGCCAGGTCGGCCAGCACCCGCTCGGCCGCCGCTGCCCGGGCCAGCACCGCGCGCGCCTCCACCAGGAACAGCCGCCCCGCCTCGGTGAGGGCGATGCGCCGGCCGATGCGGTCGAACAGCCGCGTGGCGTAGCGGCTCTCCAGCGCGGTGATGGCCGCGCTGGTGGCCGACTGCGTCAGGTTGAGCGCGCGGGCCGCCTGCGTGACGTGCTCGCGCTCGGCCACGGCCACGAAGATGCGCAGCTGCTCAAGGGTCATATGTCGGGGTCATGAGATGGGGTCGCGCCGGATGGGTCATGTCGCGAGGGTCTTCACCAGCACCAGGCTGAAGCCGGCGATGAAGAGCGTCGCCAGCCCGCCGAGCAGCAGCGGCCGCACGCCCTTGGCCCGCAGCTTGGCGATGCTCGCCTCGAGCCCCAGCGCCGCCAGCGCCATCGACAGCAGCACGGTGGTGGCGATGCCCGCCGCCGCCCTCGCCTCCGCCGGCACCGGCGCCACACTGTTGAGGGCCACCAGCCCCACGAAGCCCAGCACGAACCACGGCACCGGCGCCCTGGCCTGCCCGGCGGCGCGGCGGCGGGCGGCGACGGCCCCCAGCGCCATCACCATCGGCGCCAGCATGGCGACGCGGGTGAGCTTGGCGATGGCTCCGGCCTCGCCGGCCTGCTGGCCGGCCTGGAAGGTGGCGCCCACCACCTGCGCCACCTCGTGGATCGAGGCGCCGGCCCACAGGCCGTAGCCGGCCGGCGACA
>JBIOWI010000228.1:0-8245 GCA_044868325.1 Hyphomicrobiaceae bacterium
CGTAGCGATAGGCCCATTCCGGCGAGTCCTCGATGGCGACGTGATAGAGCGGTTCGCGACCGGTGCGGCCGTCGAACAAGGCGCGCGGTATGTTCACCATCTTCGATGACCGCCCCCGCGTATACACGACGGGAGTGCCGCAGCGGGAGCAGAATGCGCGTGTGTCCCCGGTCGCCTCGTCTTTGAAGCGGGCAAGCTGGCTCTCGCCCTTGGCCACGCGGAAACGGCTGCGCCAACAGCCGACATACGTCGCATAGGCGGCGCCATGCGCCCGCCGGCTGGTCCGCGAATGGTCGTGCCACGCCCAGAACGCTGGAATGCTGATCTCGACCTGCACCTTGCCGCACAAGCACTGCCCTGTGGCGATGCCGGCTGGCGCCTTGCCGAACGCCTTCACCGTAACCCGGCTCATGTTACACCTCCGGAAGGACTTATAGCGTGCCTCGGGAGGACGTGCTTAGCGCCACGGCAGCGCGAACGGCCCAGGACTACGGCCCGGCCTACTGCGAGTTCAGCGACGGCCGGCTCACTGGCGGATTTGCGAAGGGGAGCCCTGTCACTCCTGGCGGACCGTTGGTCATCCTCTACGCTGTCGATCTTGCCGATGCACAGCGACGTCTCGAAGAGGCCGGTGCAAGGATTGCCAGACCTGTCTTCGCCTTTCCCGGTGGCCGGCGCTTCCACTTTCTGGATCCTGATGGATATGAGCTTGCCGTGTGGTCCGACAAGTAGTACCGCGACCGGAAGCAGCCGAAGAACGGATCTCAACCGGTTAGGCAGACATTCGGTCTCCGATCAACTTGGCGGCCTCATGGAGCTCGGGAAGGAAGCGCTCCGCCATGACCTTGACCGCTGCGACCTTCGCAATCCAGGTGAGGTTGATGCAACCGACGATGTCCTGATGGGCGAGGATCGGCACGGCGATCGAGTTGCGGCCGTCGTTGACGCGACTGCGCGGCTCATCGTAGTTGCCGCCGAAATCGGTATCGCGCGTGCCGTATCCACGGTCTCGGGTCTCGGCGAGGATCCGATCGAGCCGTGCTGGGTTGCGGGCCAGGGTGTCGCCGGGCCGCGAGCTGTTGGCGAGACGGGCGACGATGGCACCACGCTCCTCCTCTGAGCAAAAGGCCAGATAGGTGCGTCCCGAGGCTGAGCGCAGCATGTTGATGCGGAACCCGAGCGGCGCCCTCAGGATGTACCTGAAATAGGAGATTGGCCGGTTGGTCTCGATCACCGCCATGTGGTCGAGCCGTGGCACGGCGAGCACGGACGGCCAGCGCACGCGCTTGCCCAAGTCCGCGAGCACGGGCGCGGCGGCCTCGGCAAGGTGTGCCTCCTCGTCGACGCTTGCGCTCGTCCGCGCCGAGAAGGTGTAGCCTGCCACGTACGCCCCGTCGGCGATGCGCTGCCACACAAGCTGACGCCCCAGCAGCGTCTTGAGGATGCGCAGCAGGGTCGGCTTCGGCAGCCCGGTGGCCCGGTGCAGGTCTTGCAGGCCGACGGCCTTGGAGGCGTGAATGATCTGCAGCACGTCCAGTCCGCGGTTGAGGGCGCGTATGATCTTGACACTCATCGCCTGGACGCTTTCCGACGCCATGTTTCACGCAGTGAAACGGCCACGGTTACGCTTATCAGGCCGCTGAAGCTCTTGCTAGCCTGCTGCCGAGGTCGATACCCCGGTCGATGCAACCATGCGCGACGACAAGAAGCCTGTCCTGACATCGGACGACATCCGGGAGATCCTGCGGATTCTCGAAAGCTCCCCGTTCAACAGCCTGGAGCTGGAGATCGGCGATGTCCGCCTCAGGCTCCGGCGCGAGTCTGCTGCGGACACAGCCGCCCCTTCGTCGCGAGACGCCAATGAGCCGCCTGCGCCCGTGATTCAACGCGCCGCAGCGAATGGCGCGCACCCCCCGCCGGGCGAGCCGACGCCAGGAACGGTCGAGGTTCGCGCGCCGACGCTCGGGACGTTCTACCGCGCACCGCGGCCCGGCGCCGAGCCATTCGTCGACGTGGGGACCGTCGTGACCCCGCAGACGACCGTCGGCATCATCGAGGTCATGAAGCTCATGAACGGGGTGCTGGCCGGCGTGGAGGGCGAGGTCCGCGAGATCTGTGCCCAGGACGGAACGGCGGTCGAATACGACCAGGTGTTGATGCGCGTCGCCCGCCCGCAGGCTTAGGCCGCACGCGGCGCGCCAGCCCGGAGGTGCCGATGGCCCATATCGATCTGGTCGATACCTCCCTTCGCGACGGCAACCAGAGCCTCTGGGGAGCGACCGGCCTCGATACCGCGATGATGCTGCGCCTCGCGCCGGTGCTCGACCGTGTCGGCTTCGCCGCGATCGACTTCTCGACCTCGACCCATATGGCGGTGGCGGTGCGCTTCAAGCGCGAGGACCCCTGGGAGCGCCTCCGCCTGATGCGCAAGGCCATGCCGCGCACACCCTTGCAGTTCCTGACCACGGGCATGCGCTTCATCTCGTGGGAGCTGGCACACCCCGAGCTCATGCGCCTCGCCTTCCGCCTGCTCGTCCGCAACGGCATCCGCCGCTTCGCCGTTATGGATGCCATGAACGACATGGAGGCGCTCGTCGCAGTGGCCGAGGCGATCCGCGCCGAGGCCGGCGAGCGCATCGTGGCGGCGCTGACCTATTCCGTCAGTCCTGTGCACACCGACGAGCACTATGTCGCCTGCGTGCGGCGGCTCGCCCAGTCGAGCGCGATCGACGGCGTCTACCTGAAGGATCCCGGCGGACTGCTCACCCCGGAGCGGGCGGCGTCGCTCATGCCCCAACTGCAGGTCAACGCCGGCCGGCTGCCGTTCGAGCTGCATTCCCACTGCACTATCGGCCTCGCGCCCTTCTCCTATCTGCAGGCGGCTCGGCTCGGGGTGCGCGCGCTGCACGTGGCTCTGGGGCCGCTCGGCAACGGCACGTCGCAACCATCGGCGGAGCGCACCGTCGCCAATCTGAGGGAGCAGGGCCATTCCCTCGACATCGACGACGATGCTCTGAGGCGCGCCGGCGACTACCTCCACCGGCTGGCCGCCGCCGAAGGGCTGCCGGCGGGCCAGCCGCAGGAGCTCGACGCCGCCTACTTCCGCCATCAGGTGCCGGGCGGCATGGTCGGCACCACACGCCGCCAGCTCGTCGAGATCGGGGCGCTGGACCGCCTGCCGGCGGTGTTCGAGGAGGCCGCGCGCGTGCGTGCAGAGCTCGGCTATCCCATCATGGTGACGCCGTTCTCGCAGATCGTGGTCACGCAGGCGGTGATGAACGTGATCGCCGGGGAGCGCTATCGCAACGTCCCCGACGAGGTGGTCCGCTACGCGAGCGGCCGGTTCGGCAAGCCGACCGTGCCCGTCGATCCCAACGTGCTCGACAGGGTCCTGTCGTCGCCGCGGGCGCGCGAGCTCCTGGCGGCGCCGGCAATGCCCGATCTGAAGGAGCTGCGCCGCAGATTCTCCGGCGCCATCGACGACGAGGAGCTGGTGCTGCGCACCGTCATGCCTCAGGATCAGGTTGACGCGATGAAGGCGGCCGGCCCAGCACGCCGACACTACAACCCGGATGTGAAGCCGGTGCTCTCGCTCATCGAGCAGTTGGCGCGCCGGTCCGATCTCTCGTATGTCTCCGTCGAGAAGCCGGGCCTTCGTCTCGTGCTCACCAAGTGAAACCGCGGCGCGCCCCCGCTTGACGTCCAAGCCGGATCTGGGAACCTCTTCGAAGAGCCCTTTCCCATTCTCTGTGCCACCGCTCAGAGCGATTCGGAATGGGAGAGCGCCGTGCAGTCTACCCCGCATGCCACTGCCTTCTCGGCTGACGGTGCTGCCGTGCCCCTGGCCGAGGCCTTCGATCCGTTCGACCTGACCGATCCGTTTCCCGTCTACCGCCGGGCGCGCCGGGAGGCGCCGGTGTTCCACTCGCCCAGGGTCGATTCCTGGGTGCTCTCGCGCTACGAGGACATCAAGTCGGTCCTGAACGACTGGCGGACGTTCTCGTCGGAGAATACCCAGTCGCCGTTCTGGCCGCTGGCAGAGGCAACCGAGCGCATTCTGCAGGACGGCGGCTTCGAGGGGCGCTCTGGCCTCTCGGCCCGCATCCCGCCCGAGCACACCCGCATGCGCAGGATCGTGCAAGGCGCGTTCGGCCCGCGCCGCTTCAAGGCGATCGAGCCGCAGATCCGCCGCATCATGAGCGAGGCCATCGACGCGTTCGCTGCCAAGGGCGAAGGCGATCTGGTGCGCGATTTCGCCTACGACGTGCCGGCGCAGGCGATCTTCTGTCTGCTCGGCGTGCCGGCGCAGGAGACCGCACAGGTGAAGGCGTGGAGCGAGAGCCGCGCCCTCCTGACGTGGGGAAACCTCTCGCCCGAGGCGCAGGTGCCGCACGCGCACAACATGGTGCGCTACTGGCGCTACTGCTGCGAGCTGGTGGCGCAACGCCACTCGGCTCCAAATGGGCGGCAGACCGACGATCTTCCGGGCGACCTCGTGCGCCTGCAGACGGAGGGCGCCGAGATCAGCGACCACGAGATCGCCTCCATCTGCTACAGCCAGCTGTTCGCCGGGCACGAGACAACGACGAGCCTCATCGGGAATGGCCTGCGCGAGCTGCTGCTGCATCCTGAGCAGTGGAGGGCCGTGTGCGCGGACCCTTCCCTGGTGCCCAACGCGATCGAGGAGATCCTGAGGTTCACGCCCTCCATCGTGGCGTGGCGGCGCTGCGTCGGGACGGCGACGAGGCTCAGCGGCGTGGATCTCCCGGAGAAGGCGAACCTGCTCATCCTGTTCGGCTCCGGCAATCGCGACGAGACGGTGTTCGAGGAGCCGGACCGGTTCGACGTGGCGCGCCGGAACGCGCGGGCGCACCTGTCGTTCGGTTACGGCATCCATCACTGCCTGGGAGCGCAGCTGGCGAAGCTGCAGATGGCCATTGCGCTGGAGGTCATCCCGCCGCGCCTGCGTAACCTGCGCCTCAAGCCGGAGCAGACGTTCAGCTTCGTGCCGAACACATCCTTCCGCACGCCGCGGGCGCTGCTGGCGGAGTGGGACCCGTGAGGCTGGCGACGGGCGCCCGAGGTTACACCTAGTGAAATTATGACACGTCCGATACGCAGATGCGCTCGTCTGTGCAAGATTCATGTAACGGCCAACGCGCCGAACGAACAAACGATTCCTTGGGAGGACTGCCATGGGGAACGGGGACGGGCACGACGCCCAGGCTGTGCGTTATGTCGTTCCCTTCGAGCAGGCAGGCAAGGACGATCTCGGCACCCTGGGTGGCAAGTGCGCGGGGCTTGCCGCCCTGATGGCTGCCGGCGCCTCCGTTCCGCCGGGCTTCGCCGTCACCACCCACGCCTATGGCGACATGCTGGCGGCCCACGCCCTCGACGCCAGGCTCTCGACACTGGTCGCGCAGCTCACGGCCAGCCAGGCGGCTGCCCATGAGCGCATCGCCCAGGAGATGCAAGATCTCATCACGGCCCACCCCCTCCCCGATGCCGTAGCGGACGCCGTCCGGGCCGGCTACCACGCGCTGTGCGCCAGGGCGGGCGAGGAGGCGCCCGTGGCCGTACGCTCCTCGGCCACCGCCGAGGACCTGCCAGAGGCGAGCTTCGCCGGCCTGGGCGATACCTACCTGTGGACGGTCGGCGCCGAGGCGGTGCTGGCCCGCGTCAGGGATTGTTGGGCCAGTCTGTTCAGCGCCCGCGCCGTCGCCTACCGCGCCAAGCACGGCTTCGGCCAGCTCGACCACCGCATGGCCGTTGCCGTGCAGAAGATGGTGGACGCTCGCGCGGCCGGCGTTGCCATGACGCTCGACCCGTCCAACGGTGACCGGTCGGCCATCGTCATCGAGTCGGTCTGGGGGCTGGGCGAGCCGCTGGTGTCGGGCCAGGTCACGCCGGACTCGTTCACGATCGACAAGGTGCTGCTGCAGCCCGTGAAGCGCACCATCGTGCCCAAAGCGCACGAGTTGGTTGCCGACCGCCAGGGGCGCCGGACGGTGCTGCGCGAGGTTGACGCGGCGCGGCGCACCGCGGCGAGCCTCACCGACGCGCAGCTCCGCGCCGTGGCGCAGGCGGCCAAGGCCGTGGAAAAGGCCATGGGCGTACCCATGGATATCGAATGGGCCATCGACGCCGAGCGGCAGGAAGACCATGGCGTCGTGCTGCTGCAGGCCCGGCCGGAGACCGTCTGGAGCGGCAAGGCCGCGCCCGCGACCACAACCGCCAAGGCCTACGCCACCGGCACGGCGGGCGTGCTGGGCACGCTGCTGGCGCCGCTCGCGGCAAAAAAGAAAACGGCGGAGCAAATTCCCCAAGGGAGGACAAGATGACAGCGCATGCGCGTTTTCCAAGCCCGTACGAGCTGAAGGCGCCGCCGGGCGCCGAGGGGTGGCGCGAGCTCTATCCCTACTTCACGCTGTTCCAGGACGAGACCAGGGCGATCGACAGCGCCCGCTTCTGGTTCTGCGACGCCCAGCACTGGCCCACGCCCTTCCGCCCGTTCGACACCATCATGGCGGAGTACGCGTGCAAGTGCCTCGGCCAGTACAACACCCGCCACCTGCTGGTGCCGCCCGCCAACGGCGTCGATTACCGCATCCACAACGGCTACCTCTACATGAGCCCGGTGCCGGTGGCGCCGGACAAGATTCCCGAGCGGGTGCCGCAGTTCCTGGAGCGGGCGGGGTTCTACTTCCAGAACTGGGGCTCGCTGGTCGAGAACTGGCACGAGAAGGTGCGCAAGGTCATCGACGAGATGGAGGCTCTGAGGTTCGAGCCGCTGCCGGAGGTCGTCCCCAAGGAGTGGGTGTTCGAGGGCCGCGGGGTGGACAACACGCTGGAGCTCATCGAAGCCTACGACAGCGCCATCCAGCTCTGCTACCGGGCCTGGCAGTACCACTTCGAGTTCCTGAACCTCGGCTACGCCGCCTATCTGGATTTCTTCGGCTTCTGCAAGGAGCAGTTTCCCAACATCCCCGACCAGGCCATCGCCCGCATGGTGCAGGGCATCGAGGTGGACCTGTTCCGGCCGGACGAGGAGCTGAAGAAGCTGGCGCGGCTGGCCATCGAGAGCGGCGTCGACGACGCTCTGACGACCGGCTCCGTGGATCAGGCGCTGGCGGCGGTTGCGTCCCGCCCCAGCGGCAAGGCGTGGATCGATGCCTGGAACGCCGCGCAGCACCCCTGGTTCAACTTCACCTCCGGCAACGGCTTCTATTCCACCGACAAGTACTGGATCGAGAACCTCGGCATCCCGCTCGGCTACATCCGCAACTACATAGCGCAGATCAAGAAGGGTGTGCGGATCGAGCGGCCCACCGCAGAGATTGCGGCCGAGCGCGATCGCATCATCAAGGAGTACGCCGACCTTCTCGGCGCCGAGGTGAGGCCTGTGTTCGAGCAGAAGCTCGGGCTCGCGCGCACAGTGTTCCCCTATGTCGAGAACCACAACTTCTACATCGAGCACTGGGCGCTCGGCGTGTTCTGGCGCAAGATGCGCCAGCTCTCCCAACTGCTCCAGAGCGCCGGGTTCTGGCCGGACCGGGAGGGGCTGTTCTTCCTCAGCCGCAACGAGGTGCGCGAGGCGCTCTACGACTACTGCAGCGCCTGGGCCGTCGGCGTGGACCCCATTGGCCCCAAGTACTGGCCGCAGCGCGTCGCCAAGCGCCGGCGGATCATGGAGGCGCTGGCCACCCAGAAGCCGCAGCCCGCGCTCAACGAGCCGCCCGAGGTGGTGACGGAGCCGTTCACCATCATGCTGTGGGGCATCACCACGGACCGCATCAACGCCTGGCTGCAGGCCGGTGCCACGGCCAACGGCGCCGTCGGCAACGGCAAGGCGCGCGGCGGCCTGTTCAGCGGATGGCGGAAGGGCGGAAGGAGCAACGGCGCCGCCAGGCAGCTCACCGGCATGGCCGCCTCGCCGGGCACGGTGGAAGGCCTGGCCCGCGTGATCCGCTCGGCCGACGAGCTCGACCAGCTCAAGGACGGCGAGATCCTGGTTACGCCCGTGACGGCGCCGAGCTGGGCGCCGGTGTTCAGCCGGATCAGTGCGACGGTGACCGACATCGGCGGGATGATGTCGCACGCCGCCATCGTCTGCCGCGAGTACGGCCTGCCGGCGGTGACGGCCACCGGCTCGGGCAGCAGCACGATCAAGACCGGCCAGCGCCTGCGCGTCGATGGCACCAAGGGCGAGGTGACGATCCTGTCGTAGTAGGTGTCAGACCCTCTG
>JBIOWI010000229.1:0-3922 GCA_044868325.1 Hyphomicrobiaceae bacterium
GGCCTTGCGGTGAAGCCAGTCGGAGAGCCGGATGCGGTAGCTCCGCACGTCCGGTTCGATGAGCGGAGATGGGAAACGGGGCGCTGGCCTATGGCCCCAAGCTACCGCGCCCATCTTCGACTCTACCTCTTTCTCCGTGCAGAGCGAGGCCTCGGATGGTCCGTTGCCGGGGATAGATTGCCCCACCACCGTTGAGAGCAGCGCCAGCCCCTTACGCCCCCCTCAATCCCCCCAAAACCCCGGCTCCGCCGGCGCCAGCACGCCGCCCAGGCGCAACGCCGCCACCCGCGTGGCGAGCCCGGTCGCATCGTCGATCTCCACCGCCAGGCCGGAGATCGTCGCCGGCCCGGTGGAGGGCTCCATGCGGGAGCGCGGGATCTTGGTGAGGAACCGGTTGAGCGGCTCGGTGCGGTCCATGCCCAGCACCGAGTCGTAGTCCCCGCACATGCCGACATCGCCGATGAAGGCCGTGCCCTCGGGCAGCACGCGCTCGTCCGCGGTCGGGGCGTGCGTGTGGGTTCCCGCCACCAGGCTGACGCGCCCGTCCAGGAAATAGCCCAGCGCCTGCTTCTCGCTGGTCGCCTCGGCGTGGAAGTCGACCACGATGGCGTCGGCGCCCTGCTTGAGGCCGCAGGCCGCCACCTCGGCCTCCACGGCGCGGAACGGGTCGCCCAGCTCGGGCATGAAGATCAGCCCCATGGCGTTGACGACCAGCACGTCGGCGCCGTTGGCAGCCTTGAAGATGCCGCTGCCCCGGCCGGGGGTGCCCGGCGGATAGTTGATGGGCCTGATGAGCCTGGGCTGGCGCTCGATGAACACCAGCGCGTCCTTCTGGTCGAAGGCGTGGTTGCCGAGCGTCACCGCGTCGGCCCCGGCGTCGATCAGGTCGGCGCAGATCGCCTCGGTGATGCCGAAGCCGCCTGCGGCGTTCTCTCCGTTCACGACCACGAAGTCGAGCCGGTAGCGCTCGCGCAACTCGGGGAGCTTCGCGAGCACGGCCTGGCGGCCGGAGCGGCCCACCACGTCACCGAGGAACAGCAGTCGCATCGTGCTGGCACCGGAGCGGTCCGGAGGGGGTCAGCACCCAGTCGAGGCGCTGGTCGTAGTCGAGATGCGGCACAAGGTTAACCCGCTGCTCGTCGTAGGCAAGGCCAATCGCAGCGACCGGCTTCATGGTCCGCAGGCGCGCGAGCGTGCGGTCGTAGAAGCCGCCGCCGTAGCCGAGCCGGCCGCCGCGGGCATCGAAGGCGAAGAGCGGCACCAGCAGGATGTCGGGCTCCAGCACGGCCTTGTCGGCCTTGGGCTCCGGGATGCCCCATACGCCTTTGTCCATGGCGTCGCCGGGCGCCCAGGCCCGGAACAGCAGGGGCTGGCCCTTCCTCGCCACCACCGGCAGCGCCAGCGGCACACCGGCCCCGGCGAGCCTCCGCAGCAGCGGCCAGGCGTTGAGCTCCTCGGGCAGCGACGCGAAGCCGGAGACGATGCCCAGCCCCGCCGGGCCCAGTGCCGCCGGGCTTCGCAGCTTCGCTACGAGCGCCGCTCCGCGCTCGGCAATGGCCTCCGCCGCGCGCACCTTGGCGGGCGCATCGAGGCCGTCGCGCCAGGCCCGCAGGCGGGCGCGCAGCGCGGCCTTTTCGCGGGCGATATCGCTGAGGGTGGCTGAGCTTTCGGTCACGCCCCGCTTACAGCAGATGGCGGCGGCGCGGGCAAGACGGAACGGCCAGAGCTGAACGGGGAGAGCGGAACAGGCAGAGCCGCACGAGCCGTGCAGGCGGTCAAACCCGCGTGGTCCCTTCGAAACGAAGGTGGGCGCCGTGTGTCCGAGGCCACAACCTCGGTCAGGGACAGCTCCCTAGCGGATCTTATAGGCCCCCGGGTTGATGGCCCACGACGCACCCCGCAGCCCTGCCAGGGGCAGAGACTAGGCCCAATCGGCGGAAAGTCAAAGCGGCCTGCCAGGCCGCGTCCGGCCGATCAATTTTTCGCGTCGAGGATGACCTGCAGCGAATCGAGCGCCCAGGCGATGCGGTCGCGCGTGGCCGCGTGCACCTCCTCTAGCGCCTGCCGCCGGGAGCGCTCCCGCTCCAGCTCCTCGCGCAGCGCCGCGCACTCGCGCTCCAGCGCAGCCAGCCGCTCGTTGAGCGTTGCCTCGGTGGCTGCGGTCGTCTTGGCTGCCGCCTTGGCCTTGCCGCGGCGCCCGCCACTCCGCGGCGTCGCACTGGTCGGGTTGGCCTTGCCAGCGCGCCGCCGGGCCATTGCGTGCGATCCGCCCTGTCTTGGGTCGCCGCGACAAGGCGGGCGACACCTCCCTCTCGTTTGCGGAAACGATAGGAGTGGGCACGCTGAGCGTCAACAATCGGCGCGCGGCGCAACCCGCGACGGCTTGGCGCGTTGCTCCCACGCTCGTGCCATTCGTCCCCCGGCATGTGTCCGCGTGCGGTCGGGCGCGCGCGGTCCCGTTATCGCTGGTGTTGCGCGCCGCATTGACAGACGCGCCGGGAACGCCGCACTAGAGTGCCGAAAACCTCGCGGATATTGCCCCCTGCCGTACACTGCCCTGGAGACGCCAATGGCCACCCGAATCGCAATCTCCGGCTTCGGCCGCATCGGTCGCAACGTGCTGCGCGCCATCGTCGAGTCCAAGCGCCGCGATGTCGAGATCGTGGCCATCAACGACCTCGTCTCGGCCAAGGACAACGCCCACCTCCTCAGGCACGATTCGGTGCACGGGCCGTTCCCCGGCACCGTCAAGGTGGAAGGCGACACCCTCGATGCCGGCACCGGCCCCATCAAGGTGCTGGCCGAGCGCGATCCCAGGAAGCTGCCCTGGAAGGACTTGGCGGTTGACATCGTAATGGAGTGCACGGGCATCTTCACCGACCGCGAGAAGGCCGCCCAGCACCTGGAGGCCGGCGCCAAGCGCGTGCTCGTCTCGGCCCCGTCGAAGGGCGCCGACCTCACCGTGGTCTACGGCGTCAACCACGGCAAGCTGACCGCCGAGCACAAGGTCGTCTCCAACGCCTCCTGCACCACCAACTGCCTGGCCCCGGTGGCCAAGGTGCTGAACGAGCTCGTCGGCATCGAGTCGGGGTTCATGACCACCATCCACGCCTACACCAACGACCAGAACGTCCTCGACCAGGCCCACAAGGACATCCGCCGCGCCCGCGCCGCGGCGCTCAACCTGATCCCCACCTCCACCGGCGCCGCCGTCGCCGTGGGCCTGGTGCTGCCCGAGCTCAAGGGCAAGCTCGACGGCACCTCCATCCGCGTGCCGACGCCCAACGTGTCGGTGGTGGACCTCAAGCTGATCCCCAGCCGAGAGACCAGCGTGGACGAGATCAACAAGGCGATGGAGCACGCCGCGTCCCAGGAGCTGAAGGGCATCCTGGGCGTGACCAGCGAGGCGCTCGTCTCCACCGATTTCAACCACAACCCCATGTCGGCCACCTTCGACCTGACGCAGACCCAGATCGTGGACGGCCGGCTGGTGCGCGTGCTGGCCTGGTACGACAACGAGTGGGGCTTCTCCAACCGCATGGCCGACACGGCGGTGGCCATGGCGAAGGTGATGTAGGTCGCCCGGCGGGGTAGGTTGGGTTAGCCGCGAAGCGGCGTAACCCAACATGACGATCGCGACAGTTGTGCTTGCCATGTTGGGTTACGGCCCTTCGGGCCTAACCCAACCTACAATTGCGGCCTCAGCCCTTCGGCTGCGGCACGATGCGGATGTAGGGCTTGGGGGCCTTCCAGCCGGCTGGATACTGCTTCTTGGCGTCGTCGTCGGAGACGGATCCGGCGATGATCACGTCGTCGCCCTGCTTCCAGTTCACGGGCGTCGCCACTTTGAACTCCGCGGTGAGCTGGCATGAATCCAGCAGTCGCAGGAGCTCGTCGAAGTTGCGGCCGGTGCTCATCGGGT
>JBIOWI010000230.1:0-3157 GCA_044868325.1 Hyphomicrobiaceae bacterium
TTGGCCGCGCGCGGCCAGTCCATGCCGCGCGGCAGACTCGGCAAGCCGCCAAGATGAGAGAACCGATCCAGGTCCTGGGACGTCGGCGGATAGATCGGCGATACCAAGACGCCGAAGACTGAATCGAGTACGCTTTCAAGCATCATCCTGCCCCTAAGCGAGATATCGCTGGTGCCTGGCTCAAGGAAGTTCGAAGCTACCTCTTGACGCCCGCAGGTCTGAGCACGCACCCGCGCCTTCTTGAAGGCAGGCTTGGGCGGCTTTGCGTCATGTGCCATTGGAAAATGCTTAGCACGCGCACAACAAAAGCCCCCTACGAAGCCGGAGGCTGAGGTTGTATCGCTCTGGTGACAGCGCATCGGCCTTTAGTGGCCGCGGGCAGGGCCCGCAGACGGCCCGCGCGCCGGCACTCCCTCCTGCAGGGAGCGTTTCGTCCGGCGCGCCATGGCGGGAGGCGATGAACCCTTGCGGGTTATTCGTTGAGGATGTTGCACGCGGCACCGTCGCCGCCGGGCGATGGCGGGTTACTCCGCCGCGACAGCGTGCGGCTCACCGTCCGCGTCGCCAGCGAGGAAGGCAGGAAGCACCTCTGGGTCTCCCGCGTCAGGCGACCCCGACGCATCGGGCATCCGCAGCCGCAGCGACTCGGGCAGCCAGCCGGTGCCGTCGAGCAGGCGCTCGGCCTCGCGCGCCATGTCGGCCTTCTTGAGGTCCTCGATCAGCTGCGCGGCCTGCTCGCCCTTCGCCTCGCGCACAGCTTCGAGGATCCGGGCCTTGGTGACGCGGCCGAGATAGGTGGCCACGGTTGGGCGCCAGCCGGCCTCCGCCATGTCGAGCTGGACGGCCTCCGCCACGCGATCGGCGTGGGCGATGGCCTTCGGCCTGCGGTCGTAGGGCTGGCAGGTCGCGTTGATCGTGAGGCCGACGCAATGGGCGAACAGCGCCTGGCGGCTGTCGCTGTCGAGACCGGAGAGGACGTCCCAGAGGTCGGCGGTGTCCTTCGGCAGCTGGGCCGACCAGGCGCCGTGGCGCGCGTCGATCGCCGTCGCGTACGCCATGCCGCCGAGGCCCTCGACCTGCGAGCCGAACAGCACGCTCTTGGCGTCCACCTCGAGGCAGCTGTCGAGCCCGAGCCGGTAGAACAGCTTGAGGCAGAGCGCGTGCAGGATCGCGAGGTGGGCGGTATCGGCATCGTTGCCGACGGCCTCGCGCAGCGCCAGTGTCCGGTGCGCCGTGAGCTCGGTCATCAGCCGATCCGACAGCGGCCGGAAGCCCTCATCATCGCTCGCCACCGGGCGATGGCCGGATGCCGAGGAAGTCCCATGGGAGGTCGCCGAGGCGCCGTTGGGCTTTGCCGTCGTGCTCTCTTTGCCCACGTCCTCCTCTGCTTCCCCGCTTTCGCCGATCGCCACCGGCTCCTCGTCCTCAGGGCGCACATAACCGCGCTCGACGTGCAAGGTGCCGTCCGTGCCGATGCTGATGAAGACGCCGGCACGCGCAATCTCAGACGCATCGTAGACAACGGGGCGTTCCTCGAACTCCCCCAGCGCCATCTCAATCTCGCCCAGGCGCGCGTCGACCTCCTCGGGGATCTCCTCGGCGTCGGCGTACTGCTTCTCCAGCTTGTCCAGCTCCGCCTTGAGCGCATCGCGCGCCTTGGTCTCCTTCTTCGTCAGCGGCACCTCCTTGCCGCTAAGCCGGCGCAGACCGTAGGTGTGGCCGTACGGGAAGTCGGGCGCGACCTCGACCCACTTCCATCCTTCGGCGCGGACGGCCTCCGCCTCCCGCTCCAGCTTCGCGGCGACGAGCCTGTCGAGCAGGGCCGGATCCTGCAGCCAGCCGCCGTCGTCGGATTCGAACAGGTCGCGCAGCACGATGCCGCCGGCGGCCTCGTAGTCGGCGATGCCGACGAACCGCGCCCGCCGGTCGGAGGCCCGCACCGTGTCCTCGGTGAGCATCCGGCGGATCTGGTACGTCTGCCTCGCGGGCACGCGCTGCAGCGCCTCCCACACCTGCTCCTGGCGCGCGTGGTCGGGATTGACCGTGAACGCCATCAGCTGATCGAGCGACATCCCGTCCTCGGCATAGACCTCCAGCAGCTTCGGCGAGACGGACGCCAGCCGCAGCCGCTGGCGCACGACGGCGACCGAGACGAAGAACGCGGCGGCGATGTCCTCCTCGGACTGGCCCTTCTCGCGCAGCGCCAGGAAGGCGCGGAACTGGTCGAGCGGATGCAGCGGCGCCCGCTGCACGTTCTCGGCGAGGCTGTCCTCCTCCGCGATGCCGCCGGTGCGCACGATGCAGGGGACCGGCGCCGTGCGGGCGAGGCGCTTCTGCTTGACGAGCAGCTCCAGCGCCCGGTAGCGGCGCCCGCCGGCCGGCACCTCGTACATGCCGGTCTCGGCGCCGCTCTCGTCCAGCACCGGCCGGACGGTGAGGCTCTGCAAGAGGGTGCGCCGGGCGATGTCCTCGGCCAGCTCCTCGATCGACACGCCGGCCTTGACCCGGCGCACGTTGGATTGGCTGAGCACGAGCCTGTTGAAGGGAATGTCCCGCGACTCGCTCAGGGCGATCTTGGGTTGCAATCTGGCCATGGGAAGCTCTCCGCGACGGTCCGGCCGGGAGCGGCTCTCTCGGCCTCTGCAAGCCCATTCACGGCGACAGCCGCCGCACTCTGTCTCTCTGCATGTGAGCCCCAGGCAGCGACTTCCTCCGGACGTGTCGCGGGCCGCACCTCCAGAGACAGGTGTCGGCACAGGCGGCGTGCGCGCCGATGCACGACGCGGTCGTCGTGGTCCGCGCCAGGGACCGTCACCCGAATGGGCCGAGACCCGCCGCCAGGCGGGGCTCGGGCGCACGGGCCGCTTCCGGCCCGCGCGCTAGGGCCCGGCCGCGGCCGTCAGGCCGCGGGGCGCACAAACCGGCCGCGGCGTAGTCGGGGGAGCTACCCGTCGGCGACGTGCGGCAACCGAGTCCGGTTACATCTTATGATTCCCCGCGACCGGGGGCGTCGCCGGAAAAGGCAGCCTTGGTAGAGTCGAAGATGGGCGCGGTAGCTTGGGGCCATAGGCCAGCGCCCCGTTTCCCATCTCCGCTCATCGAACCGGACGTGCGGAGCTACCGCATCCGGCTCTCCGACTGGCTTCACCGCAAGGCC
>JBIOWI010000231.1:0-11226 GCA_044868325.1 Hyphomicrobiaceae bacterium
GCAAAGGGTTCCAACCTCTCAACGGCTTGGTCGCGGCCGGAGCAAGACTTCGAGGCCCGACGTGGAGAGGCTTTCGCTTGGGGCCGCCCCTCACCCTAGCCCTCTCCCCGCAAGCGGGGAGAGGGGACCTGTCGGCGCCTGCCGCGCGAGTTTGTGTCAGACCCGCAGGGCATCGCCCTGCTCCGATACCGTCTGGAACAGCAGACTGACAGTGGCGCCGGCGCCCTCGCGACTCTCGATGCGCACCTCGCCGGCGCTCTGCTGCACGAAGCCCAGGACCTGGCTGAGGCCGAGACCGCTGCCGCCCGCACGGGTGGTGAAGAACGGCTCGAACGCGTGCTCCAGCACGTGACGCGACATGCCGGGGCCCGTATCGCTCACGGCGACCTCCGCCCAGGGCGGGACGGCAGGCTGCACCCCACGCCGCATGCGGCGCTTGCTGGGGGCCGACGCCTCGCGCAGCGCGACGACGATGCGTCCGCCGTCCGGCATCGCATCCTTGCTGTTCAGCACGAGGTTGAGGAGCGCCGACTCCAGGTGGACCGGGTCGATCACGCACACAAGCGGTCTCTGCCCGTCGATGAGGAGATCGAGATCGACGCGCGAACCGGCCGCCTGCCTCAGGATCGGCGCGAACCCGGAGATGAGCTGGCCGAGATCGGTGGCGCGCGGGCTCAGCTCCTGGCGCCGGGCGAAGGCCAGCAGGCGGTCGATGATGTCGAAGGCGCTCTTGAGCGAGCGGTCTGCATCGTCCACCAGCGCCATCGCCTCCTGCCGACTCTCCAGCGACGGCCTGAGCAGCGTGAACGTGGTGCGGGCGATCTTGATGGTGTTGCCGAGATCGTGGGCGATGCCGCCGGCAATCCGCCCCATCAGCTCGAGGCGCCGGGCCTGCGCCTGATGCGCGTGCTCCTCCCGGCGGCGGAGGCGGGCGTTGACCCACGCCAGCGCCAGCCCCGAGGCCAGCCCCCAGACCAGAAAGGCGCTGCCGCCCACGATGGCGGCATGATTGTACCAGGCGTCGTAGACCTTGCCTTCCGACCAGCCCACCGCCGCGACGAGGGACCCGCCAGCAAGGGTACGGTAGGCGATGATCCGTCGCGTCCGGTCGATCGTGCTGACGCTCCACGTGACGCCGCTGCCCCGAGCAATCGCCGCCATGAGGACGGGCCCCGCATGCGATGTCCCGATCGTCTCCTCATGGTCGGGCGTGCGGGCGAGCAGCGTGCCGTCCGGGAGGAGCAGCGAGATCACGTTCTTCTCGCCGATCTCCAGGTCCTCGTAGAACCGCCTGAAGTAGCCGGGCGTGACGGAAGCCAATATCACGCCGCCGAAGCTGCCGTCGGGATTGGCGATCCTGCGGCTGACGCTCACGAACCACTTGTTGGAGCGCCGGCTTCGCAGCGGCCGGCCGATGTGTAGGCCTGCGTCCAGATGGTTCTTGTGGACCTCGAAATAGGGTCGGTCCGCGAAATTTTCCCCCTCGGCCACCGCATCGTTCGACTCGTGAACGACGGAGCCATCCGCTCCGATCACGCATAGCGAATACACGGACGGAAGGCTCTTGAGCCGCTCCTTGAGCGCAGCTTTGGATGCGGGATCGTGCCGCGGCAGGCCAGGTGCCAACGTGAGCACGTCGCGTATGCCGATCAGCGTGAGGTCGATAGCCTGGACGGTGCGCTCGGTCTGCTCTGCGATCAGGCGGACCATACTGGCCGCCGATCGCTCTGCGGCGGCTGTCGCCTCGGCGTAGCTGCGCCAGACCTCCGCAGCCGCCGGCAGTCCCACAGCAAGGGCGAGACCGACGAGCGGACCGATGAGGAGAACCGGACCTCTCGCTCCCCCCTTTGGCATGCCGACATCCCCCCGCGACCCCGCAGCCGCAATGCCGGGACGCGCGAAACGATCAGCCAAACCATGAAAACCGCGGCAATCTCGATAAACTATGAACCATAAACTCTAGCATGCGAAGGCAAACCTGCACAGAGCATTTGTGAGCGGCAGACCGCCTGGGTGCGCTCAGCCGTCGACCAGCCTGTTGCGCACGGCATAGCGGATGAGGTCTGCGGTGGTCTTGAGGTTGAGCTTGCGCAGTGCGCTGGCCCGCGCCGCCTCCACGGTCTTGGCGCTCACGCCCAGCAAGTTGGCAGCCTCCCTGCAGGTGCGCCCCTCCGCGATCAGCTGCACGACGGAGCTCTCGCGCATCGTGAGCGCCGATGCGGGCGCCGCGCCGGACGCGGCGAGGAACGACGCGATCAGCGTCTCCGACACTTTGCCGGTGAAGAACGGCTTGTGCTGCGACAGCGCCTGCACGGCGGCGATCACGTAGTCGTCCGCATCCGATTTGAGCAGGAAGCCGCGCGCGCCCGCCTCCAGGGCATGCAGCAGGATGTCGTCGGTATTGTGCATGGTGAAGATCAGGATCTCGGTGTCCGGCAGGTGATGCCGGATCTGCCGTGCCGCCTCGATGCCGTTGAGCCGCGGCAGCCCATAGTCGATGATCGCCACGTCGGGCTTGAGGCGAAAGGCGTCTGCAACGGCGCCCTTGCCGTCGCATGCCTCGGCAACGACACGCCACGCCGGGCGGGCTTCCAGCAGCACGCGCAGGCCGCGGCGCACGACGTCGTGATCGTCAGCTATAAGAATGGTGGTCATGCTACGTCACTGCTATCGGCTGTCGAAGGGATGCCGGTCATGCTGTGCCCGCTTGGCCATAGCAGCAAAGCTCACGCTTCTCCGCAAGCTGTCCATGCGCGACCATGACGATTAGGTGAGCGGAGGCGCGAAATAGGATTTCTCCTACTGCCTGTCGGCCGACGACTGGCAGATACATGTCGTTCCGCACCTTTCGCGCGAATGCCGTCCTCCGGACCACTTGTGTCGTAGGCAACAGCAACGGAGCAAATTGATGGCCGTGGCGATAAAGTCGTGCGCTCTCGCGCGCGAGCCGCTTTACCTGCAGGTCTGCGAACTGCTGACGCGCCGGATTGCAGACGGCGCGTGGAAGCCCAATGCAACGCTGCCCAGCGAGACGGAGCTTGCACGGGAGATGGGCGTGAGCGCCGGCACTGTACGCAAGGCGCTGGAGAAGCTCGAAGCCGACCGTGTGGTGATCCGCCGCCAGGGGCGCGGGACGTTCGTGGTGGACCAAGCCGCACCTGAGGCGGCCACTCGCTTCGACCGGCTGCGCCGGAGCAACGGCGAGCTGGTCGCCTGGGCAGCCAAGCTGCTCCGCCAGAGCAACGGCGAGCCCACGCCGTCGGAGCAGAAGATGCTGCAGATCGGCCCCCGGGAGCCGGTCCTGCGCAAGCAGCGCGTGCTCAGCGTCTCGGGCCGGCCGTTCGCGGTGGAGAACGCCTGCCTGGCAATGGGGCGTCTGCCGGGTCTGAACGCCGACGATGGCGAGGTGGGCGACTGGAGCGTCACCGCGCTCGCGCAGCAGCACGGCGTCCACCTCGCCCGGGCCTACGAGGAGGTGCGCCTGGTGCAGGCATCGCAAGAGACAGCGGCACTCCTCTCGATCGAAGCGGGCGCCAGGCTGATGCTGCTCGACCGCGTCATCGTCTCCTTCGAGCAGGCACCGATCGAGTGGCGCAGCGCCTCCTGCCACATGCGCGAAGAGCACTATCTGGTTGAGGTGGCGTAGATCGCGAATGGCGAATGGTGCGTCGCGACTGGTGGACCCCATTCGCCATTCGCCATTCGCCATTCGCCATTCGCTTCTTTTACTCAACGAGCGCGATGAGGCCCTTGAGCAGCTCCGTGGGTGTTGGCGGGCACCCGGCGATGTGCAGATCGACCGGGATGACCGAGGACACCGGCCCCACACAGGCATAGCTGCCTGCGAACACGCCGCAGGTGGCGGCGCAGTCTCCCGCCGCCACCACCCACTTCGGGTCGGGCGTAGCGACATAGGTGCGCTCCAGCGCCTCGCGCATGTTCCTCGTGACGGGGCCGGTGACGAGCAGCACGTCGGCGTGGCGAGGCGAGGCGACGAACCGCAGCCCGAACCGCTCGATGTCGTAGAAGGCGTTGTTGAGGGCGTGGATTTCCAGCTCGCAGCCGTTGCACGATCCCGCATCCACCTCGCGGATCGAAAGGCTGCGGCCCAGGCGCCTGCGCGCGGCCGCACCCAGGCTCTGCGCCAGCTCGGCGACGTGCGCCTCGTCGGGCGTCGGCGGCCGCTCGGTCAACGGCAGCTGCAGAAGCAGGCTTTGAAAGAGCAGCTTGCGCATTCGCGTACCTCGGTAGTCCGTATTGCGTAGGTTGGGTTAGCCGCGAAGCGGCGTAACCCAACGCGGGCGAATGGCGAGTGGCGAATGGTGAGTGGCGAACTCCGTCCACGCGCCATTCGCCATTGGCCATTCGCCATTCGCGGCGACTGTGTACGCATGATCTCCATCGCTTATAGATCGTGCCCTGAATAGGAGCAGTTGAACGACTTGTTGCAGAGCGGGAAGTCGGCGACGATGTTGCCCTCGATCGCCGCCTCCAGCAGCGGCCACTGGAACCACGACGGGTCGCGCAGGTGGCAGCGCGCTATGTGGCCCTCGGGGCCGAGCCGCACCCACGCCAGCACGTCCCCGCGGAAGCCTTCCACGAGCGCCAGCCCTTCACCGCGCTTGCTCGCGGACGACGGTGCGGAATCGGAGCGCAGAGCGCCCGAGGGCAACCGATCCAGGACCTGCTCGACCAGCGCCGCCGACTGGCGCACCTCGTCGATGCGCACCCACACCCGCGCGTCCACGTCTCCCTGCTGGCGCACGGCGACATCGAAATTGAGCGCCGTATAGGGGGCGTAGCCGGGCATCTTGCGGGCGTCGAAAGCGCGGCCCGAGGCGCGGCCGACGAAGCCGCCGGCGCCGTATTGGCGCGCCAGCTCCGGGCTCAGGATGCCCGTGGTGACGGTGCGTTGCTGCAGCGAGGCGGTGCTGTCGTAGAGCTCGACCAGCTCGGGGAAGCGGCGGTCGATGGTGGCGAGGAGCTTGCGCAGCGCGACCGTTCCCTCCGCGCCGAGATCGACGGCCACGCCGCCGGGAACGACGCAGTCCATCGTCAGGCGGTGGCCGAAGCACAGGTTGGAGGCGCGCAGCACCTCCTCGCGCAGGATGCCGCAGTGGGCGTGCATCAGCGAGAACGAGGCGTCGTTGCAGATGGCGCCGATGTCGCCCAGGTGGTTGGCGATCCGCTCCAGCTCGGCCATCAGGGCGCGCAGCCATTGGGCGCGCGGCGGCGGCGCAAGGTCCAGCGCCACCTCCACGGCCTGCGCGAAGGCGATGGCATAGGCCACCGTGCTGTCGCCGCTGACGCGGCCGGCGAGCTTGGCCGCCTGCGCGATGGGCGCGCCCGCCATCAGGCCGTCGATGCCCTTGTGGACGTAGCCCAGCCGCTCCTCCAGCCGCACCACCGTCTCGCCGTTGGCGGTGAAGCGGAAGTGGCCGGGCTCGATGATGCCGGCGTGCACAGGCCCCACGGGGATCTGGTGCATCGGCGGGCCCTCGGCGAGGCGGAAGGCATAGGCGTCGCCGGTGGCGGGGGCGCTGTCGTTGCGGCCCAGCGGCTGGCGTACGCCCCAGCGGCCGTGGTCGAACCAGCGGCGCGTGTCAGGCCCGGCGAAGGGCTGCAGACCGAACAGGTCGCGGATGGCGCGCTCCAGGCGCAGCGCGGGCGGATGCAGGCGGCCCACGGAGGGAAAGCGGCCGGCGGGGCAGGCGAGCGTGAGAATGCCGATCGTGTCGTCGTCCGTGACGGCGAGGTGCACGGTATCGGCATCGCCCCACAGCGAGAGCATCGTGCCCCGGCCCGCGGCGATCCGCTGGCACGCATCGGTCCAGCCCGCCTCGTCGACGATGACGCGCGCCTGCGCGGCCGCCGCACTCGCCGGCCGGCCGTTCTGCAGCGTGTCCTGGAGCCACCCCACGGCGCGCCTCACCCGAGCAGTTGCGCCACACTGCGGAACCAGGCGACCAGCGGACCGGGCAGGTAGATGCCGGCCGCCAGCACCAGGGCGAGGTGGGCGTAGAGCGGGACATAGGAGGCATGCACCGGGTTGTTGGGGCCGGTGGGCTCGCCGAACGCCACCTCGCTCAGCCGCAGCATCAGCGCGCCGAGCGCCAGCAGCAGGCCGAGCACGAGGACGATGGCGAGAGCAGGCGCGCGGGCGAAGGTGGACGTGACGATCAGGAACTCGCTCATGAAGAGCCCAAGCGGCGGCAGGCCGGCGATGGCCACCACGCCCAGAACCAGGCCCCAGCCCAGGATGGGCCGACTCTCGGTGAGGCCGCGGATCTCGGCGAAGCGCTGGGTGCCCTTGGCCTGGGCGATGTGGCCGACGGCGAAGAAGATCGCCGACTTGGTGAGCGAGTGCATGGTCATGTGCAGGAGACCGGCGAAGTTGGCCAGCGCTCCGCCCATGCCGAACGCGAACGTCACGATCCCCATGTGCTCGATGGACGAGTAGGCGAAGAACCGCTTGATGTCGCGCCGGCGGTACAGCATCGAGGCGGCGAACACCACGGACAGGAGGCCCATGGTCACCATCAGCGGGCCGGGCGAGATGGCCGCGGGGTTGGCCGCCAGCAGCATCTTGAAGCGCAGCACGGCATAGAGCGCCACGTTGAGCAGCAGGCCCGAGAGGACAGCCGAGATCGGCGTGGGGCCCTCGGCGTGGGCGTCGGGCAGCCAGGCATGCAGCGGGGCGAGGCCCACCTTCGTGCCGTAGCCGAGCATCAGGAAGACGAAGGCGACGTTGAGCAGCTCCGGGCTGAAGCCGGCGGCCTTGGCGAGGAGCGCGGTCCACACCATGGCGTCCTGGCCCTCGCCGACGACGGGCCGCGCCGCCATGTAGACCAGGATGGTGCCGAACAGGGCGAGCGCAATGCCGACGCTGCCGAGGATGAAGTATTTCCACGCCGCCTCCAGCGCCTCGTGGGTGCGGTAGATGCCGACCATGGCCACCGTGGTCAGAGTGGCGAGCTCCACCGCCACCCACATGAGGCCGATGTTGTTGGCGACCAGCGCAAGGTTCATGGCGAACATCAGCGTCTGGTACATGGCGTGATAGAAGCGCAAGTAGCGGGGCGTGAGGCGGCCGATCTCCAGCTCGTGGGCGATGTAGCTGGCGCTGAAGGCGCTGGTGGTGAAGCCCACGAAGGTGCCGAGCACCACGAACACCACGTTGAGATCGTCGATGAGGAGATAAGCGGAGGGTGCCGGCCGCTCCACCAGCAGGAAGAGCGCCGCGAGGAAGGTGGCGAGCGCCGCCGCCACGTTGATGCGCGCGGCGAGCCAATACCAGGGCAGCAGCGCGAGAAGCACCGCCGACAGCAGCGGGATGGCGAGAACCGCCGTGACCGGCTCCAGCGGCAGGTCGAAGGGCGGATTAAAGGCGAGCGGGCTCATCGGCGCTCTCCGCGGAACTCGTCGAGCGCCTGCAGGTCGACGGAATCGAACCGCTCGCGGATGCGGAACAGGAACACGCCGATGACGATGAAGGCGACCAGGACCGAGAAGGCGATGGAGATCTCCACCACCAGCGGCATGCCCTTGGCGCCGGTGGCGGCCAGGATCAGGCCGTTCTCCAGCGACATGAAGCCGACGATCTGGCTCACGGCATTGCGCCGCGACACCATCATCAGCAGCCCGAGCAGGACCACCGAGAGGGCGAACGCCAGGTCCTCGCGCGCCAGCGGATCGACCGTCGTCGAGGTGGCCTTGAGCATGACCACCATCGACAGGCCGACGAGACCCATGCCGGCCAGCATGGTGGGGCCGATGCCGGCGACGTTCTCGATCGTGCGGTGGATGCCCAGCCGGATGACGACGCGCCGGAGCGCGACGGGAATGACGATGGCCTTGAGCACGAGCGCGATAGCGGCGGGCACGTAGAGATGGTGCGCATCCTGGATATGTGCCTGCCACGCCACCGATGCGGAGAGCACGACGGCGTGCAGCGCGAACACGTTGAGCAGCGCGAACATGCGGTCCTGGTAGAGCAGGAGGAAGCTCACCAGCACCAGCCCACCCGCCAGCATGTGCGCGATGTCGAAGTATTGCGCGCTCATCCCTCAGAAGCTCCGCGACACGAACATGAGCAGAGTGCCGAGCAGGCCCAGCATCAGCGCCGCGCCCAGGAACTGGGGCACGCGGAACACGCGCATCTTGGCAATGGAGGTCTCGAACAGCACGAGCAGGAAGCCGCCGGCCAGCACCTTGCCGACGTAGGCGACGATGCCCGTGGCATAGGCCACCGCCCCGCTGCCGGCCGGCGCCAGGCCCCAGGGCACGAAGATGCAGGCGATGAGCGAGACGTAGAGCAGGAGCTTCACGGCCGCGGCCAGCTCGATCATGGCGAGGTGGCGGCCGGAGTATTCCAACACCATGGCCTCGTGCACCATGGTGAGCTCCAGGTGCGTGGCGGGGTTGTCCACGGGGATGCGGGCGTTCTCGGCGACGGCGACGATGATGAGGGCGACGAGCGCCATGCCCAGCGACACGCGCAGACCGGCACTCTCCTGCATGAAGGCGGCGATGAACGAGAGCTGCGTGGAGCCGGCAATCAGGGCCACCGTGAACACGATCATGATCATGGCCGGCTCGGCCAGCGACGCGAACAGCATCTCGCGGCTGGACCCGATGCCGCCGAAGCTGGTGCCGATATCCATGCCGGCGAGAGCCAGGAAGAAGCGCGCCGAGCCGACCAGGGCGATGATCACGATGAGGTCGCCCACCCAGCCGAAGGTGAGCCCGGTGGCGAAGGTCGGCACCAGTGCGGCCGCCACCCAGGTGGCGGCGAAGATCATGTAGGGGGCGGAGCGAAACAGCCAGGAGGCGTTCTCGGCCAGCACGGCCTCCTTGCGGATCAGCTTCAGGACGTCGCGGTAGGGCTGGACGACGGGCGGCCCGCGCCGGCGCAGCATGCGCGCCTTCACGGTGCGCGTGAAGCCGAGGAGCAGCGGCGCCAGCGCCAGCACCAGCAGCATCTGCACGCCCTGCAGAAAGAGGCCGACGACGAACCCGACGATCACGTCCATGCCGATACCACCAGCAGCAGGGCGACCACGGCGACGAACACCAGGCTGAGATATTGGCGGATGGTCAGGAACTGAAGACGATTGAGCCGCTCGCTGGCGGCGCCGACGCCGTGGGCGACGGGCGCATAGATGCCATCCCAGACGAAATCGCGGAGCGTGACGGCGAGCCGCGCGGGCCGGGCGTCGCCCGGCGCCGGCATCTCGACCCGCTCGCGCGCCTGGAACACGGTGGCGCCGAACACGCGCCGGATCGGCTGCGCGAAGCTAGAGGCCGTATACTGCGTGGCGGGGCTCGCATCGGGGAACCCGCAGTCCCAGGCCGAGCCGTGGCGCACCGCGCGGGAGGCGTAGCGGTGCACCGCCTCGATCGTCAGCAGCGTGGCAACCGTGATGAAGACGAAGACGAGGAGGCCGTTATAGGAGCTGCGGCCCTCGGCGATGGGCACGATCGACAGCCAGGCCTGCGTGCTCTGTTGCGGCATGGACGCGCCGGCGAGGCCCTGCACGACAGGCGCCAGGGCGTCGATGAAGAGCCCCGGCAGGACGCCCGCCACCAGGCAGAGCGCGGCGAAGGCGAGCATCGCGGCGAGCGAGGCGCTGTCGGTCTCCTGCGCCCGGTGGGCCTGAGGCGTGCGGGCGCGTCCCAGGAAGGTCACGCCGAAGGCCTTGACGAAGCAGGCGGCGGCCAGCGCCGCCGACAGCGCGAGCATCGCCCCCGCCGCGGGCACGATCAGCTTCAGCGCCCACGAGGGCAGCGACGGGCTGAGCAGGATCGCCTGGAACGTGAGCCATTCCGAGACGAAGCCGTTGAGCGGCGGCAGTGCCGAGATGGCGATGCAGCCCGTCAGGAAGGCGAAGGCTGTGAGCGGCATGCGATGGACGAGACCGCCCAGATGCTCCATGTCGCGCTCGCCGGTGGCGGTGAGGATGGCGCCGGAGCCGAAGAACAGGAGGCTCTTGAACAGGCAGTGGTTGAGGACGTGGAACAATGCAGCGGTCAGCGCCAGCGCGGCGGCCGCGTTGTGGCCGTAGGAGGAGAATGCCAGCGCCAGCCCCAGCCCCAGGAAAATGATGCCGATATTCTCGACCGTGTGGTAGGCGAGCAGGCGCTTGAGATCGTGCTGCATCAAGGCGCTGAGCACGCCCATGACGCAGGTGACGCCGGCGAGCGCGATCACCACCACGCTCCACCACCACGCCGGCTCGCCGTTGAGGTCGAACACGATGCGGATGAAGCCGTAGACCGCGACCTTGGTCATCACGCCGCTCATCAGGGCGGAGACGTGGCTCGGCGCGGCCGGGTGGGCGAGAGGCAGCCAGACGTGGAGCGGTACAAGGCCGGCCTTGGAGCCGGCGCCCAGAATGGCGAGAATCAGGACGACGGCCGGCAGGATGCCCGTGCCGGCCCGGATCTCGGTAAAAGTGTAGCCGCCGGTGCCGCCGGCCAGAAGGCCGAACGCCAGCAGCAGGGCGAGCGTGCCGAACGACGCCATCAGGATGTAGATGTAGCCGGCCCGCGTGTTGTCGGCCTCGTGGTGGTGCGCCACCACCAGCGCCCACGACGACAGCGACATGAACTCCCAGGCCAGAAGGAAGCTGAAGGCGTCGTCGGCAAGGACGACCAGGTTCATGCCGGCGAGGAACGCAGGATAGAACGGCAGCACGCGACCCGGCGCGGATTCGTGCTGGCCGTAGCCGATACCGAACAGGCTGGCGCCGGCGCCGCCCAGGTTCACCACGACCAGGAAGAAGGCGGCAAGCGCATCGAGGCGGAAGTGCGCACCGGTCCACGGCAGGCCGACGGGCAGCTGCGCGGTCTGGGGGGTGTCCGCCCAGAGCAGGAGATGCAGGGCCGCCGTGCCCAGGACGGCGACGCAGGCAGCGAGGCAGACGCCATAGACGAGGCGCGCAGCCCAAACCTCCCGCTGCAGCAGCGTCCCCAGAACGGCCGCGCCCAACAGGACGGCCACGCCGCACAGCGCCACCCCAACCAGCATTACGCCCCACCCGTCTTCCCGCACCGCCGCCCCTGCGATCGCGCGGGCACTATATTCGATCGGCCGACCCGTGTGTCATACGTCACGGGCGCACCGCCGTCCGCCCCTTCCTGGGGCGCCCTACGACGAGTGGCACGCACAAGCGTGGGCCGCAACGCTTGTGTTAATGACACTGGTTCTCGGCATAAACATCATGG
>JBIOWI010000232.1:0-6461 GCA_044868325.1 Hyphomicrobiaceae bacterium
CGGCGGCCCTGGAACAGGTCGAGCAGGCTCACCTTGCCGTGTGGCCCCTCGAAGACGTAGGCCTTGTCGATCCGCACCATGGGCAGCCTGCGCCGCTCCGCAGCCAGCGCATCGAGCGCGCGGGTCGATTCCTTCTCCTTGACGAGCAGCGTGTCGCGTGCGGCCTGCCATTCGGCCTCGGATACGATCTTCGGCAGCGGGTTCTTCTTCTTTTTCTCGGTCATGACGATCTCCTTCGGTTGGAGCCTTCGCAGCCAGCTGAGAGTTCAGTGCGCGTGAACGGTGGGTTACGCGCTTCGCGCTAACCCACCCTACGGTTCCGACGGGAACGAGTGGTGCTCGTGGGCTATGTGCCAGGCGCCTTCGATTTTCCTAAGACCGAGCGTGAGGCGCAGGCGCGGCGTGCCGTCCTTCGCCAACTCTTCCGCCGAGCCACAGCGCAGCACGGCCGTGGCGAACGCCACCGTGTCGCCGGCGGTGACGTTCAACTCCGCGATGTCGAAGGCGGCATCGCCTTCCGTAAGCGCTGCGAAGAACGGGGGCCAGGTCTCGCGGTAAGCGGTGATCCCGCGCACCGCCACCGGCGGCGGGACGTCGAACATCAGCACGTCGTCCGTGTGGCGGGCGAGAACACTGTCGAGGTTCTTAGCGCGCACCGCAGACGCCCAATCCTCGATCACGCGGCGAATGGCAGCTTCCTCGTTGGTTGGATTGGCAGCCATGGCATCGTCCTCCTGTGGGTGGACTGAGGGCGTCACCCCTTCATGCAGCCTGCTTGAAGTCTGACATCTGCGCATCGAACGCACGCCTGAAGGCCGGCCTGGCGGTGCAGCGCTCGACATAGGAGGCCAGACGCTTGTCGCTGGTTACGATGTCGGTGCCCTTCAGGATCCTCAGCACCGTCGTCATCATCAGGTCGCCCGCGGTGAAGCGGCCGCCGTCGAGATAGGGCTTGTCGCCGAGCGCCTTGGAGAGGCCGGCGAGGCGCCTTTGCAGGAATGCCACGGCGCCCGGACGCCTCTGCTTGGCCCATTCGTGGTCTGCGTAGAACAGATCGATGCGGGCCACCTCCATGACGAATGGCTCGATGGAGTTGAGCGCGGCGATCACCCACTGCGTCGCTCGCGCGCGAGCCCTCGGGTCCTTCGGCAACAGCGCCTCGCTGCGCTCGCCGATGTGGAGGACGATGGCGCCCGATTCGAAGAGCGCGAAGCCGTCCTCCTCCAGGATCGGCACCTGGCCGAAGGGCTGCAGGGCCCGATACTCCGGCTTGTCCTGGTCGCCCTGGACGAGCAGGCGCGTTCTGTACGGCAGACCGGCCTCCTCCAGCGCCCAGCGCGCGCGCAGATCGCGCACCTGGCCCTGGGCGAAGTCCGGAACCCAGGCGAAAGCAGAGATCGCGATCATCACTTGGCTCCCCTCGGCTTTGCTCGGCGGGATTGGCCCCGCGGTGTGGTTGGTTCTCGCCCGTCACCTGACTCCCCGGGGAGCGGGAGGCATTCCATGATCTCCACCGACTGACCGGGGAAGACCGAGAAATGCGGATGATCCAGGAACATGCGTGCTGCCGCCTCGTGCGATTCGGCCTCGACGATGACGTAGCCGCAGAGCGCGTTCTTGGTGTCCGACATGCCGCTCGCATCGGCGCGTTTGGTCTTGCCCAGGGGCGTACCCTGATCGACGATGGAAGCGCGGTGCTCCTCGCCCCAACGCATCCAGGCCTCCATGCCCGCACGCTCGCGCGGCTTCCGCGCGGTCTCATCCATCGCCTTCCACTGCTTCCACGTGGGCGTTTCCGGTGAGCCCGTGTAGACCGCCAGGAATCGTTTCATGGCTCCGTTCTCCAGATGAGGTTTGAGGTTGGCTTCTTTCTGTCGCCCGTAGCGTCTAGGCCGCCGCCGCTGCCGCCGCCTTCGGGAACGGCTCGCGCCAGGCCGGCAGGTCGTTGAGGCGCTCGTGCCAGCGCACGATCTCGGGGAACTCCCCGACAGGAATCTTGGCCTGGTCCGCGTTCGGCAGCGTGGCGGCCATGGCGAAATCGGCGATGGTCAGCGTGTCGCCCAGAACGTACCGGCGGCCGCGCAGGTGCTCGTTGAGCACCGCCGCGAACTGCCTGAAGAAGCCGGTTGCCTCCTCCACCGCCTTCGCGTCCGGCTCGGCGCCGAGGAAGCGCGGCCTGACGAGGTGCTGGAACGCGAGGGTGGCGCCGTGGCGCGTGAAGTGCCAGGCGTCCCAGCTCAGCCAGCGCGTGAGCTCGATCTGCCGGTCGTCGTCGCGGGGCCAAAGGTCGGAGCCGGTGGTGCGCGCCAGGTGAGCCATGATGGCGTTGGCCTCCCAGAGCTTGAGGTCGCCATCGACGAGCGCCGGCACCTTGCCGTTCGGATTGATGGCGAGGTAGCCCGGTGCCCTTTGCTCGCCCTTGCCCAGGTCGACGCGCACATGCTCGACCGGCGAGCCCAGGTGCTTGGCCACCGCGCACGCCTTGCGGGCGTTGAGGGTCTCGAAGTAGTAGAGCCTCATTTCGCATCTCCCTTCGTTGGAAACGGGGTCAGACCCCTCGCATTCGCCGTTGAATTTCAGACGCCAGGGTAGAGGCGAGGGGTCTGACCCCGTCGGCCTCCCAGGGGCGTGATCCAGCCGATGCCGGCCCCGCCAGGCTCGCGCAGCATGGCGATGCGGCCGACGCCGGGCACATCGAAGATCGGCATCACCAGCTCGGCACCCACTTTGAGGGCCTTCGCGACGCGCGCGTCCACGTCGTCCACCGCGAGGAACGATATCCAGCTCTCGGGCACGCCGTCGAACCGCGGCGAGGTGAGCGGGAACAGGCCGGCCACCGGCTGGCCGTCCTGCAGCGCCACCCAGTACGTCTCGCCGTCCGGCGTCGCCGACGCCTCGAAGCTCCAGCCGACGGTGCTGGCGTAGAACCTCTTGGCGCGCTCCGCGTCGCGAGTCCGAAGCTCGTTCCAGTGGAACCGGCCGTGCGACCAGGGCGTCGGCTGCTTGGCCGTGCTCTTCCCGCCGCTGTCCTTGCTCGCACCGCTCCTGCCGGCACGGGCCTTGGGGCGGCGCAGCGTCGTTGCTTGTGGCATGCCGGGTCTCCCTGCGGTCAGGTTCCGAGCGGGGTCAGACCCCTCGCCTCGTCTGTTGGAGTTTCACGACCAATGCGCGTGCGAGGGGTCTGACCCCGTTCCACGAGGGTCAGACCCCCTTTCACGCGAACAGCCGCTCCAGCTTGTCGAGCGTGCCGGTCCAGCCGCGCTCGTGGCCGTCGCGTGCCTTCCGGTCGAAGAACTGCTCGTGAAGCAGGGTGAGCAGCGTCCCGTCGCCGTCCGGAACGAGAGTGACGGTGACGAGCGACTCGCGCTCCGGCGTGGAGTGCCACGCCCACGTGAACACCAGCCGGGTGTCGGGCACCACCTCGCGGTAGACGCCGCGCACCCGATGGCGCTCGCCGTCCCCAGTCTCGAAGCTCACCTGGTAGCGCCCGCCCGGGCGCACATCGATCTCGGCGCGCACGGAGCCCGCGACCGTCTCGTGGGGTCCGAACCAGCGGACTATTTTTTCCGGGTCCGTCCACGCCTGGAAGACCTGGGCCGGGGTGGCTTTGAGACGGCGCTTGAGGGTGAGGCTTGGCTTGGTAAGCATGGGTCCTCCTCGACGAAGGCGGCAAGGCGATCAAGCTGCTCGGTCCAGAACCGCTCGTAGCGGGCGAGCCAAAGCATGGCGGCCTCCATCGGCCCCGGCGCCAGCCGGCAGCGCACTGTGCGCCCCGTCTTGCTGCGTTCGACCAGACTTGCACGCGCCAGCACGTCCAGGTGCTTCATGACGGCTGGCAGCGAGACCGCGAAGGGGGCTGCGATCTCGCTTACCGACAGCTCCGGCTCGTCGGCCAGCCGTTCGAGGATCGCCCGCCTCGTCGGGTCAGCGAGCGCCGCGAAGGCCAGATCGAGTTGGAGGCTTCTAAACTCAACCATGTGGTTAAGTGTTGGCCGGGCGGCGACGAATGTCAACCGGGCGCGTTTCACGATCCTGTGTGCTCGGAAGCTGTGCGCATCCGGGGATAGGGCGCCGCAAGCTCCGCTCTGTCATGAAGGCGCCTTCAGGGCCGCGTATACTGACTGCCGTTGGCGCCAGGCATTTTCGGGACGCTGTCGCAAGTATGGCTCGAGCTTCCCCCGGAATCTTCATTTTGGTGACGCGGCCCGGATATTGGGTTGATACTGGGTGAAGAGCAGGGTGTGATGAGCGTGGACAGGACCTACGTGGGGCCTTTGAGGGAGGTGGCGGATCGCGAGGCGGACACGTCCTCACCTGAGAATGACACCCCACATACCGCGGCAGCCAATCCTGCCAGGAGCTATGTCGGGCCGCTGCGAGCCCTGGCCCTGCGGGCGGAAAGCGCGTTTGCCGCCGGGACGGGCGCTCCCGCCGGCGACGAGCGGGCAACTATGGGAGCCGGCGTCATCAAGCGCGGAATCGGACTTCTGCAGGCGTTATCGGATGCGGTGCCCGAGGAGGAGGACCCCGCTCTCTCGGGGCGCAACGACATTCTCGGGGCCGTGCACGCGCCGACCGCCCGCGTCATGCATCAGTTGCGTCAGGCCAGGCACCAGCTGCAGCGGGCGGCGACGCCGGAGCTGCGGCTGTCGCCGGCGATCCGCGCCCTGTGGCGGACGGAGACGCGCCTGGACCGCCCGCTGCGGGTCGCCATCTGCGGCGAGGTGAATGCGGGCAAGTCCACGCTCGCCAATCTGCTGGCGGGGATCGAGAGCCTGCCGACGGCCATCATTTTTCATACCCTCTACCCCACCCTGCTCTACTACGCCGACCAGCCGGAGATCTGGATGGCGCTGGAGAGCGGCGACCGCGAGCGGCTGCGCGGCAACCGAAGCCCGCCGAGCCAGTCGATCTTTCGGGTCGAGGTGGGCCTGCCTGCGCCGCGCCTGGCGGCAATACAGGTTCTCGACCTGCCCGGGCTCGCAGCGTCGAGATCCGGCGGTCCGTTCGTCAATCTTGCCGCCCATCGCGTCGATGCGGTGATCTGGTGCACGGTGAGCACGCAGGCCTGGAAGGAGAGCGAGAGGTGGGCGTGGAGCACGCTCTCTCCGCGCCTCAAGGCGCGCATCCTGCTGGTGGCGACGCACTGCGACCTGCTGCAGACGCCGGACCGCCAGAAGCTCTGGGGGCGGCTGGACGAGGAGGTGGGGGCGTCCTTCACAAGCATCGTCCTGCTGTCGACCATCGAGGCGATCGCCGTCATGAGCAGGGAGCGCAGGGCCGGTCCCGCCTGGGCCGCCACCGGGGCCGAGGCGCTGGAGACGGCGCTGGCGGCCTTGCTCGAGAGCGTGCGCGAGCAGCGCGTTGCCGCCGCCACGAACGTGACGAGCCGGATCGCGCACCAGACCCTGGCGCGCATCGAGGGCTGATTCCGACCTGCATTCATCCGCCGCACCGGGCGTCGGCAGTCGGGGGTCGATCCTTTCGCCGCCTGCTC
Organism: Hyphomicrobiaceae bacterium; assembly: GCA_044868325.1. GTDB lineage: Bacteria > Pseudomonadota > Alphaproteobacteria > Rhizobiales > Hyphomicrobiaceae > AWTP1-13. The sequence goes on from JBIOWI010000232.1 coordinate 5,498, forward strand.
TCTTGTTGCGATTGCCGACGCCCGACTGCCGAATCGGCTTCACGAAACCTGAAACATCTGCACCAACTCTTTGGACTCAGGCTGGCCTAGCCTCGGCGCCGGGGAAGCGGCTAGGCTGCAGCCAACCTCGGATTCAGCCAGAAGGAGAGAGAGGATGGCTCAAGGCAAGGTGGCCCTCGTCACGGGCGGCGGCACGGGCATCGGCCAGGCCGCGGCGCTGGCGCTGCAGGGCGACGGCTGGAACGTGGCCATCGCCGGCCGGCGCAAGGAGGAGCTGGAAAAGACGGTGGCCATGGCCCAATCGGGGGCGAAAGCCGCCGGCGGCGGCAAGATGGTCGCCATTGCCGCCGACGTGGGCAAGCCCGATGACGTGAAGCGCCTGTTCGCAGAGGTGAGACAAGCTTTCGGCGGCCGGCTCGACTTCCTGTTCAACAACGCCGGCATGGGCGCGCCGCCGGTGTCGATGGAGGACCTCACCTACGAGCAGTGGATGGCGGTGGTGAACGTGAACCTGACCGGCTCGTTCCTGTGCGCCCAGGAGGCCATCAGGATCATGAAATCGCAGAACCCGCGCGGCGGGCGCATCGTCAACAACGGCTCGATCTCGGCCTACGCGCCGCGACCCAACTCGGTGCCCTATACGGCCACCAAGCACGCCATCACCGGGCTGACCAAGTGCATCGCGCTGGACGGCCGCAAGCACGATATCGCCTGCGGCCAGCTCGACATCGGCAATGCGGATACCGCGCTCGGCGGGCGCATGAAGGCCGGCGTGCCCCAGGCCAGCGGCGAGATCAAGCCGGAGCCGGTGATGGACGTGTCGCACTGCGGCTCGGCCATCCGCTACATGGCGAGCCTGCCGCTGGACGCCAACGTGCTGTTCATGAACGTCAAGGCGACGAAGATGCCCTTCGAGGGGCGGGGTTGAGCGTGGGTGTCAGACCCTCTGGGTCTGACACCATGG
>JBIOWI010000233.1:0-14345 GCA_044868325.1 Hyphomicrobiaceae bacterium
CGCATGTGCTGCCGCGTCCCTACGTGCTGAAGCCCGTCTCCGAAGGATCGAGCGTCGGCGTGTTCGTCGTGCGCGCCGACCACGAGCACCCGCCGCAGCAGCTCAACGACCCCGGCTGGGCCTTCGGCGAGGATCTGCTGGCGGAGCGGTTCATCCCGGGCCGGGAGCTGACATGTGCGGTGATGGGCGACCGCGCGCTGGGCGTCACCGAGATCGTCCCCGCCGAATCGCTGGGCTTCTACAACTACGAGGCCAAATACGCCGAGGGCGGATCGCGCCACGTGTTGCCTGCACCAGTTTCACCAATTGTTTACCAATTGGTGCAGAATTTGGCACTGACTGCCCACAAAGCGTTGGGCTGTCGGGGCGTCTCGCGTGCGGATTTCCGCTTCGACGACACCCCGAGCGGATCGGGCGAGGTGGTCTGCCTGGAGGTGAATACGCAACCGGGCATGACGGCGACCTCTCTGGTCCCCGAGTTGGCTGCGCACGTAGGGCTGTCGTTTGCTGAGCTGGTGACCTGGATGGTCGAGGACGCGAGTTGCAACAGGTAGGACCCGGACCGGTAGTCTGGTGGCGGGCGGACCATCCGCCGACGCCCCGACCGGTCCTGAAGGCTCCTACCGGCGCCTCTCACCGTCGCCGGCTCACGGCCTGGGTGCTGGGCGCCTCGGCGTTCCTCCTACTTGGCAATCCCGAGCTGCGTGCTGCCGCGCTGACGCCGGTGGAGCGCGCGGTGGAGCTGGCGGGCTTCGGCCTGAGCCAAGTCTCCGTCGCCGGCCACCGCTTCACGTCCGACACCGACATCTACGCCGCGCTCGATCTCGACAATATGCGCACGCTGCTCAGCTTCGATGCCCGCGCCGCGCGTACCCGCATCGAGCAGCTGCCCTGGATCAGGCGCGCCAGCATCGAGCGGGTGGTGCCGGACCGCATCGACATCGCCGTCATCGAGCGCGTACCGTTCGCCGTCTGGCGCTCCGGCGAGCGCAACTGGCTGATCGACCGCGCCGGGCGCAAGCTGCAGCAGGTGCCGGCCGATCTCATGCCGCAGCTGCTGCGCGTGTCCGGCGCCGGCGCGCCGGAGGAGGCTGCGGCGCTCTTTGCCGTGCTCGTCGATTTCCCGCAGATCGCCCGCAGGCTCGACGTGGCCGAGCGCGTGAGCGCGCGGCGCTGGACGCTGCACCTGGAGGGCGGGACGAGCGTGGATCTGCCCGCCGCGGGCGAGGCCGAGGCGCTGGCCCGGCTCACCCGCCTCATCGAGTCGGGTCTCGGCGGCGCCAGGCGCATCGACCTCAGGGTCCCCACGCGGGCCTTCGTTGGCGGCCTCGACGCCGGCACCGCCGAGCATGCCCCGGCGGCGCCCACTGGGCGCACCTGATGCCAGCGAGAGGAGCCGGCCACGCCGTGCTGACACGATCCAGATCCTCCCCGAGGCCGGCCGAGGCGATCGGCGTGCTCGACATCGGCACGAGCAAGACCGTCTGCCTCATCGTCGCCCCGCCCAACTCGCGCGCCAACGGCCTGTGGCGCCGCGAGGGTGCGGGCGTGCTGGGCTTCGGCCTGCGCCCCTCCCGCGGCCTCAAGGCCGGCGTAGTGATCGATCCGGACCGCGCCGAGGAGGCCCTGCGCTCGGCCGTCGCCCAAGCCGAGCAGGCCGCAGGCCTGACGGTGGAGGAGGTGCTCGTCGCCGTCACGGGCGGAGGGCTCAAGTCGATCATGTTCGAGGCCGAGGCCAAGATCGCGAGCGGCACGGCGACCGGCGCCGACGCCGACCGCCTCGCCGCTGCCGGACGCAACTACGCCCAGCGCGAGGGGTACACGCTGCTGCATCTCGAGCAGATCGGCTATCGCCTGGACGGCGCCGGCGGCGTGCCCAACCCGCGCGGTATGGCCGGCGACCTCCTGGCGGCCGACTTCCACGCCGTCACGGCGGAGGAGGCGCCGCTGCGCAACCTGCTCAACGTCGTCGAGCGCACGTTCCTTACGCCGGTTGCGATCGTGCCCGCGCCGCACGCCAGCGGACTGGCGGCGACCACGGACGAGGAGCGGCGCCTGGGCGTGACCTGCATCGACATGGGCGCCGGCAGCACCACCCTTGCCATGTTCGCCGACGGACACCTGATATCCGTCGGCACCGTGGCGGTGGGCGGCCATCACGTGACGTTCGACATCGCCCGCACTCTGTCCACGCCGTTCGCGGAAGCCGAGCGGATCAAGACGCTGCACGGCAGCCTCGATGAGGGCGCCGCGGAGGACGAGGAGATGTTCTCCTATGCCGTGTCCGGCGGGGAGGACGCGCCGCTGCACGAGACGACCAAGGCGGACCTCAACGGCATCATCACAACGCGCGTCTCCGAGCTCCTCACCCAGGCAATGGAGCGCATCGATGGCTCCGGCGTGGCGCACCTGGCGGGACATCGCATCGTGCTCACCGGCGGCGGCAGCCAGCTCAAGGGGCTCGCCGAGCTCGCGGAGGAGGCGCTCGACCGTCCGGTGCGGGTCGGGCGGCCCGAGGCCGCGGACGGGATGCCGGCCGCCTATTGCAATCCGATTTTCTCGACGGCCATGGGCCTCATTCCCATCGCTCTCGACCCCGCCGCCGGACTGCACGGGCACCGCGTCCGCGCCGAGGTAGCGGCAGGCGGCTATCTCAAGCGCGTGGGCCAGTGGCTGCGGGATGGATTCTGAGGAACCCCATGAGCGACGATGAGACGCCGCCCCAACCCTCCGCCATGAAGCCGCGCATCGTCGTGATGGGTGTGGGCGGCGGCGGCGGCAACGCCGTCAACAACATGCTGGCCGCCAGCCTGGTCGGACCGAAGTTCATCGTCGCCAACACCGACGCGCAGGCCCTCGCCGCCTCCGCCGCCGAGCACCGCCTCCAGCTGGGCAACCGGCTTACCGAGGGCATCGGCGCCGGAGCAAGGCACGAGATCGGCGAGGCCGCCGCCGAGGAGGCGCTGGACGACATCCGCGCCGCGCTTACCGGTGCGCACATGGTGTTCATCGCCGCCGGCATGGGCGGCGGCACCGGCACCGGCGCCACCCCGGTGATCGCGCGCGTGGCGAAGGACCTCGGCATCCTGACGGTGGCGGTCGTCACCAAGCCGTTCCTGTTCGAGGGCAAGCGCCGCATGCGCGCCGCGGAGGCCGGCATCGCCGAGTTGCGCCGGCATGTCGATACGCTCATCGTCATTCCCAACCAGAACCTGTTCAAGATCGCCGACGAGCGCACGGCCTTTGCCGAGGCTTTCATGCTGGCCGACCAAGTGCTCTATGCCGGCGTCGCCTGCATCGTGGACCTGGTCGTCAGGGATGCGCTTATCAACCTCGACCTCGCCGACGTGCGCACCGTCCTGAGCGGCATGGGCACCGCCATGATGGGCACGGGCGAGGCCTCGGGCGACAACCGGGCCGTCACCGCCGCCAAGGATGCGGTCTTCAACCCGCTGCTCGACGATGTCTCCCTGCGCGGAGCCAAGTGCCTGCTCCTGTCGATTGCCGGCGGGCAGGACCTCACCCTGTTCGAGGTGCACGATGCCGTCGACCTGGTGCGGCAGGAGGTGGACCCGGAGGCCAACATCATCTTCGGTGCCACCCTGGACGATGCGCTGACCGGCAAGATCCGGGTCTCGGTGGTGGCCTCGGGGATGCACCGCACCGAGCCAGCCGAGGAACGGCCGGCAGGCCTCCAGACCCAGCAGCATGGCCCTCACGGCATCCGTCTCCGGAGCCCCGCTCCTGCGCGTGCGGCGGCCGGTGCTGCCCGCGAGAGCGTGCCGCCGCCCAATCCACCCCGCCGCGAGGCGAAGCCAGCGCCGAACGACGTCGTCATCCGCGAGCGGCCGCCGCAGCTCGCCGGCCAGCCCCACGCCACCCACCGCAGGCCGGTGGTGCAGGACGGCGAGGACGAGGCTGAAAAGCAGCCGTCGCATGGCGATCGGCCTGGCGAGCAACCGGGCCGGCATCGGGGCGAGCGCACCCGCAGGCCCATGCCGTCTGTGGAAGATTTTCCGCTCGTCGGCCAGCGCGAGTATTGGGCCAAGGTCGGCGGCAGAGAGCGGTCCGAGCCGCAGCCGCCGCAGCGCAAAGCCGGGTTGTTTCAACGACTTACAGGAGGCGGGCGCGACCGGGCCTCGGATTCCCGCCGGGCGGCCGAGCGCGCGCCGGACGAACCGCTTGATCTGCCCGTGTTTTTCCGGCGCGACCAGGGAGGCTGATGGCGAGAGGGTGGCGCAACTGCGGCGGAACAGTAACAGAGCGTAAGAAAGCGTGACTTGTCCCCAGTCGCACCAGCGCAGTATCGTCCGATTCACGCTCCTGCAGGGAACGCGCTCCTCAGAGCTGCTTTTCCAAACAAAAACAGTAACAAGCGGGGCTGCAAGACGGGGATTTTTGGGGGTTTGGGATGCGCGGTGGCGGGCCGGGCGTTCCAGCGACGGGGATCGAGGGACGTCGGAAAATGTCGAAGCGATTTGTCGGGTCGCGCCAGACAACGCTTGGCCGCGAGATCGAGCTCAGCGGCATAGGCGTTCACAGCGGCGCGCCGGTGTCGATGGTGCTCCACCCCGCCGAGCCCGATACCGGCTACCGGTTCCTGGTCACCAAGCGCGGGCGCATCGTCGCGGACATCCCCGCCCACGTCGATCATGTGAAGAACCTGACGCTCTGCACGGTCCTGGGGGACGAGACCGGCGTCACGGTCGGCACCGTGGAGCACCTGCTGGCCGCGCTCAGGGGCCTCAGCATCGACAACTGCTACATCGAGCTGGACTCCCGCGAGGTGCCGATCATGGACGGCAGCTCGGCGGCCTTCGTGGCCGCGGTGGACGGCGTCGGCATCCGCGAGTTGCTCAAGCCTCGCAGGTTCATCAAGGTCCTCAAGCCCGTCCGCGTCGAGGACGGCCCCTGCTGGGGTGAGCTGCGGCCCCATTCCGGCTTCCGCCTGGACGTGGAGATCGATTTCGAGTCGCCACTGATCGGTAGGCAGCGGTACACCCTCGAGATGAGCTCCGGCGCCTTCCGCAACGAGCTGTCGCGCGCCCGCACCTTCGGCTTCATGCGCGAAGTCGAGTGTTTGTGGAAGGCCGGGCTGGCGCTGGGCGCCTCACTTGAGAATAGCATAGCCCTGGCCGACGACCGTATCATGAACCCCGAGGGACTGCGCTATCCGCAGGAGTTCGTGCGCCATAAGATGCTGGACGCGGTGGGCGATCTGGCCCTGGCGGGCGCGCCGATCCTGGGGGCCTACCAGTCGGTCCGGGGCGGCCACCGCCTCAATGCCAACGTGCTCAGGACGCTGTTTGCCGACGCCGAGGCGTGGGCGATGGTGTCCGCCCCGCAGGTGCGCGACGGCAAGCCGTTCGACTTGGCCGTGGGCGTCGCGCCCTTCAGCTATGCCGCCGAGCGTCCGTGATCGGCGGCCGGACCAGCGTCCGTGACACGGCCACATCATAATTTCGCGCCAGATTGCGTGGAGCCTGTGGATTGGGCGCGCCTCCCGGCCCTGGCTCGGGGCTGCCGACTCCTGTAAAGGAGTGCAGAGGCCGGTTCCGGGGGAGGCACTCGGGGGTCGCGCCGGCGCGGCACAGGAATACGGATGCCCGGCGTCAGAACCGGGCGGAAGCAGGGATAGGCGCATGGTGCAGCAGACGACTGAGTGGCCGGAGGCGCGCCGCACGGCAAGCCGATGGCTCGCACTCGCGACGGCGGTGGCCATGCTTGGCCCGCTGATGGCCTGCTCCACCTCCGATGCCTCGAAGGTGCTCAACCCCGATCCGCCCGACAAGATGTACGCGCAGGCCGACAGCCTGTTGAACAAGGGCGCCTATACGGAGGCCGCCAAGCGCTTCGAGGACCTCGACCGCGACCACCCCTATGCCCCCGAGGCACGCCGGGCGATGGTGATGGCGGCATACGCCTACTACAAGTCCGGCAAGTTCCCGGAGGCGATTGCGGCCGGCAAGCGCTACACCACCATGCATCCGGGCACCAAGGATGCCGCGCTCGCCCACCACATCATCGCCTCGGCCAACTTCGACGACATCCGGGACCCGCAACGCGACCAGACGGCCACCCGCAAGGCGCTCATCGAGCTCAAGCAGCTCGTTCAGCGCTATCCGGACAGCCCCTACGCCAAGCAGGCCATCAACCGCGTCCGCATCGCCGAGGACATGCTGGCGGCGGCGGAGATGAACGTCGGCCGCTATTATCTCAATCGCAAGAACTACGCCGGCGCCCTCAACCGGTTCAAGGCGGTGGTGAGCGAGTTCCAGACCACCCCGCAGGTCGAGGAGGCGCTCTACCGCATCGTCGAGGCCAACATGACGCTCGGCATCGTGCCGGAGGCGCAGGCCGCGGGCGCTGTGCTGGGCCACAACTTCCCGAACTCCGAGTGGTACGGGCGGGCCCACGCGCTGCTCAAGTCGGGCGGCGTCAGCCCGCAGATCGGTGGCGACAACTTCTTCACCAAGACGCTCAAGGCTCTCACGCCGGGCTCCAAGTCGCCGGAGGTCCAGCCTAAGGCGCCCGACCCCGGCCAGCCGCCCGCGGAGGACATGCCGGCGCCGAAGGGTGGCGTGCCCACGGCCCGCAATCCAGGCAGCCGGCCGCCCTTGGGCTTCGCCGGGGGCTAGGCCCGGGTAGCCAACCTCCGGCGCCCCCTCCGGCGCCCTGGCGCGCATAGGCGTCCAGGCTGGAATCTTCGCCCCGGCGGAGGCAGGATCGTCGGCATGGCGTCCCGCGATTCGACCAAACCCGATGCGACCAAGCCGGTCGAGGACTTGAACGAGGCCCAGGCCGCGGCCGAGCTGGAGTGGCTCGCCAAGGCCATCTCGCATCACGACGACCTCTACTATCGCCAGGATGCGCCGGAGGTCTCGGATGCCGAGTACGACGCCCTGCGCGAGCGCAACGCCGCCATCGAGGCGCGCTTTCCCGCCCTGCGCCGGGCCGACAGCCCCTCGCTGCGCATCGGCGCGACGCCGGTGGAGGCGTTCGGCAAGGTGCGCCATGCCGTGCCCATGCTGTCGCTCGGCAATGCCTTCGCCGACGAGGAGGTGGCGGAGTTCGCCGCCCGCGTGCGCCGGTTCCTGGGGCTCGGGGCGGACGAGCCGGTGGAGGTGGTGGCCGAGCCCAAGATCGACGGCCTGTCCATCTCCCTCACCTACGACAAGGGCCGGCTGGCGCTGGCCGCCACCCGCGGCGACGGCGTCGAGGGCGAGAACGTCACGGCCAACGTGCGGACCATCCGCCAGGTGCCGCAGCGCCTACGCGGCGCCGGGGTTCCCGACCGCATCGAGGTGCGCGGCGAGATCTACCTGCCCCATGCCGACTTCAAGAAGCTGAACGAGGAGCAGGCTGCCGCCGGGGCCAAGGTGTTCGCCAACCCGAGGAACGCCGCGGCCGGCTCCCTGCGCCAGCTCGACCCGTCCATCACGGCCAAGCGCCCCTTGCGGTTCTTCGCCTACGCCTGGGGGCTGGCCAGCTCGCTGCCGGCCAAGACCCAGTCGGGCGTGATCGAGGCCTTCGCGGCCTGGAGCCTGCCCACCAACCCGCGCATGCGGGTGTGCGCCACCGTGGAGGAGATGCTGGCGTTCTACCGCGAGATCGGCCTGGCGCGGGCCGAGCTCGGCTACGACATCGACGGCGTCGTCTACAAGGTGAACCGGCTGGACTGGCAGGAGCGGCTGGGCTTCGTCTCTCGCGCCCCGCGCTGGGCCATCGCCCACAAGTTCCCCGCCGAGGAAGCCGTCACCAAGCTGTTGGACATCACCATCCAGGTGGGCCGCACCGGCGCGCTCACGCCGGCCGCCAAGCTGGAGCCGGTGACGGTGGGCGGCGTGGTCGTCTCCAACGCCACGCTGCACAACGAGGACGAGATCGCCCGCAAGGATATCCGCGTCGGCGACACCGTGATGGTGCGCCGCGCCGGCGACGTGATCCCGCAGGTGCTGGGCGTGGCGATGGCGAAGCGGCCCGCCGGCGCCCGGCCCTACAAGATGCCCGAGGTGTGCCCGGCCTGCGGCAGCAAGGCGGTGCGCGAGATCGACGCCAAGACCGGCCGCGCCGACGTGGTGCGGCGCTGCACCGGGGGGCTCATCTGCCCGGCGCAGCGCAAGGAACGCTTAAAGCACTTCGTCTCCCGCAACGCCTTCGACATCGAGGGCTTGGGCGAGAAGCAGATCGAGCTGTTCTACGACGAGGGCCGCATCCAGCAGCCGGCCGACATCTTCACGCTGGCGGTCCGCGACGCGGCCCTGCCCGAGGCCGACCGACTGACGGAGAAGAAGGGCTTCGGCGCCAAGTCGGTCGAGAACCTGTTCAAGGCCATCGACGCCCGCCGCAAGGTCCCCCTCGACCGCTTCATCTACGCGCTGGGCATCCGCCACGTCGGCGAGACCACGGCGCGGGACCTGGCGAAGGCGCTGGGGAGCTTCGATGCGTTCCGCGCCGCGGCCGAGGCGGCGACCGCGGGCGGGCCGGGCAGCGACGCCTACCAGGACCTCGACAACATCGAAGGCATCGGCTCCACCGTCATCGACGCGCTGATCGCCTTCTTCAGCGAGCCGCACAACGTGGCGGCGCTGGACGACCTGCTCTCCGAAGTGACCGTCGAGCCCTTCGCGCGCTCCGCCGCCGCCGAGGGCTCCCCGGTGGCCGGCAAGACGGTGGTGTTCACCGGCACGCTGGAGCGCATGACCCGCAACGAGGCCAAGGCTCTGGCCGAGCGACTGGGGGCGAAGGTGGCGGGGTCGGTCTCGAAGAAGACGGACTATGTGGTGGCCGGCGCCGACGCGGGCTCCAAGCTCGCCAAGGCGCGCGAGGCGGGCGTTACGGTGCTGACGGAGGGGGAGTGGTTGGGGCTGGTGGGGAGGGGGTAGGGCGTATTGAGCGGATCTTCTATAAATGTGCTATTCTGCGAGGTGTCATTTGGGAGTCATTCAATGCCAGTGTCACTTGCCGGTCAGCGTGCGCAGTTCACCTATGCGCTCAACCAGTACAACCTAGCAGAGTCCGCCGAACAAAAGACCCATTGGGCCAACCGCATGGCGCTTATCATCCAGCGCTGTTGCTGCGCACAACTTTAGCAAGGAACAGGTCGTCAACGGACAACTCTACCCACCAGAGGTCGATAAACATCTGGATGAAGCTGTCGATGATGCCGCACCCGACATCTCTGAGGAACAGGCCCAACGTGCGGTCGCTGCAGCGGTCGATATCTCCGACATGATCGAGAAAGGGGAAGGTCAATTCGTTGTTTACGCATACGGCTATCCGTGTGCTCCTGACCGCCTCAAGATCGGCCTTACCACCGGAGACCCTGTTCAGCGCGTAATTGCCCAGATTGGAACCAGCACGCCTGACCGACCTGCTCTGTACCTCAGATCAGGACCAGCGACTGCAATGCTCTGGAGCGAGCACTTCACGCAATGCTTGAAGTACACGGCCGGAAGGTTGTCGGTGGCGGAAAGGAGTGGTTCCGCGTAACTCGCAAGGAGATCTTGGAGGTCTACCGGCGTGTAACCGAGCCACTTGAACCGTCAGGTCTGGGTCGGCGGGAATAAGCAACTTGTTGTAGCGGGAGCGAAGCTATATATTGCCAATAATGGCAATCTTTTCGTGATGCATCGCTCATGCGCACCCTCGCCTCCGACCTCCGCCCCGAGGAGTACACAACCAATCAGGCCGCGGTGATCACCGGTGTGCCGGTCGCCAGGATCAACCACTACATTTCGCGGGAGCTGGGAGGGTTCGGGGTGGCCGTGTGGGGGGAGGGCAAGCGGCGCCTCGGATACAACGGCCTTGTCGCGCTGCGCGTAGCGTACGACTTCCCCAAGTCCCTGACGCCTAGCGCCCGCATCGAGGCGATCGAGAAGGCGCTCAAGTTCCCGCGGAGGAAGGATATCGTGCTCCAGGACAATGTCAGCGTTCCTGTCAGCCTATCGAGAAAGCGCGTAGCCGAGGGCCTGCGGCGGCTGCGGCAGGCAACGGCTATGGTCGCATCGGACCCGAAGACGCTGCAGGGCGAGCCGTGCCTCAAGGGGACGCGGATTCCCGTGCGCATCGTTGCCGGCATGGCGGCCACGAGCGGAATCGACAGCGTCAGGCTCGCCTATCCCAGGCTGAGCAAGGCCCAGATCGAGCTGGCCTGCCTGTATGTGCAGGCTAGCCCGCAGCGCGGCAGGCCAAGGCGCGTCGCCGATGTCCTGGCCAGGCGGAAGCCCAGGAGGACAAAGACGGTCTCGGTGACAATCGATTGAATGAGAGCATTGCCGGCTTTCTCATCGACGAATGCCTGAGCGCGAAGCTCGCCGATCTTGCGCGCGAGCGGGGGCTATCACGCGCTTGCCGCGACGCGGATGCTGAGATTTGCCGGGGTCAGACCCTGCGGGTCTGACCCATGCGCGATCCCTCTCCTGGACCCACCCGCAAGCTCGCCATCACTGGATGGCGCGAGCCTGATCGAATTGTCAGGTTGTGCCATGGGGTCAGACCCGCAGGGTCTGACCCCGACCGATCGCCGCCCTACCTATCCCTCACGCATTCGTGACCCCAGGGCAAGAACCGGCGCCAGGCACCCTTCGTAGCTCGGCGCAACTGCAACGCTCACAGGAGACGCACAATGCTACGCAAGACAACTCTCGCGCTGGTCCTGGGCATCTTGGCCCTCGCCGCCACATTGGCAGACGGCGCGTCGGCGGGCACCGCCGTGGAATATGGGCTGATGTGGGGCTGGTAGCGCCGATTGGGCTTCCCTGGGCTTGTCGAGGACGGCCGCTGCCGGTCCCGCCCGCGCGTCGGCCGCAGGGAACTCTCCCATGGGCTACACGGTTAACAATCCCTACCGAACCTGAACGAGCAGCCACGGAGCTGGCGATGCGAACCCTATGGCTTGGAATGCTGGCAGCCCTCGCTGGGCTTGGACTTCTGGCCTCCTCGGCGACGTCGCAGGGGCAGGCGCAGGGAGACAGCGAGCAACAGTTCAAACAGCTCAGACTGACCGAGAAGCACATCAAGAGCTACCTTTCAGCTCAGAAGCAGCTCGCGCCACTTGCGAGCAAGCTCGACGGCTCAAGCGACAAAGCCGATCCCGCACTTGAAAATCAGCTGCAGCAGATCGCCAAGAGCAACGGCTTCTCGAGCGCCGACGAGCTTGCCGATGTCGGAGCCAACATCTCCATCGTGCTCGCCGGGCTCGACCCGAAGACCGGACAATTCACGGAGCCGCCCGACCTGATCAGGAAAGAGATGGAAGAGGTCAAGCAGGACAAGCAGATGCCGCAAAAGGACAAGGAGCAGGCCCTGGCGGAGATGCAAGAGGCTCTGAAGACCGCCACTCCCCTGCAGTTCAGGGAGAACGTGACCCTGGTGAAGAAGTACCAGAAGGAGCTGAACCAGGTGGTCGGCCAGGACTCAGACCAGAAGCAAGAGCCCACAAAGAAATAGATTCTCGGCTCACCGCACCGCCAGCGCGCGGAACCGTGCCAGGAAGGCGGCTTGCGCCGCGGCGGCGGGCTGCGGCGACAGCACCCGCAGCTCCCGCGCCAGGGCGGTCGGCAGGCCGTTGGGCTCGCCGAAATAGAGGGCGGCCTCGTCCAGGCTGAAGCCGGCGAGCGCCGTGGCCTCGTAGTAGGCGGCGATGCGGTCGGCGTGCTTGATGTCGGCGGCGACGGGATCGGGCAGCTCCTCCGGCAGGCCAAAGGCCATGTGGATGGCCCGCAGCAGGCGCTTCTCGAAGGCCTTGTAGTCGAGGCCGACAGCGGCCTTGAAGGGGCTGATGAGGTCGCCGATCACATACTCCGGGGCGTCGTGCAACAACGCAGCCAGCAACCAGCAGCGCTCGCACCCGGGCTTCAGGGCCGCGGAGATGTCGGCCACCAGCAGGGCATGCTGGGCCACCGAGAAAGCGTGGTCGCCGAGCGTCTGGCCGTTCCAGCGGGCGACGCGGGCGAGCCCATGCGCGATATCCTCGATGGCGATGTCGGCGGGCTGCGGGTCGAGCAGATCGAGCCGCCGGCCGGACAGCATGCGCTGCCAGGCACGCGGGCGTCGCTCGGAGGTCTTGGCGGCATCAGGCATCGGGCGCCCCGGTCGTCATGCGCGCGCGGATGTCTTCGGCGCCTTTTGCGCCCTCGGTCTCCCTGCCTCGCGCGGCTCCGACCCCACCACTGACGCAGGCAGCTTGAAGCTCGCCTGCAGCTTCGCGCACGGCTCGTGGCGGAAGCAGCCGACTAGGTGGTCGTTGACCATGCCGACGGCCTGCATGAAGGCGTAGACCGTGGTGGGGCCGACGAAGCGGAAGCCCTCGGCCAGCAGCCCCTTCGACATGGCCTTGGAGGTGGGCGTCTCGGACGGCACCGTCTTGAAGGAGACGTTCCGGTTGATCTGTGGGCGGCCGTCGACGAAGCCCCACAGGAAGGCGGCGAGGCTGGTGCGCTCCTGCAGCTTGAGGAGCGCGCGGGCGTTGGCGACGGTCGCCTCCACCTTCATCCGGTTGCGCACGATGCCCGCATCCGCCATCAGCCTGGCGACATCCTTGTCGGTGTAGCGGACGATGCGGGCCGCGTCGAAGCCGTGGAAGGCTGTGCGGAAGCTCTCGCGCTTCCGCAGGATGGTGAGCCACGACAGGCCGGCCTGGAATCCTTCCAGCACCAGCTTCTCGAACAGCGCGCGGTCGTCGGCCTTCGGCACGCCCCACTCCTCGTCGTGATAGCGCGTGTAGAGCGGGTCGGCGATCCCGGCCCAGGGGCAGCGCTCGATCTCGACGGTCGTGGTCATGTGCTTCCCGCTTGTATGGGGAGTGGCACCTCGATGGTTAGCCTGCCCCAGCGCACCGAGACGGCGATGCCGCCCGCGAGCGCCCTCTCCCCTCTTGCGCTCGCCTCCGTGTATCGGTCGAGGCGGATGAGAGCGAGCCCGCTCCTCCCTGCGACCGACCCGATGCGGCCGATCTCCGTCTCGCCCAGCATGACCGGCGCTCCGGAGCGCAGCGGTGCCGAACCGTCCACCGGCACCACGCGCTTGCGTACGACGCCTTTGTGCTTCATGCGCGCGACCACCTCCTGGCCAATGAAGCAGCCCTTGTCGAAGGAGACGCCGTGGAGGATGTCGAGGTTTGCCTCGTGGGGAAAGGTGTCGCCGAGGACATAGTCCTTCCCAGCCTCCGGCACGCCGAGCGAGATGCGGCGGGTGTGATAGTCCTCGGTCGGCACCCATTCTGCCTCGCCGCCCAAGTCGCCGGAGCGCGCGCCGAAGCCGGGTGGGACTGGAGCCAGCATCCGGCTACCCAGGCCGCTCACGCGGCGCGGATCCTCGTAGACAATGAGCCCGTCGCTAGCCGGCGCCGCCCCGCCCCAGGCCGCGGCAACTTCGAACGCGCCCGATACGTCCTCCGCCGTGACCTTGGCGCGCAGCATGTATATCTTGAGCCGCTTAACGAGACCGTCGGCCAGCTCCCGGCCCGTCTCCAGGAGGAAGCCGCCCTCGGCCCCCGGCGCCTTGATCACGAAGAACTCGAACAGAATCTTGCCCTGCGGGGTGAGCAGGGCGGAGTGCACAGCTGCCTGCTGCGCCAGCCGATCGAGGTCCGCGGTGATGGTGCCGTTCAGGAATTTCTCCGCATCCGGGCCGGCGACGCGCACGACGCCGCGGTCGGGGAGGAGCGCCATCTTTGCGAGGGGCATCTTGTCCTTGCGCTGGGCTCTGACGGGGCGGAAATTGGGCCATGCGCCCGTGGCCAAGAAGTAAGCGCGCCACCTCTACGAGGCAAGCGCGGCAACCCCACCTCGCGTGTGGAAACCGCGCCTCCGGCCTACGTCGCTGACACGTCCTGACGTGACTCCCGACTTAGCTCCCGACTTAGCTCCCGACTGGCGGCTTGGCAGCGGCGGCGAAGTAGTTCACGTCGGTGTCGCTGGAAAGCGTCCAGCTGTCGTCGAGCGGGCGGTAGACGAGGCCTTTGAATGTCGGGGGCCCGAGGCCGGCAGCGTCGAGGTGCCGGGCGAGCTCATCGGGCGTGACGAAGCGCTCCCATTGGTGCGTGCCCACGGGCAGCCAGCGCAGCACGTACTCGGCCCCGACGATGGCCAGCAGATAGGCCTTGAGGGTGCGGTTGATGGTGGAGAGCAGCATCAGGCCGCCCGGCCGCACCAGGCTGGCGCAAATCTTGAGAAAGGCGCCGGGATCGGGCACGTGCTCCACCACCTCAAGGCAGACCACCGCGTCGAAGGCGAGGCCCTCCGCCGCCAGCTCCTCCACGCGCGCCGCCCGGTAGTCGATAGCGAGCCCCTGGCCGGCGGCGTGCCGGCGGGCGGCCTCGACGTTGTCGAGGCCCGGATCGA
>JBIOWI010000234.1:0-2215 GCA_044868325.1 Hyphomicrobiaceae bacterium
GCATGGCCGCAACGGCCCAGACGCACGAGCCGACGGCCATGCCCAGCGTTGCTGCGAGGGCGGGCGCTCTGCCGGCAGCGACGGCCGTGCGGGCGATATACAGGAACGATTGCCCAGGGCTGATCACGGCCATGAGCTGCACGACGGCCAGCGTCGCCAGCGAGAACACGAGGTCCATCGTTCCCTTCCGCTCCCGATCTGGTGCCGCTGCGGTGCCTCCAAGGCACCCATCTATCGCAGATCGTAGGGCGGATTGGCCGAAGGCGTAATCCGCCGTTGCGCCCGGTGATCGGCGGATTACGGCTGACGCCTAACCCGCCCTACATGTCGGCGCCCTACGGCAGGAGCACGATGGACCCCGTGGTCTTGCGGCCTTCCAGATCGCGATGGGCCTGGGCGGCGTCCTGCAAGGGGTAGGTGTGGTTCACGTTGATCTTGACGATGCCTTTGCTGACCACGTCGAACAGCTCGGTGGCGTTGGCGACCAGGTCCTCCCGCTTGGCAACGTAGGTCTGGAGCGTGGGGCGGGTGGCGTAGAGGGAGCCCTTGTTCATCAGCGCCAGCAGGTCGAAATTCTGCACGGCGCCGGAGGCGTTGCCGAAGCTCACGAACAGGCCGAGCGGCTTCAGGCAGTCGAGGGAGGCCGGGTAGGTGTCCTTGCCGACCCCGTCGTAGACCACGTCGACGCCCTGGCCGCCCGTGAGCTCCCGGGTGCGCTTTACGAAGTCCTCTGTCTTGTAGTTGATGACATGGTGGCAGCCGGCGTCCTTGGCGAGCTTCGCCTTGTCCTCCGACCCGGCCGTGCCGATGATGGTGGCTCCCAGGTGCCGGGCCCACTGCGCGGCGATCAGGCCGATGCCGCCGGCGGCGGCGTGCAGCAGCATGGTCGTCGAGGGTCCCACCTTGTAGGTCTGGCGCAGGAGGTAGCGCACCGTCATGCCCTGCAGCATCATGGCGGCGCCGGTCTTGTAGTCGATCGAGGCGGGCAGCTTGACCAGCCGGTCCGCCGGCGTCAGCCGCTCCTCGGCATAGCCGCCGACCGCGCCGGCATAGGCGCCGCGGTCGCCGACCTTGAAGTCAGTGACGCCAGGTCCCACCGCCACCACCTCACCGGCGCCCTCGTTGCCGGGAATGAGGGGAAGCGGCAGCTTGTAGAGGCCGGAACGCTGATAGGTATCAATGTAGTTCACCCCGATCGCGTGCTGCTTCAACCGCACTTGGCCGGGGCCGGGATCGCCCACCTCCACGCTCTCCCATGTCAGGACTTCGGGGCCTCCGGTCTGATGAACGCGGATCGCGTGGACCATGGTTTGCCGCTCCTTGACGAACCCGTTGCCGGACCCGGCGCGGCGATGTGCAACTTGCGCTGCCAACGCCTTTCGCAGAGTCCTTGGGGTTGGCGCCTTGGCGGCGCCACAGTCTGCGTTCTACAGGGCTCCCCGCGCCAACCTCAAGAGGGAAACCATGTGCGCTGCAGCGCGGAGACGAGGGGTGACGGCCGCGCTGGGCGGCCTCGGCCTGCTGCTGGCGGGCTGCTCCGGCATGAACCTCGACGACAGGGCAGGCCTGTCGTGTGTCGACGACACCCCGCACTGCGTCGCGCAGCGCGAGAAGACCCTGAAATCCATGCTCGCCGACAAGGATCACAAGTGGGTTCGGGAGGCCCCAACCGCGCAGGCCCACGCCACCGGCGTGCGCCTCTTCGCCTACCGCAGGAAGAAGGCGGAGCTGAGCTGCGATGACCTGGCGCACGGCCGCAGGGAAGCGGAGGCGGCGCCCAAAGTCCTCAAGGCCCACCAGAGCCTTTCACCGGCGCATGTGTCGCGCGCGGCGCTGTTCGCGGCCGAGGTCCAGAAGGAGCTGGCCGCCGAGATCAAAAGGCGGCGGTGCAGGGCCTAGGTTGGTCGTCGGCCGGTTGTGTCATTCGCGTGCAAGACAATGCTCGCCACATGCATTAGACAGATGCGGCTTTCCTCAGGTTGACAGGAACAGGACCAGGGCATGTTGGCACCCTATGCAAGCATGGCGACGGACTTCACGAATTGGGTCGTGGAGCTCGCCAAGCACAACCGCGAATGGGTGGCCCTCATAGTTCTTATCCTGGCGTTCGGCGAGTCCTTGGCCTTCGTGTCGCTGATCTTCCCGTTCTGGGGCATCATGGTGTTCGGCATCGGCCCGCTCCTGGGCACCTTCGATGCAGTGTACTTCTGGACCG
>JBIOWI010000235.1:0-5390 GCA_044868325.1 Hyphomicrobiaceae bacterium
CGTTCACGCCGAAGCCCGGCGACCAGGTGGCCACGCTCGACGAGCGAGTCGTCGCGCCGGGCCAGAGGCTGCGCACCGACCGGCTGGGCGGCGCGTGGGACACGCCCATGATGGGCCTCACCAAGACGCCCGGCATGGTCGCCGACTGGTGGCGGAGCATCCTTCCGAGCTTCGGCCTTGGCAAGTCCGACGCACACTGAGGCGGCCCGCGTCGGCGCCACAGGATGACCGCAGCGCCCAAGCGCAAGTCGTGGCGCAGATCGTGGCTCGCATTGGCGCTCATGGCGGCTTGCGCCGGGGTTGCCTTGCTCGTCCTCGCGGTTCGACTCGACTGGGACGGTCTGCGGATCGAGGTCGAGCGCTCTCGCCGGCTGGCCTACGCCGCGATGGGTGCGCCGTTGCCCGGCACCCCCGATCTTGCTGCGCTCGACGGGCGGCTCGCGGCCCAGGGCATTGCACTGGGCGCGCCGGTTTTCGTCCGCATCTTCAAGCTGGAGTTTGAGCTGGAGGTCTGGATGAAGCGGGGCGACCGGTTCCAGCTCTTCGCCACCTATCCGATCTGCCGTTGGTCCGGAGCGCTTGGCCCCAAGCTGCGCGAGGGCGACTGGCAAGCGCCGGAGGGATTCTACACCGTCGATGCGAAGGCGCTGAACCCGCACAGTCGCTGGCATCGCGCCTTCAATCTCGGCTTTCCCAACCTCCTCGACCAGGTGCACGGGCGGACGGGCAGCTATCTGATGATTCACGGCGGCTGCTCATCCATCGGCTGCTACGCCATGACCGATCCGGTGATCGACGAAGTCTGGCGCCTCGTCACCGCGGCCCTCCAACGCGGCCAGCGCCGCTTCCATGTGCACATCTTCCCGTTCCGCATGACGGACGAGGCGCTGGCGCGCCGCAGGGATGGGCGGTGGGCGGCCTTCTGGCGCGACCTGAAGCCCGCCTACGACCTGTTCGAGGCCACCGGGCTGCCGCCCAGGGTCTCCATATGCCAGGGCCGCTACGTCGTGTGGCCGGGCGCCGCAGGCGCGGCCGACAGCGCCGCCATCGACGGCCCATGCTGAAATACAACTGGCCGAAATACAACTGGCCGGAATGCAACTGGGAGTAGCAGCTGAACCCTTAGGGGTTCTTCCCGCCTTGAGCTTTCGGCCCAAATTGGGCATCACATCCGGCGGCATACGTGGCAATCGTAGGGGTGTCGCGTGCATCGCAGGGCTTGGCACCTTCTGTGTGCCGTGCTGTCGGGTCTGATTGCAACCGGAGCCGCCGGGCCGGCTGCGGCAACCGAGGGTTTGATCCCGGAGGAGGCCGTGAGGGCCTACGGCAAGCTGGGCGTCGCGGACGCCACGACGCCCTTTTCCGCGAAGGAGCTGGAGCAGCGCCTGGCCGCAAAGGGCATGGAGCGCGGCAGCCCCGTCTTCATCCGCATCTTCAAGGCCGAGGCGGAGCTGGAGCTATGGATGGAGGTGGGCAAGCGCTTCGAGCTGTTCGCCACCTATCCCATCTGCAACTGGTCGGGGGCCCTGGGCCCGAAGCTCACCGAGGGCGACAAGCAGAGCCCGGAGGGACTCTACGTCGTCGGCCCGCGCCAGCTGCGCCACAGCGTGCGTTGGCGGCGGTCGCTGGATCTCGGCTTCCCTAACACCTTCGACCGCGCGCTGCGGCGCACCGGCTCCGACCTGCTGATCCACGGCGGCTGCACCTCCGAGGGGTGCTATGCCATGACCGATCCGATCATCGACGAGATCTTCTGGCTCGGCGATGCCGCCCTGGACGACGGGCAGAAGCGCATCCACGTCCACGCCTTTCCGTTCCGCATGACGGCGGAGAACCTGGCCGCCCACGCCGACAGCGAGTGGCACGGCTTCTGGACCAATCTGAAGGAGGCCTACGACCAGTTCGAGCGCACGCGGCGCCCTCCCGCGGTGGGCGTGTGCGGCAACCGCTACGTCGTCGGCGAGACCGCCAAGGAGGACGACGAGTGCGCCGCCAACACCAGCGCCACCGAGGCCTGGGCGGCGCAGCGCGCGCGGGCCGCGGCCCGCCGGGCCCAGGCGCGCAGGGCCATGCGGGCCTTCGCCGCCGCACGCCGGGCGCGCCTGGCGGCCAGGGCCAAGCAGCAGCGCGTCGTGCACGCTGCCGGTCAGCGCAGGCTGCCGAGGTAGTGGGCGAGCGCCCGGATGTCGCGGTCGGGCACCCGGTACATGACGCCGTTCATGCTGGTGTCGATGCCGTAGCGCTTGCCCTCGCGGTACTCCGTCAGGCTCTTGATGAGGTAGTCGATGCGCTGCGGCGCCAGCCGCGGCATCTGCTCCTGACCCTCGTAGCCCGCCTTGTGGCATGAGACGCAGCGCATCTGCTGGGCGAGCTCGGCGCCACGGGCCACGATTGCCTGGTCCACAGCCTCACCGCTCGGCTCCGGCTTCAGTCTGGCGTAGTGTTCCGCGAGGGCGACGATCTCGTCGTCCTTCAGCCCCTTGAGAAAGGGCTCCATGGCCTCCACCGGGCGCAGCTTCTCGCGCATCAGGATCAACTGGTTCGTCAAGAACAGCGCTGGCTGGCCCGCGAGCGAGGGCACGTTCTCCATCTTGGAGCTACCGCCCTCGCCATGGCAGGCACCGCACGTATCGAGGCGCTGCTGCAGGGTCTCGGCGGCGCCGCCACCGCTCCACGCCGCAGCGCAGACGGCTGCGCCGGTCGCGAGCAAGAGTGCCCGCGACCGGCGCCTTTTGTTCGTCACGACCATCAAGCTGGCTACTTGCTGCTGGCGGTCTTGGCGCTGCCGTAGGTGACGCGGTAGATGGCGCCGTTCTGCTCGTCAGAGACCAGGAGCGAGCCGTCCGGCAGCTGCTGCACATCCACCGGGCGACCCCAGAACGCGTTGGAGGCCGTGTCGAGGAAGCCCGTCATGAACGGCGCGATTGTCGCCTTCCCGCCGGTGACGGTCGCCTGCACGACGTCGTAGCCGAACTTCTGGTCCCGGTTCCACGAGCCGCGGCGGGCGATGAAGGCGGTGTTCTTATACGAGGCGGGGAACATGCTGCCCGTGTAGAAGCGGACGCCAAGAGCGCCTGCGTGCGGCCCCATGGTGGCGGCGGGCATCGTCACGCCGACGCAGGGACCGGGCCTCTTGACGGTGGGGTCGGAAACGCCCTGGGCATGGCAGTAGGGGAAGCCATAGAAGGCGCCCTCGGCATTCTTGGCAATGCGGTTCAGCTCATCCTCCGGTCCGTTGTTGCCCACCCAGTCCGGGCCATTGTCCGTGAACCACAGCTCCTTCGTCTGCGGATGCCAGTCGAAGCCCACCGAGTTGCGCACGCCGCGCGCCACGATCTCGATGTTGGAGCCGTCGAGGTTCTGGCGCCGGATCTGGCCGTGCAGCCCGGTGTTGATCTCGCACACATTGCAGGGCGAGCCGATGGCGATGTAGAGCTTCTTGTCCGGCCCCACGGCGGCGTATTTCCAATTATGGTGCGTCGATGCCGGCAGGTCGAGCTTGTCCGTCACGTCCGTGGGCTGCGGATTGTCGAGCTTGTCCTCGATGCCGTCGAAGCGCAGCGCCTTGTCGATGGCGATGACGTAGAGCGTGCCGTTGTGGAACGCGAGCCCGTTGGGCATCTTGTGCCCCTCGGCGATAGTCCTGACGCTGCGCTCCCCACCCTTGTCGGTGACGGCGTAGACCTTGCCGATAACGCGGCTCCCGACGAAGATCGTGCCCTTGTCGCCGCGCACCAGCGTGCGTGCGCCGGGAAGGCCGTGCGCCCACAGCTCCACCTTGAAGCCGGCCGGCACCTTGATCTTGTCGAGCGTGATCTTCTCGCGCGGCGTGACTGTCAGCGGCGTGGGATGCGGCTTGAGGTTGAGGCTCTGCTTGGTCTTGGCCATCAGCGCCTTGGAGGTGTCGAGCGGATTGGCCTCGGGCCCGCTCGTCGGGCGCGGCGCCTGTTGGGCGTTGACCCACGTCCCCGGAGCGGCCACCGCAAGCGCGGCCAGGCCGATGGCGGCTGAGAGCCTCGTTGTGGAATATCCAACGCTTCGCATCTGGGCTTCTCCCCATCATTTGCTTGTTATGCCGGAGAGCGCGTCTTGGTTGCGTGCCCCCGGGCGCCAAGATACGCGAGGCGGCCTTCCGGTGCCAATCTCGCCGTGCCGTCCCGGCATGACGCCGGCGCTTGGCGGCCTCGCGCGACAATCACTCAGGTTTGAAGGGCCGCGGTGATAGCTGTAAACGAGGCATCCACAGAAAGGCATCCACGGAAATTCCGGTCGGCGCCGTTGCACGGACCCAAGCCCCTACACAACCGTCAGCGATGCCAGCCACAAGCAACTTCCGCCCCACAGGAGCAGCGATCATGCGTGAATACACGCCCGAGAACATCACCGACGCCGTCATCGAGCAGATGTCGCCGACACCCGACCCGCGCATGAAGGAGATCATGGAGAGCGCGGTGCGCCACCTGCACGCCTTCGCGCGCGAGGTGAAGCTGACGCCGGCCGAGTGGATCAAGGGCATCGAGTTCATGACCAAGGTCGGCCAGATGTGCACCCCAGCGCGGCAGGAGTTCATCCTGCTGTCGGACACGTTGGGCCTGTCGGCGCTCGTCAACATCATGCACGACAAGACCAAGATGGAGGAGGCGACCGGCGCCAGCCTGCTTGGGCCGTTCTTCCGCGAGAACGCGCCGCGGTTCGAGGACGGCGCCAGCATCGCCAAGACGGAGAAGGGCGGCCAGGAGATCGTGCTCTACGGCCGCGTCACCAATGTGCAGGGCCAGCCGCTGCCCAATGCCATGCTCGCGGTCTGGCAGACGGCTGCCGACGGCCGCTACGACATCCAGAACAGCGTCGAGGAGATCGACTGCCGCGGCGTCTTCTTCACCGACCAGGACGGCAACTACCTCGTCCGCACAGTGAAGCCGCTCGGCTACTACGTCCCGCTCGACGGCCCGGTGGGGGCGATGGTGCTGGCCCAGAAGCGCCACGGCAAGCGCCCCGCGCACATCCACTTCCTGGTGGCGGCGCCAGGCTACCGCGAGCTGGTCACGGCGCTCTATCTCGCCGGCGACGAGCATCTTGAGGACGACGTGGTGTTCGGCGCCTCCGGCGACCTGGTGGTGGAGGTGAAGAGCAACGACCCGGCCTGCCCGCTCCAGGGGCTGCCAAGCGTCCACTTCGATTTCAGCCTGGCGCGCGAGAGCGAGGCCGACAAGGCGGCCGGCCGCGTCGGCGCCGACCCGGCCCAGGTCACCGGGTCGAGCAGCGGCCAGCCCACCGGCCCCTACGGCGCACCGCCGCCGGAGGTCCTGGCGGCCGAGCGGGAGCGGAAGAGGGCGCCTTCATAGGCGGCCTGCTCCGGGAAGCAGAGGTGACGGAGAGAGGGGAATGGG
>JBIOWI010000236.1:0-2071 GCA_044868325.1 Hyphomicrobiaceae bacterium
GTTGCTCGTCATGCATGCCCCCACCGATCAGACCGTCGGCATCGAGCACGCCACCGCGATCTTCACGGCGGCCAGGCATCCCAAGAGCTTTGTCTCTCTCGACACTGCCGACCATCTCCTCACTGCCGGGCGTGACGGCGCCTATGCCGCCGAGGTCATCGCGGCCTGGGCCTCGCGCTTTCTGCCCGAGCAACGGGAGGATACCGCCGCGCCGCGCGACGGCATCATCGTGACCGAAACCGGGGCCGGCAAGTTCCAGAATGCCGTCGCCGCGGGCCGTCACCGGCTGCTGGCCGACGAGCCCGCTGCCGCCGGCGGCCTCGGTAGCGGCCCCAGCCCATACGACTACCTTGCGATCGCCCTCGGCGCCTGCACGTCGATGACGCTGCGCCTCTATGCGGAGCACAAGCAGCTGGCGGTCGGCCGCCTCACGGTTCAAGTCATGCACGGCAAGGTGCCGGTGGAGCATTGCCAAGACTGCGGCGAGGCGGTCGCTGGGCGCACCGGCAGGATTGACCGCTTCGAGCGAGTGATCAGCGTCGACGGTGGCGTCGATGCAGCGCTCGCCGGCAAGCTCGTAGAGATCGCCGGCAAATGCCCCGTGCATCGCACGCTGGAGGCCGGCCCGGTAGTGGTGACCAGGGTTGCGGCTCCGGACGAGGCCACGTCATGACCGGTCACGGCTGGCTGGAGATGACCGCGGCCTTCGCCCTGTTTCTGGCCTCGCACAGCCTCGCGGCCAGGCGGGCAATCCGCGCGCACCTGGTCCGCGCGCTGGGTGAGGCGGGTTATCTCGTGCTCTACTCGCTCGTATCGCTCCTCGCGCTCGCCTGGCTGGTCGTTGCGGCGGGACGCGCCTTACGTCGAGCTGTGGGCGTTTGCGCCGTGGCAGCTGTGGGTGCCGAACCTGGCGATGCCCGCAGCCTGCCTGCTTATGGCCTTCGGCGCGGCGGCTCCCAACCCCTTGAGCTTCGGATGGCGCAGGCGATCGCCGCTCCGCCAACGAATCTCGCGGTCGATTGCATCATGTCGGGAAATGTCTCTTGACGATCTTCACGCCTGTGAGGGCGACCGCATTCGGGCAGTAGCCTGTCCAATCGGGATCGTCGGGCCGGGTAGCAAGGTCCTTTTCGCAAACGCCCTTCTCGCTGCAGCAGGCGCAGGTCCGCTCCAGATCGCGCATCAGCCCGGGTGCAACGCGCTCCACATCTGCCTTGGTAAGGTCGAGCACTCGCATGCGCTCATGGAGAAGATGGGCTGCATCGGGCCCGCGCGCTGCGAGCTCCTTGAGTTCCCGCCCGGTCATGCCGAGGTCGCTGGCTAGCCGCTCGAGCTCAGCCGGCTCCATCGCGTCGAGCTCGCCGCGGCGTTGCCACCAGTCACGCAGGCGCGACAAGAAGCGGTGCGCGACGGTCGAAGCACCTTCTGCCGGATGGCGCTCTTCAGCGTGTGACATGGCATCCTCCATGGTTTGCCTCAAGCTGGTGCAATCCGGGACGCTGCGTATTGACGCTGGTCAAATCGGGTACGCGCGGTGTTTCAGGGGCGTCCCGACGCCTCGGGACCGTTTGGTGCGCAGGCCGCCTCCGAGGGCCAGCCCGCATCGCTCCGGCTTGACCAGCATCAATGCCTGAGCGGCGCCGCCGACGGACGTTGCGCCATCGTTTCGCGCAATCGAGGCCCGAGAGCTATGCCCTACAAAACCATCCTGGTTCACCTCAACGACAGGCGCCGTGCCGAGGCCCTGCTGGAACCCGCCATTCAGCTGGCCAGCCGGCATAATGCCCACCTCATCGGCATGCACATCCACGCCAGCATGCCCGCCCCGCCGATCCCGTTGCCAGGCGGCAAGGTGCTTGGGTCGGTAGCAGCCGCGGAGCGCCAAGCGACCGACGAGATCGCCGCCATCTTTGCGCGCATGACGGCCAACCAGCCGTTCGTGGCCGAATGGCGCGCGCTCAAGGTGCCGCATGTCGACCTCGCTCCCGTCGTCATGGATCACGGCCGCGCCGCCGACCTGATCATCGCCGGGCAGACCGACCCCGACTGGGATCTGTCGCCCCTGATGGAC
>JBIOWI010000237.1:0-12647 GCA_044868325.1 Hyphomicrobiaceae bacterium
GGGTTCGCAACCTCCAGCCTCAAGACAGGAGCCCCCGATGGTGCAAGGCGCGCTCCCGGCGCCATATGCTGCGAGCCCGGAAAAGCAAGGGCTTCGGCTGGACGCGATGGAGTAGGCCATGGCTGTACGACACCTTGAGGCTGTTCAACAGCTATCGGGTTCGCCGGCCCCAGCCGAAAGTCGCCCCAGCAGGATAGGTCCATAAGCCTTGGCGCGAAGCAAACAGGAGAGCGTAGTGCGGGAAATCCGCATGCTGCGTTCGACGAGGCGGGGGCTGGAAACGTGGCATGGTCGAGATGCTGTGACACCTCGCAACCGAAAGGGCGAGGCAACAGGGAATACAAACTTCGACCTAAACCGGCGCGCCAGTCCCCGACCCTACCGGAGGGCGGGGAGGATAAAACCTTCCCGACCCCTATGCCGATAGCGCCATCCACCCGTTGGCCGTCTCCTCTTGCGGCGAGGTTGATCGGTGCAATGCGGCTAGCGCCTTGTTGCACCCTACGCGGCTACGCAGCATCCAGTGCGGCCTCGCGTGACTGCCGCTCGCCTGCGAGCAGCAGATCGCGGTAGGGGCCGTCGCGGTCGGCGAGCTCGGTGGGCGAGCCGTCCTGCACCAGCTCGCCGGACTGGATCACGAGGACGCGGTCGTACTTCTCGACCGTGGACAGCCGGTGCGTGATGGCGATTGCGGTGCGGCCGCGCATAAGCCGCTCCAGGGTCTCGCGGATGGCCTGCTCGGACTCGGCATCGAGCGAG
The DNA here is from genome assembly GCA_044868325.1 of Hyphomicrobiaceae bacterium. Taxonomy (GTDB): domain Bacteria; phylum Pseudomonadota; class Alphaproteobacteria; order Rhizobiales; family Hyphomicrobiaceae; genus AWTP1-13. Next base: position 760 of record JBIOWI010000237.1, read on the forward strand.
GAGGTCGCCTCGTCCAGGAGCAGGAGCGGCGCGTCCTTCAGGAAGGCGCGGGCCAGCGCCACACGCTGGCGCTGGCCGCCCGAGAGCTTCGTGCCGCGGTCGCCGACGATGGTGTAGAGGCCGTGCGGCAGCTCGGCGATGAAATCGCAGCGGGCCGCGGCGGCGGCTTCCCACACCTGGGCGTCCGTGGCCTCGGGCCGCGCATAGCGGATGTTCTCGAGCAGGGAGCGATGGAACAGCGAGATGTCCTGCGGCACCACGGCGATGGCCTCGCGCAGGCTCTGCTGCGTTACCTCGGTGATGTCCTCTTCGGCCAGCAGGATGCGGCCCTCCTCGATGTCGTAGAAGCGCTGGATCAGCGCCAGGATCGAGGTCTTGCCGCCGCCGGACGGCCCCACCAGACCAACGCGCTGCCCGCTCTCGATCTTGAGGCTCAGGCGATGGAACAGGCGTGGGCAGTCGGGATAGGCGAAGCTCACGTTGTCGAAGGTGACGCTGGCGCCGCTGTGCACCAGCGTCTTGGCTCCGGGGCGGTCGGAGAGCTGATGCGGCACGAGCAGTGTCTCCAGCGCTTCCGCGAAGCGCGCCATGTGCTGCGTCACGTCCACCAATGCCACGGCGAGGTCGCGCGTGGCGTGCAGCACCGAGATGCCCAGCGTGCAGACGAGGATGACATCGCCGGTGGTCGCGCGGCCCTCCTGCCAGAGGAGCAGCACCCAGGTGAGCAGGCCGATGGTGAGGGCCACCGTCACCAGCGCATGCACGATGCGCAGCCGCTCCAGGTAGCGCAGGCTGCGTTGGCGGGCGGCGATCTCCTGGCCGACAGTGGCATCGAAGCGGTTGTGCTCGCGGGCGATGCCGCCGAAGGCCTTCACCATCGCCATGTTGCCGACCACGTCGGTGAGCTCGCCGTCCACCGCAGCGGCGCGGGAGGCGAACTCGTGGTGCAGCGGCTTGCCTGCGGCCGCCCACAGGAACATGGCGGCGATGACCAGCGCGGCCACCACAACCAGGCTCATCGCCATCCCGAGGCTGACGGTGGCGACGAGCGCGATGGCCCAGAATGTCGCCATGCACGGCGGCAGCACGTTCCAGACGAGCAGGTTCTCCACCGTGAACATGGCGTTGGAGGTGGCGCTGATGCGCGAGGTGAGAACGCCCGGCTGCCACGTGGCGAAGTAGGAGGGCGCGTGGCCGGTGAGGTGGCGGAACAGGTCGCGCCGCACGTCGCCCGTCACATTCGCGAACGCCGAGTTGCCGACCCAGGCCCCGAGCCGCCAGAGCAGGTTGTCGGCGGCGATGAGCATGACGAGCAGGGCAAAGGTGTGCCAGACGGCGTCGGGGCTGCGCTGGGGCAGCGATAGGGTGTCGACCAGCAGCTTCACGCCGTATTGCGTAAAAATGGAGCAGACCACGGCCAGCGCCACGGCGCCCAGGATCACCGCGTGCGCCACCCCGTGCCGCCGCACGAAGCGCCAGGAGAACGCCAGGGGCCGCTTCGCAAAGGACGCAAGATCTTCCATGCGGGAACCTCCGGACCCTCTCTCCCAACGCCGATCCACTCACCTCGGTTCGCGCGTCGATTGGTCTCGCGGCATGGTTTCCTCCATTGCGATTAAGACGGTCAGGAACGCGCACAGCGCGGCGCCGGCCAGCCCCATGCAGGCCACGGTGGTGCCGAAGCGGGAGGCGAGGTATCCCGCCACGGCCGTGCTCGCCGCCGCCCCCAGCCCGGTCGCGCAGGCCAGCATGCCCTGCGCCAGATTGAAGCGGCCGGTGCCGCGCGAGATGTCGGCCAGAACCAGCGGCACCAGCACGCCCAGCACCGCACCGCAGATGCCGTCGAGCGCCTGCACCGCGATGATGCTTGCGGGATCCCGGTAGACGGCAAGCAGGACGGTGCGCAGCGTCAGCACCGCGAAGCCAGCGAGGAGGATCGGTCGGCGCCCGATGCCCGCCGCCAGCCGGCCGACGCCGGGCGCGATGGTCGCGGCCACCAGCTGTGGCACCACGATGCAGGCGGCGATCAGCACGCTCGCCCACTGCGTGGAGCGCAGCGTCATCTCGGAGCCGACGAGGGGCAGCATCGCCGCGTTGGCGGCCTGGAAGAGGAAGATGCACAGCGCGAACACGACGAGCGCACGCTTGCGCAGGAGGTCGAGCACGGGGCTGGCGGCGCTGTTCGACTTCGCCACGTCGAGGCCGCCGTCGGCGCGGATGGGGTCGATCTCGTCGTCACGGATGGCGGTGAGCGCCAGCACCGTCGGGATCGCCAACGCGGCGGTGGCGAAGAACACCGCCTGCGGCGAGACGAAGTAGCCCACGGCTCCCATGACCGCTGCGGCGAGCCCGTTGCCGATAGCCGCGAAACGGGTGTTGCGGCCCAGGCGGGGGCCGATGGCTGCATGGCCGACGAGCCCCAACGAGATGGCGGCGATGGCCGGCCCCAGCACGGCGCTGGAGGCGACATGCGCCAAGGTGGCCGTCATCATGCCGAGGTAGGTGGGGAGCACGGCGATGAGAAAGGCACTGACCCCCACGCCGACTACCGCCAGGGCGGCGGCCCGGCGTTTCGACGCCGCCCGGTCCACCAGCCATCCTCCGGGCACCTGGCTCACCAGCCCGACGACGCTGCCGAAGGCCAGCAGCAGGCCGATGTCGGCCTGGTTCCACTTCTGTGTCGTCAGGTAGACCGCCAGGTAAGGGCCGAACCCGGTCTGGATGTCGGCCACGAAGAACGTGAACCAATCGAGGCCGCGTTGGCTGGTGCGCGAGACGGTCGCCACGGCTCCTTTCCACTCGATCGAGGCGGGCGCACCGCGCTGCTGCGGATCAGACGGCGCTGGAGGGAAGCTCTACTTGGTCTTGGTGGTGAGAACGGTGGGCGGCTCGTTGGGCTTGTACTCGGGGGTGTCGCGGATCTGCTCGCGGCTGACATCGGCCGTGAGCAGACTGCGATTGCCCTCCCGCACGAAGCGGAGCGCGCCCCACGCCACCGCAATCTTCCTGCTGCCGATGCCCAGGAAGCCGCCGAACTCCACCACTACGGCACCGGAGTAGCCGTCGAGGTCGACCAGCACGTCGATCACGCGCCCGCTGTCGCCCTCGCGGTTGGTGACCTCGCGGCCGAGGATGCTGACCAGCCTGGATTTCGGGACGGCCTCCTCGGCCGGATTTGCCTTCGTCACGCTTTCCTCGGCTGGACCGCTATCCTCCCCCGTCGAGGCTGATGGCGGTGTCGGCCGCTGCTCGGCCATCGCCAGTGGGCTTGCCGCAATCGTGGCGGCAAGCGCGATCGCGCCAAGCGCTGTACGCCCTGGATGCACGACGCAGCTCTCCTCTCCCCTAGGCTGACCGGACAGAGCTGCAACGGCGCCATCGCCCCGCGGTTCCCGGAACGCAGCGTGTCATGTTCTGCCGGGGCTGAGCATTATGCCTGCTCGCGAAGCAGCTGCTCGCGCCGAAAGAGAGGATCGGTTAACCACGAGCGACGGGCCCAATGCCCCAAGATGCGACGAAGCGGGCGCGGGCTTAACGTTGCAAGCTCAAAGCGGTGTCGGGATCGCTGCACGGCTGGTAGCCATTGTCGCGAATGCTCACAGGAGGGAGGTTCCGACCATGAGGTACCTTCTGCTCGCAGCACTGGGCGCGGCTCTCGCCGGCGCGGCCCAGGCCCCCGCCGCCAACTGCAAGGCGGCAGCGGCGGAGAAGAAGCTTGCTGGCGCCGCGCTCTCCAGCTTCATCAAGAAGTGCCAGTCGGACGCGAGGAGCGCGTGCGAGGCTTCTGCCGCCGAGAAGAAGCTCTCCGGCGCCGCCAGATCGAGCTTCACCGGCAAGTGCGTCAGGGAGAAGGTCGGCGGATAGCGCGGTGCCAGCTCTGGGCGCGTGCCAGCTCTGGCGCCTGCCGGCTCAATAAGGCCGGCAGGGTCGCGCCTCCACGTCGCAGCTCCAGCTCTCATCGCGCGCGCACGTCACCTTCTTGCTGGCCGCGATCGAGTAGCGGCCCCACACGCCGCCATACTCCCAGGCGGTAAAATCGACCCACGACTGGATCGCCGCGCGCTCGGCCTGCGGGCGCGTCTCGCCGTTGCCGCTGCCGTTGTGGAAATGGTCCGCCAGACAGGTCTTGCGTCCCGTCTTTACCCACGTGTGAATGCCGGCGATGCCCGTTTCCTCGGCATTGGCCAAACCTACCACTGCGAGCAGACCGCCCAACGCCAAGACAAGTCCGCTCACCCCCTGCTTCGCCATCGATCCCTGCCCCTCTCTGCTAAACGCTCTGCAAACCGGCAATCTCCACCCGCGTGGGCGTTTGCAACTCCCATGCCTCAAGGGCACGCCGATTTCTATCGGCCGCACGGATGACCGACAGTCGCAGACGCAGCTTTTGCGCGCCGCCGCAGCTTTTGCGACACAGCCGGCTGCGATCTTGCGGAAAGTCGCCCACAAGAGTCCAGTATTGGATACCGTCGAGGCAAACGGCGCGTTAAAAAGGTGCCAGACCCTTCCGAAGAGTCCGACACCTTCGCGCAACCTGACGCCGGGCGGCAGCTACTTCGCTGCCACGACGGCAATCTCGACCAGCGCGCGCGCATCGGCGAGCTTGGCCTCGATGCAGGCGCGGCCGGGCAGGTTCTGGCCGCCCGTCCAGGCGTTCCAGGCCTCGTTCATGGCGTCGCGGTGGCGGATGTCGGAGACCCAGATGGTGGCCGACACAACCTTCGTCTTGTCGGTCCCGGCCAGCTTCAGCAGGCGGTCGATCTCGGCGAGGATCTGCTCGGTCTGGCCCCTGGTGCCTTGGTCGATGTTGTCGGCGACGATGCCGGCGGTGAACACGAAGCCGTTGGCCTCCACGACCTTGGACAGGATCTTCGACGGCTCATGGCGGACGATGGTCATGGGCGGGGTCCTCCTTGGTCTTGGATGGCTCGGTCGGCACGGCGCCGCGTGCGACTCGGATGGCGGCTCGTCGTACAGCAGGTTACCGCCGACGGTAAGCCCCCTATGGCAGCAGCTTTCCACTCCCCGCCTACAGCGGGCAACGTAGGTTGGGTTAGGCCCGAAGGGCCGTAACCCAACTTGGTAGGGCGCGAACGTTGTGTTACGCCGCTTCGCGCCAAACCAACCCTACGAATTCCCCCTGTCCTCCCGCCACACGCCGATCTTCTCCTGTACGGGGCGGTCGGAGAAGGAGAACAGCACGCTCTCCGCGTCGAGCTCGTGCACCACCGGCTTCCAACTCGGCACAACGAAGATGTCCTTGGCACCCCACGCGTACTCCCGGTCGCCGATGCGGGAGCGCCCGCGGCCCTCTATGGCCGCGAACACGGTGGCGTCGGTGGAGCGGTAGCGGGCCGTCTTGAAGCCCTTGGGCAGGAGCTGGATGAAGGTGCCCATGGTCGGCATGGCGTGGTCGCCGGTGACCGGGTTGGTGTAGCGCATCTTGATGCCGTGGCAGGCATCGAGCGGGCCGGCCTTGGCGAGCTGGGCCAGCGCCTCGCGCGTGCGCGCATAGGGATAGTTGAAGATCGGCGAGGTGGTCGAGCTCGTTTCGTGGTCCACCGGCAGCAGGTTGGCGCCGTAGCGGGCCGAGGAATCCCCCACCGGCTTGCCAATGGGCTGCTCGTCGGCGCCGAGGCGCTCCAAGAACGAGGCATCGAGCGTGGCGATCAGCGGCACGTCGAGGCCGTCGAGCCAGAACATCGGCTCGTCGGAGTGGTTGCCGTGGTCGTGCCACGCCATGTGGGGCGTGATGACGAAGTCGCCCGGCTCCATGACAGTGCGCTCGCCGTCCACCGAGGTGTGCGCGCCCACGCCTTCCAGGACGAAGCGCAGCGCCGACTGCGAATGCCGGTGGGCGGGGGCCACCTCGCCGGGCATGACGAGCTGCACGCCGGCATAGAGCGAAGTCGTGATCTTCGACTGGCCGCGCATGCCGGGGTTTTCCAGCACCAGCACGCGGCGCTCGGCCTCCTTGGCCGTGATCAGCCTGCCGGCCTCCAGCATGGCGGCGCGGATGGTATCGAAGCGCCACAGTGCCGGCTGGCAGGCGCTCTTGGGCTCCGGCGTGATGAGCTCGCTCAGCACCGCCCACAGCGGCGCGAGGTTGTCCTTGTCGATCTTGGCGTAGAACGCCTTGCGCTCGGGCGTCTCGGCGGGGGCGTGGTCCATTTGTGGTGGCCTGCTTGCTCGGATGTCCTTGGGGGCACTGTAGGGTGCGCACGTGGCGCGGTCTATCGGTCGGGTTGAAGGGGTCGGACCCTGCGGGTCAGACCGGTCTGACCCAGGGCACAACCTTCAAGATTTGCTTCAAGATTTGCGCCGGGCAAGGATTCCGCCGACGCAAGCACTGGAGTTTTGTCGAGACCGAACGTGGATCACGCAGAACGTGAGGATGTGTCCTGGGGTCAGGTCCGCAGGGTCCGACTCCTACGACGGCCCGAGCTGGCGACGGCTCGCCGGGATGCGGCTTGCCAGGACCTTGTCGATGCGGCGGCCGTCGAGGTCCACCACCTCGAAGCGCCAGCCCTGCGTCTCCATCGATTCGCCCACCGCCGGGATGCGGCGCAGCTCGGCCAGCACGAAGCCGGCCACCGTCTGGTAGTCGCGCTTGGCCGGCAGCGCGAAGCCCAGTTGCTCGGCCATCTCGTCGGCCGGCATGCCGCCGGAGAGCAGCCACGAGCCGTCGTCGCGCAGCACAGCGTAGGGCTCCTCCTCCACGTCCACGTCGGAGCGGAACACCCCGGCGATCGCCTCCAGCACGTCGGCCGGCGTCACGACCCCCTCGAAATGGCCGTACTCGTCGTGGATCAGCGCCATCGGCACCTCGGCGTCGCGCAAGGTCTCCAGCACGTCGAGCGCGTCGGTGGTGTCGGGGATGATGGGCGCCTGGCGCAGGTGTGCGCGCACGTCGAGCGGCGCGTCCGACAAGAGGGCCACCAAGAGCTCGCGCGCCCGCACCACGCCGATCAGGTCGTCCGCCGAGCCGTCGCCCACCGGCAGGCGGGTGTGCGGGCTCGCCAGCAGGCGCGTCTTGATGTCGGCGGCGCCGGCGTTGGCGTCGATCCAGTCCACGTCGGTGCGCGGCGTCATCAGCCCGCGCACCGGCCGGTCGCCGAGCCGCAGCACGCCCGAGATCAGCCGCCGCTCGCCCGACTCCAGCACGCCCGCGCCCTCGGCCTCGGCGATCAGCCCCTTGATCTCCTCCTCCGTCACCGTGCTCCTCGGCAGCTGGCGCTGGCCGACCAGCCAGAACACGGCCTTGGTGGAGACATCGAGCAGCCACACCGCCGGCGCGGCGATGCGCGAGAGCGCCGTCATCAGCGGCGCCATCGCGCAGGCGATGGTCTCGGCATGGCGCAGCGCCAGGTTCTTGGGCACCAGCTCGCCGACGATCAGCGACAGGTAGGTGATGGCCGCGAACACCCCGATGTAGGCGAGCCAGGCCGCGGCGGTCTCCGGCACGCCCTTCTCCAGGAGATAGCCGGTCAGATCCTCGGTGAGCGTCGCTCCGGAATAGGCGCCAGCGATCAGGCCGACGGCGGTGATGCCGATCTGCACCGTGGAGAGGAACCGGCCTGGGTCGGCGGCCAGCGCCAGCGCCCGGTTGGCGCCGCGGCGGCCCTCGGTGGCGAGCGCGGCGAGGCGGGAGCGGCGGGCCGAGACGACGGCAAGCTCGGAAAGCGCGAACACACCGTTCAAGACGATGAGAAGCGCAACGATGGCGATTTCGAGCACGGAACCCGCAGGGCCGGCTCGCCCACTTCGCCGGTCCTCCTCTGTTGTGGCGGGGGAAGGGAAACAGAGTTGCCAGCGCCGGTCAACCAGGGGGCAGAAATCAGAAGTCAGAAATCAGAAGTCAGTAGGAGCCGAAGGCGCCGCTTTCTGATTTCTGACTTCTGATTTCTGACTTCTGACTATGGCTTCCGCCCCGGCCGCGCCGGCAACGCCTTGAGGTAGGCTGCCATCGCGCCGCGGTCGGCATCGGAGAGCTTCGCCGTGTTGCCCACCACGTCGGCCATGCTCGAGCCGACCGAGTCGGCCTCCGGCGTGAAGCCCGATTGCAGCAGATAGGCGATGTCCTTGGCCGACCAGCTCTCCAGGCCGTCCTCGTGGGGCGTGATGTTCGGCACCCAGCCCTTGCCCTCGGCGTCCAGCCCACCGGTGAAGCGGCGCTCGGGGATGAGGCCGCCGAGCGCGTTGCGCGGACTGTGGCATTCCGCGCAGTGGCCGGGGCCTTCGACTAGGTAGGCGCCGCGATTGATCTCGGCGCTCTTGCCCGGATCGGGCGTGAACGGCTTGCCGTCGAGGTGTAGGAGCTTCCACAGCCCAAGCCCGCGCCGCACGCTGAACGGGAACGGCAGCTCGTGCGGCTCCGACGGCCTGGCCTCGGCCGGCAGTGTCCTCATGAAGGCGTGGAGGTCGCGCACGTCGTCGAGCGCCATGCGCTGGTAGGAGGTATACGGGAACGCCGGGTAGAGATGCTCGCCGTTGCGGCCGATGCCGCGCAGCATGGCGTTGACGAACGCCTCCTCCGACCAGGCCCCGATCCCGTGCGTGGCATCCGAGGAGATGTTGGGCACCTTGAAGGTGCCGAACGGCGTCGCCAGCGCGAGCCCGCCGCCCAGGCGCCGCTGGTCCTTCTGCTGCGGAGTGGTGTGGCAGGAGGCGCAGCCGCCGACGTTGAACATGGTCTCGCCGTTGACGAGGTCGGCCGTGCGCGGCGGCAGCGGGGCCGACACTGCCGGCCTGGGCATCGTCAGCACATAAAAAATCGCCGTCCCGGCCAGGGCCAGGACGCCAAGTCCGGCGACAATGCTCCGCACTCTCATAGGGAACCCCGGGTCAGACCCTTGCGTGAACCGGGATCAGGCCTCTCGCGCCCTAACGTCGTTGGCGAGAGGGCCGACCCAGGCCACAGGTGCGAAGGGTCCGACCCCGGTCCAACCCGGTTACCCTACTTCGACGGCGCGCGGTAGGTCTTGTGGCAGCCGCCACAGCTTCCGAGCACCTTGGGCCAGGCGGCCTTGAAGCTCGCCTCGTCCTTGATGGACGCCGCCGCGGCCTTGGCCTCGTTGGCGAGGCCGTCGAACCCGGAGAGGAAATCCTTCATGCCGGTCCAGACCACCGGGAGCGCCTTGGTCTCGCCGGCCTTGGAGCTCTCCGGCCACTGGGATTTCAGCTTGGCGGCATTGTCTTGGAAGACCTTGAGCGACGCCTGGACCTTGGCGAGGTCGAAAGGCGCCTCGCCCTTCGCCATCGCGGTGGGGTCCTTGGTGGCGCCAGCCAAGCCCTTCATCAGGTCCTGGCGGTCCTTGATGACGCCCGCGCCCTGGGCCAGCGCGATGCCCGCGCCAAGGGTCAGGAGCATCGCTCCCACGACAACTCGAAACATGGACTTCCCTCCAGTAGGTCCGGGCGGGACTTGGCTTGTCTCTGGCGCAGTGCTGGCTTCCCCGCCCGTCCCGGCTGCGCCAAGCTGAGACCTTAATTGTGCGCCAGACGCTGCAAAAGCTGCCGCCTCACACTTTTTTTTGAGCGGTCCAAGCGGCCGATCTCAAGCATCCCGATGGAATAAACTCGGCTGCGCCGACGTCAGCCGGAGCGTGGCAGCGGGCACGGAGGGGCACGCTTGATCTCGCGGCGGGATGCGGTGGCGGCAGAGATTCCTCGCTTGCGTCGCTACGCGCGGGTGCTCATCGGCGACGACGGCGAGGCCGAGGACCTGATCCAGGACACCCTGGAGCGCGCGCTGGCGCGCCTGCCGCAGTGGCGCGAGGGCGACAGCCCGCGCAAGTGGCTGTTCTCGATCCTGCACAACCTCCACGTCGATGCCTTGCGGCGCAAGTCGCGCCGGCCGCCGCATGTGGGCCTGGAGAACGTCGGCGCCGACCAGTCGGAGCCCGCCGCGGACGGCGCCAGCGGCCGCGATCTCGACCAGGCGCTGCGGCTGCTCAGCGTCGAGCAGCGCGAGGTGGTCCTGCTGGTCGGCCTGGAGGGGCTCAGCTACGCCGAGACCGCGGAGGTGCTCGACATTCCCGTGGGCACCGTCATGTCGCGGCTGGCGCGCGGGCGCGAACGCCTGCGCGCCCTGATGGACTACGGCGGCGGCGACAGGAACGGCCGCGCCGCCCTGCGGAGGGTGAAATGAGCGGCCCGCGGCGTGTCAGCGAGGCTGAGCTGCATGCCTTCGTCGACGACGAGCTGGCGCCGGCGGAGCACGGCGAGGTTGCCGAGCTGATCGCAGCCTCCCCGGCCGATCAGGCGCTGGTGCGGGAGCTCCGCGAGATCAACGAGGCCATCCGGGCCCGCTACGGCGGCCCGCTCCCCGAGCCGGCCGCCACCCCGATCGAGGCCCGTCTGGCGCGCTTTGGCGGCGGGTGGCGCGTGTGGCCGCGACGGCTGGTGCGGCCGGCGGCGGCCGCCGTCCTCCTCATCGCCGCGGCCGCGGCCGGCTATGTGGCGAGGGGCCTGCTGGCGGAGCCAAGGGCGCCCGAGACCGTCTTTGTGACGACGGCGCTCGGCGCCCACAGCGTGTACGTGCCGGAGGTGCGCCATCCCGTGGAGGTGAAGGCCGACGAGGCGCACCTGGTGCGCTGGCTCGCCAAGCGCGTCGGTGCCGACGTACGCGCTCCCGTGCTGGCCGGCGCCGGCTGGAAGCTGATGGGTGGCCGGCTGCTCCCCGACCAGGAGGGCCACCCCGCCGCCCAGTTCATGTACGAGGACGCCTCCGGCCGCCGGCTGACGCTCTACATCCGCAAGGAGACGGGCCTCGACAACACGGCCTTCCGCTTCTACGAGCGCGACGGCTTCGGTGCCTTCTACTGGATCGACCGTCCGCTCGCCTACGCCCTGGCCGGCCGCCTCTCCCGCGACGAGCTCATGACACTCGCCAACGCGGTCTACGGGCAGCTGGAAGGGCAGGGGGGCCCAAGGCAACCGTAGGGTGGGTTAGCCGCGAAGCGGCGTAACCCACCATTTCGGTCGCGATTGCCATGGTGGGTTACGGGCCTTCGGCCCTAACCCACCCTACGGCCTACCGCCAGTAGGGCGAGGCCAAGTACTTCGTCGCCAGCGGCAGGCAGTTGCGGTGGCCCGCCTCCAGGCAGGTCTGCAGGCGCGAGTAGTAATGCAGGCTGTCCATCAGCCAGGCGCCGGCTCCCACGATGGCCACGATCACCAGGAAGGCGGCCACGTTCTGGCGCATGCGCAGCCGGTCCTCGTCATCGGCCGTGGCGGTCTCGTGCGCGGGGAGCGCGGGCCGCGCAGAGGCGCCGAGCGCCGACGGCGGCTCGATGCGCCGCGGCCCGCGGAGGCGGGCGCGCGCCCGATCGAGGGAGATGACGTTCATGGGCTCTGCCGGCTGCAAGAGTCGATGCGATCTTGCCAGATAGGCCGTTGCCGCTCAAGGTTCGCCGCATGTCGGGATTCGTCATCGAGCGGGGCTTCAGCGAGCCGGACTTCATCGAGCCAGACCGGGGCGCTATCGTGGCCCTGCTGCGCCAGTACGAGGCCGGCCTTGGCGTCTCCCTCTGCTTCCAGGGCTTCGAGGCGGAGGTGGCCGGTCTGCCCGGCGCCTACGCGCCTCCGCGCGGGCTGATGCTGCTGGCGCGCGAACCCTGCAGCGGACAGCTCGTCGGCATCGTGGCGCTGCGGCCGGTTCCAGATAGCCCGGACATGTGCGAGATGAAGCGCCTCTATGTAGGCCCATCGGCGCGCGGCCTGGGCCTCGGCCGCAGGCTGGCCCTCGCCATCATGGAGGAGGCGCGCCGGCTCGGGTACGCCCGCATGTGCCTCGACACGCTGCCCACCATGACCGAGGCGCAGACGCTCTACCGCGCCCTCGGCTTCCGGCAGACCGGTGTCAGCGCCTCCGAGCCCGCCGTGCT
>JBIOWI010000238.1:0-4433 GCA_044868325.1 Hyphomicrobiaceae bacterium
AAAGTGCCGTTCAGCTGCCGGGTCAGCGCCATCACCAGGCCAAGTCCGAACGAGCGCGCATGGTCGGGCTGGAGCACAAACCCTGGGCCGTCGTCTTCGACTGTGAGGATGTAGCCGCCGGCTTCCCGCCGCATTCCAACGCGCACGGTGACTTTTGACCGGCCGGCCAGCCCGTGCTTGGCCGCATTCGCGATCAACTCCTTGGCAATGAGACCCAGCGGCATAGCCGTTTCGCCAGCGAGGTCGCCCGCCCCGCTTTCGCAAAGCAGCTCGACGCTGTCCTGCATCGGCAGCGGCACGGTCAAGCAGATGGCAGTGAGGAGATCCCAGCCATTGATCCTGGTTACCCCATCGGGGTCATGGAGCAGGCCTTGAGCTGCCGAAATCGCCGCAACTCGCTGGATTGCGTGCTGGATGAGCCGTCGTGCCTCGGTTCCACGCGCTTGTCGGTGGGTTTCCCTCAGCACGGCATCGATCAGCCGCAGAATGGAGCTCCCGTTGGGCATAGCACACAGTAGCCGGTGTAGACGCCGGTGCCCCTTTGAAGGCCGTTGACCGCAACTATCTCATCAGCCGATCTGGGCACAATAGTGCTTGCCGGCAAGGTTGCGCCACCCCATCCGCCATTCGACGGGGCGCTCGTCAAGGTTCAGGAATACACGATCGGGAACAACGACGATAGCGCCCTCCGCCACACCCAAGGCCTCCGAAACGCCGAAGGGTGATGAACGGGCCGTCGGCAAGCGCGAAAGCGCGTCCGTATTCGAGTGCACGCCCTAATCCTCGCGACCTGCCGCATCCACCCTGAGCATTCCGGCGTCTGCATCAAGGGTTGCGGCGGTGCCGAGCGGCAAGGTGGCCGGGTTCGTGCCGTGGCCAACCGGCAGGCCTCCGAGAATGGGAACGCGCAGGCGCGCGAGCCGGTCGCGGAGCACATCGACGGCCGTCCAATCCCCATAGGTCCCGCAGCGCGTGAACTGACCGACCGCGACGCCGCGCAGGCCGTCGAGGTGACCGGCATTGGCCAGCATCGTCAACTGGCGGTCGATCTGCCCCAGGCCCATGCCGACGCCCTCGATGAGCAAGATCGCCCCGTCGAGGCTGGGCAGCGCCCAGCCCGCCGCGCTGGCGATCATGTCGAGGTTGCCGCCGAGCAGCGTGCCGGTCGCCTTGCCTTGCGTGGTCAGGACGGCGGTCGGCTCGATGGGATCGGCGTTGAGGACGACGGGGTCGCACGTCATCAGCGCGCGGCGCAGCGTCTCGATCGAGGCGGGGCCGACGTGCTCGGCGCTCCAGCTCGCCAGTGGTCCATGAATGCCGGCGAGGCCGCATTCCTTCCAGAGCACGAGATGCAGGATCGTGATCTCGCTGAACCCGACGACGAGCTTGGAGTCTGCCGATGCGGCGGCAAAATCGAGCCGGTCGGCAATGCGGTAGGCACCCTTGCCGCCGCGCGTGGCGAAGATCGCGCGCAGGCCAGGGTCGCGCAGCGCCCTGTTGAGGTCGTCGAGCCGCTCGTCGTCCGTGCCTGCGAGATAGCCGTGCTCCCGGAAGACATGCCGGCCGAGCTCCACCCGCAGACCCCACCCCTCGAACAGGCTCATGCAGCGCCGCACGCCGTCCAGCTCCGGTGTGCTGGCGGGAGACACCAGCCGCACGCGGTCGCCCGGCCTGAGGCATCGCGGCCGATGCAGGATTGGGTGGCGCATTGGGGAGGATCGTTTCGCTCTCGGCCGGGGCCTGCAGGGCAGGAAGCAGAGAATTGCGGCGTTGAAGCGGTCCATCCCGCCACGAGGATCTCGCTACCCCAGACCGCTGACGAACGCCACGATGGCGTCCAGCACCGCGGGCTCCCGATCGCGGTGGGGGGAATGGCCGCAGGCCGAGAGCACGAGCCGGGACGTGGGGCCCTTGACGCGGGCCTCGATGAGGTCGAGCTGGGCGAGCGTGCCGTACTCGTCGTCGCGGCCCTGGATCAGCAGCAGCGGCTGCTCGATGCGGGGCAATAGGTCCTTGATCGACCAAGCCAGGAACTCGGGGCGGAGCCAGATGTCGGCCCAGCCCAGGAAAGCGTCGTCCACGCGGGCGTGGTACTTGGCCAGCCGCTGCCGGAGGTCGGTCTCGAAGTAGCTCCTCCTGACCCTGGCGATGCTCTCCACGCACACCGGCTCGACGAACGCGTGGGGCGCCAGGCAGACAAGCCCGCGTACCGGGCGCCCCGCGGCGGCGGCGTGGATCAGGGCGATGGAGGCGCCGTCGGAATGGCCGATCAGCACGGGCCGCTCGACTCGCAGTCGGTCGAGCAGCGCTGGCAGCACGCCCAGCGCCTCCTCGTGCATGAATTGTGGCGTGCGCTCGGCTTGGAGTCCGTCGGAGGCCCCGTAACCGAAACGTGAGTAGACAATCGCCGGTGCGTTAAGGCGGCGTGCAACCTTACGGGGGAAATCACGCCATAACGCAACCGAGCCCAGGCCCTCGTGCAGGAACACCAGGGTGGGGCGCGAGTCCGCGTCACCGGGAATCGCGGCATACTCGATGCTGCGCCCGTCGATGACAGCGAAGGACATAGGACGACGCTTGACCGATAGAGGGACCGGGACGAAGGCCAGGATGGCGACCGGGCCACGGCGCGCAGACGCTTGGGCCTGCGATGTCGAGGCGCTTGCGCCGACGATCCCGGACAGGATGGCGGACACCGTTGCGGACATGGGCGCGCCACAGTTGGACGCTCCCATGGCTGCCATTACCTACCGGGGGCGAGCGGCCGTCAAGACCGTGCGGGTGGTTCTCTGCGCAGTGCTGTTGGCGGGGGCGCATCAGCTGGCGGGGTGCATGAGTTCGCTCGGCCTGCAGACGGACGGCACCTACATCCTGGAGCGGCAGGAGCAGCAGGCGAGCTGCGACACGCTCTACAAGGACATCTGGGGCCGCATCCAGCTCATCAAGGGCCTGCCCGCCAAGGCGGTGGCCGAGCAGGCCGCCCCGCCGCCCACCGCGTCCCAGCTGTTCGGCCGCTTTTTCGGCGGCTCCGACAAGGGTCTCAAGGCGGTCGAGGACTACGACCGGGAGCGCGCCCACGCCTACGCTCTGCAGCGCGTGATGCGCGAGAAGAAATGCGTGAACGTAGATTTGGATCTGGAGCTGGCCGAGGTCACCGCCGAGATGGCGCGCATCCGCCGGAATTGACGCACCGCATCCCGCGCCACACAAAAGCCTCAATGATTACAGGGGCTTGACCCGTTAACGATGTTGCCGCCCAGGCGGCGGCCTGCGGTTGACTCCCCGGATGCCAGGCCGCAGTTAATTGGCTCGCACGCGCGCTTCGGGGGTACGGGGCTTGTCGCGCGCCGGGGGAGCAATCCCAAAAACCGCAAAGCAACTTTGGAGGGATCCAACTTGCGTAGCGTTGTCTTGCGCCAGTCCGGCGTCATGTCCGGCGTCATGTCCGGCGTCATGGGCGCCGGCCTTCTCGCCTGCATGCTTACAGGGAATGCGGGTGCCACCACCGAGGCCCAGGAGGCCGTTCCAACCCCAGCTGCGGCGACCCAGCTCGCCATCGGCGCCCCGGCCGGGGCCTTCGAGGCTTTTCTCGACCGTCTGATGCGGGCGGAATCCGCCGGCCAGGATACCGCAAAGAACCCGCGCTCGACCGCGCTTGGGGCCTTCCAGTTCATCAGGTCGACCTTTCTCGACGTGATGCGCCGGAATTTTCCGGAGGATGTCGCCAACATGAACGAGGTCGACATCCTGGCGCTGCGCACCGATCGCGCCTTTGCGCGCCGTGCGGCAGAGGCCTTCTCGAAGGAGAACCTGGACTACCTCGCCGACCGGGGGCTCAAGCCCACCTTCGGCCACCTGCGCCTGGCCTTCCTGTTGGGTCCTGTGGGCGCGGCCCGCGTCCTGGAAGCGCCTCCGGCCAAGCCGGTGGTCCAGATCCTGGACGACCGGGTCGTCGCCGCCAACCCGTTCATGCGGCGCATGAGCGCGGCTGACCTGATCGCCCGCGCCCACCGCGACGTGGGCGTCGAGCCGCCCGCCGGCGCCATCGCGGAGGCCGCGGCACCGCAAGCCGCCCGCGAGGTTGCCGCGGCGCAGCCCACCGCGCGCGAAGCAGCCCCGCCCGAGGCGCGCCCGACGGCGCCCCGGCTCGCCGACCGTCCGGCTGCCAGGAAGCCCGCCCACGCCGTCGCCGCCCGTTCGGAGCGCGGCCGGGTATCCTCCCGCACCGCGGTCATCAACGTGAGGTGCAATCCCAAGCTGGCGAGCTGCCAGCGCTGGATCGACCTTCAGGTCGCCAAGCTGGCCAAAGTCGCCGGTCGCGCGGACGTATCCGGCCGCGGCCGCACCTGATCGCTCTGCCGCCTAAGCCGTCGGCCCCGGAGCTCCTCCGGGGCCGATTGACTTTCATGGCCACTTCACGATCGGGGGCATGG
>JBIOWI010000239.1:0-11636 GCA_044868325.1 Hyphomicrobiaceae bacterium
TCGCGGACGCCCGCGCATGACTCGGGGTCGATGCGGATCGCTACTCCTTCATCGCAGTGGACTTGCACCACCTACTCCTCGCCGGTATCACCGGCGCACTTGGGTTACGCGCTTCGCGCTAACCTACAACTACGACGGCGTCAGCGCAGCTCGGCCAGGTAGTAGCCGCCGGGCAGATGGCTGTGGGCGAGGCGCCACTCCACGGGACGGCGCCCGTCGATCGTGAAGACCACGCGGTCCAGCACGACCACCGGCGTGTCCGGCGCCGCGCGGAGGATGCGTGCAACCTCAGCCGGCGGAATCGCGGCCGAGACCCGCTCCTGGGCGTTGCCGACCAGAAGCCCATACTCCTGGGCTAGAGCGGTGATCTGATCGGCAATCTCACCCCGCTCGTCGAGCCCCGCAAACAGCTCCGCCGGCAGGGACGCATCATCGACCAGGAACGCGGCGCCGTTGTGGTGGCGGACCCGGCGCACGCGGTAGACCTCGGCGCCAGCCGACAGCTGCAGGCGCGCCTGCTCCAGCTCGCCCGCAACCCCGCGTACGACCTCGACCAATTCGACCTGGCCGCGCACGCGCTTGCCGTCCGGGCCATGCAGCCGCGTGAAGCGGGCGGCAAACGCCTCGGAGCTCGGGTCGCTGACAAAGGTCCCGCGGCCCTGGTGGCGCACGATAAGGCGGTCCATCTCCATGATCTGCAGGGCCTTGCGCACGGTGCCCGGGCTGACCCCGATCTCGCGCGCCAAGTCTCCCTCGCTTGGAAATGCGGCCCCCGGTAGAAGGCCCCCACTAGCTATGCGCTCTGCAAGCGCGTCCCGCACCTGCAGATAAAGCGGTCTGTTCGTGAACTGCACTTGTGTGGTCCCCGCGCACAATCGGTTTGGATGGGTCTCCCGAGCATCGATCTCGATGCTGGCATCAAAACCCCGAGAGCGGATGAAAGTTCCTGGACGGAGCGCAGACCTCACAGGAATGTTTACGAACGCTGGACTGCAGCAAGCGGCCGACCGTGTGGCAGCCTCTTATAGATTATGTCGTTCAACATTTATCGCGCTTGCCGATTCCCGCCGATGTGCTCGCTGCAAGGCGGAGGAAGGTAGCGAGGATCACCCACGCCGCCCACGCGACTGTAATGACGTCTCCTGACACCTTGGAGACTCCGCCGGCGCGCCTGCGCTGGCCGACGGGCACCTCTGCGATGCGCAGCCCCGCAGCTGCGGCCCGCATCTGCATCTCCAGATTCCAGCCGAAGGTCTCCTCGCGCATGCCGAGGCCCTCCAGCGCATCGCGCCGGATAGCACGGAACGGCGACATGTCGGTGAAACGCACGCCGTAGCGCAGGCGGATGAGAAGGCCGGCGAGGTGCCCGGCGACGATCTGCGCCGGCGCCAGGCTGCCCGGCTCGCGCGGTCCCAGGAGGCGCGAGCCCAGCACGAAGTCCGCCTCGCCGCGCTCGATGGGCGCAAGGACCGCTGGGATCATCTCCGGCCGGTCGCTGCCGTCGCCGTCGATGAAGAGCACGACGGTGGCGCCGGGAGAGACGGCGGCGATGCCGGCCAGCATCGCCCGCCCGTAGCCGCGGCGCCGTTCCACGACGACGCGGGCGCCAGCCTCCGCCGCCCGGTCGACGGTGCGGTCGCTCGATCCGCCATCGACCACGACCACCTCGCCCACGCCATGGGCGTGCACCGCGGCCACGCACGCGCCGATCGCCGCCTCCTCGTCGAGGCAGGGGATGATGACGGACACCGCCGAGCGATCCGGTCGCGTCAACGAAATACCTCCGGGGTTGCGATACACTCGACCGCAATATCGCGGGGGCCGCCCGCCTGTTACCGTCCTCGCGTTTTTGTGCTCTAGAGTCCCGCTGCGGGCACGCTTCCGCCCCGGAGCCATCCAGGTCCGGCCTGAACAGCGTTTGGCCGTGCCGGAGTGTAATGTTGCGGGCGGACGCCGCGAAGAGGGACAAGTGGCCTCGTGACTGACCGGGAGACGCATTGGGCCGGGCTGATGCGCGCCGCCATCCGCGGCGATGCGGCGGCGTATCACCGCCTGCTCCGCGAGCTCGCCCCGGTGCTGCGGGCGTTCGCCGGCCGCGGCCTGGCCCGCCACAGGCACGGCAGCGAGGATGTAGAGGACGTGGTCCAGGAGACGCTGTTGGCCCTGCATCTGAAGCGCGGCACCTGGGACGAGCGCCAGCCGTTCAGCCCGTGGCTCTATGCCATTGCCCGCAACAAGCTGATCGACAACCTGCGCCGCCGCGGCCGGCAGTCGCACCTGGCCATCGACGACATCGGCGAGCTGCCGGGCGCGGCGGCGCAGGCTGAGCTGAACGGCGTGGATGCCGAGCGCCTGATCTCGCGGTTGAACGGCCGCCAGCGCGAGATCGTGGTCGCCATCTCCATCGAGGGTGCCAGCGCGCGGCAGGTTGCCGAGCGCCTCGGCATGACGGAAGGGGCCGTGCGCGTCGCCCTCCATCGCGCCCTGCGGTCTCTGGCCAAGGCCTTTCAAGCAGACGCCCCATGAACACCGACGACCTCATCGCCGCCATCGCCGCGGACGGCGCAGCCAGGCCGCCCTCGATCGCGAGGCGCATGGCCGTCGCCCTTGCCATCGGCGGGCTGATCGCCTTTGCCCTGTTCCTGCAGCGCCTCGGCGTGCGCCCCGATATCGCCGAGGCCCTGCAGACGTGGCGCTTTACCGCCAAGGTTTCGGTCGTGCTCGTGTCCCTCGGCGTCAGTCTTTGGGCCGTCGCCCGCCTGGCCCGCCCGGACGCCGATCAGCGCAGGACGCTCGCCATCCTCGCCTTGCCTCCCGCCTTGCTGGCGCTGGCTGTCGGCGGAGAGCTCGCGATGTCGCCGGCAAGCACCTGGTCGACCTGGGCCATCGGCAACAACTCGAGGGTCTGCCTGTTCTACATCACCCTCTTCTCGATCGCGCCCCTGGCGGCGCTGCTGCCGGCCCTGCGCGCGGGGGCACCCCGGTCGCCCGCAATCGCCGGTGCCGTGGCGGGCCTGCTGGCCGGCAGCCTGGCTGCCACGCTCTACGCCAGCCACTGCACCGACGACTCGCCGCTGTTCGTGGCCCTCTGGTATCCGCCACCCATCGCGTTGGCCACGCTGGCCGGGGCCGTCGCCGGCCAGCGGATGCTGCGCTGGTAAGTGGTGTCAGTCCCTCTGGGTCTGACACCATCGCGCAAACGATGTTGAAAAACACCCGGACCAACAACGGCGTTGGAAGTATGGTGTCAGCCGAACACCGGCTGCGCCGACCCTTGAGGACGAAACGGGAGCGCGCCGCAGCGTCCCCTCCCCCCTTGTGGGGGATGGACAGGGTGGGGGGAATCCCCAACCTCGGATGTCGGGAGTCCCCCCACCCCTAGCCCCTCCCCACAAGGGGGAGGGGAATCCGCGCAGCGCTTGCCTCGCGGTCCCGAGTTCCGTGTCAGACCCGGAAGGTCTGACACCTCACAGAGCGTAGAACCGCCACGCGTACGTCCACGTCTCGGTAAGCGTTCTGCTGGCTGAGCGGAGCGCGGCGCCGACGATGCCGATCTTGTCCTTCTCGAACTGCACGTCGATCATGACCCGCAGGCCCTTGACGGCCGGGTTCGGCACCACGAGCCTCGCCAGCACGCTGGCGCCCTGGGCCGTGGTCTCGACCTGCACAAGGCCGGGGTCGCTCAGGAAGTAGTCGAGCTCGCCGCCGGCGAAGTCGACGATGAGCCGCCGCGTCAGGGCCCGCTCGGCCTCGGCCGAGCCGAGCGCACGCGCCGGCGCCGAAAAGGTGTTCACGGCGTATCCGAGCGAGTGCAGGTCGAGACCGGCATCCAGCGACAGCATGCGATAGGACAGGCTCAGATCCTTGCCGGCCTCAAGCGGCGCCTGAGGCACGAAGGCGGCGACGATGTTGTCGGCCGTCTCGTCCTTGGTCGCCAGCTCCACCAGCTCCACCACGCCGGCGCCCCAGTCGCCCAACGGCTCGATCCAGTAGCTGGGCCGCTGCTCGTAGTTGAGCTCGATGTCCTGGTAGCTGTCGAAGCGGCGGTCGCGCTGCATCAGGCCGAAGCCCTTGAGGCCCTTGGCCTCGAACCGCTGCACCTCCTGGATTAGCGGGTTCTTCAGCGGCCGCCAGACCCATTCCCCGGCGGCCGTGTGCATCAGCAGGCCGTCGGAATCGTGCAGCTCCGGCCTGAACTCGTCGTACTTGTTGCGGTCGTTCATATGCCGGTCGTTCTCGCCCAGGAAGTACATGGACGTGAGCGGCGCGATGCCCAGCCGCTCGATGGTCCGGCGCGCGAACAGGCGCGCGGTCACCTCCACGCTGGAGTAAAGCCCCGGCTTCACCTCGAACTGGTAGGCGCCGGCGACGGAGGGGCTGTCCAGGAGCGCATAGACGGTCAGGCGATCCGCCTTGGCGTCGTGCGCATCCACCCAGAACTCGCGGAAGAACGGGAACTCCTCGTTGTTGTCGAGCTTGCCGGTGTCGATGGCGAGGCCACGCGCGGACAAGCCGTACTTCTGGTCGCGCCCCAGCCACCTGAAATAGCTGGAGCCCACGAAGGAGATCAGCTCGTCGTTCTCCTTCGGGTCGTTCAGAGGATAGTGGATGCGGAAGCCGGCGAAGCCGAGATCGATGGGCAGCCGCCGCGGCAGCTTCAGGGCGCCGTAGTCGAACAGGTCGGTGGAGTAGGGGACCGGGGCGAAGATGCCCTCGCGGCCGACGTTCACGGTCACCGGCCGGGTGAACAGGTAGCCGAGGTGGAACGCCTGCAGGCTGAACCGGCTGCTGCCGCCGCGCAGCAGCGCCTTTTCAGGACGGAAGCGGATCTGGCGCCATTTGTCCCAGTCCATCCCCTCGAACACCTGCGGCAGCTGCGGCACGTTGGCATCGAACGGGTTGGCGGCCAGCCGCTGGGCGCGCGCCACCACGTCGTTGAAGCCGAACCGACGGCGGTCCGGCTGGGCATCCGCTTCCTGCCCGCCCTGTGCATGGGCCGGCCCGGCCGCGCCGACCCCGGCCGCCAGGGCGCCGAGCCCCGCCATCAATCTGCGCCGATCGAGAGTGATCATGGTATCCTATTGCAACTTTTTGCAAATTTTACACTGTCGCCGCCGGTCGGCGACTGCAGTCAGGTCGCTTGCCTGCCGCTGCCATTCAATAATACCAAGTGCCGCGCCGGTGCGCTGTACCCACCGGCCCACGAACAGGCTAACCACTGCGACACACGACCTCGAACGGCGCCTTGCACCTGAATGAACTGCAAACCAGAACCAATAGCGCCGCCGGGGATTTAAGACAGACACATGCAGCCGCCTTCCCTCAATCGCCGCGACCTGCTCCGGCTTGCGCTCGGCGGGGTAGCCGTGCCGGCCGCCGCGCTGACGGGACCGTCCACGCCCATCGAGGCGCAATCCGCCACAGCCTCGGCCGTGGCGGCCGCCGCCGGCAGCTCCGAGGCGTTCACGGCCGCCAGAATCGCAGACTTGGCCCGCGCGCTCGCCGCTGAGGCCTACAGGCAGCCCGCGCCCGCGCCGCTCGACGCGCTCGCCGCCGCCACGCCAGAGGACATTGCGGCCATCCGCTATAAGTTGGCGGACCTGATCTGGGCCGGCGACAATCTGGCGTTTGCCGTCGAGCCTCTGCACCGCAGCCGCAATCTGCCCGGGGAAGTGGAGCTCTACGTGGCGGACGGCGCCACCGCCTCGCGCGTTGCCTACGATCCGGGCAAATTCGACTTCGGCAAGCTGAAGCCGCCGCCCGCATCGGCGCAACTCGGCTTCACCGGGTTTCGCGTGCATCACCGCGGCAGCGACGGCAAGCTCAGCGCCGTGGCCGGCCTTCTCAACGCGAGCATCCTGTCGGCCATCGCCCCCAACCAGGTGTGGGGCGCCATCGCGCGGCCGCTGACGGTGCGCTCCGGGGAGCAGATGGCAGAGGAGGCGCCGCATATCCGGGCAGTGTGGATCGAGAAGCCGAAGCCGACCGCCATGGAGCTGATCGCGCATGCCGTGGTCGACACGCCAAGCCTCACGGCGGCCATCCGCTTCACGCTGCGCGCCGGGGAGGCCACCGTCATCGACACCGAGTGCACGGTCTTCACCCGCAGACAGGTCGACCATTTCGGTCTCACGCCGATCCAGGCCACCTATCTCTCCGGTCCGCTGGATTGGCCCCACGCGGACGACATGCGCCCGGCCGTGTACGAGGCCGGAGGCGTGCAGATGCTGACCGGCTACGGCGAATGGCTCTGGCGGCCGATCACCAACCGCGCCCGGCTGCAGATCTCGGGCTTCGTGGACAACGACCCGCAAGGGTTCGGCCTGATCCAGCGCGACCGCGTCTTCGCCACCTTCCTCGACGACGACAACGAGTGGCAGCGCCGCCCGTCGGTCTGGATCGAGCCGATCGGCAAGTGGGGGCAGGGCGAGGTCACGCTGATGGAGATTCCGGCAGCCTCCCAGAACAACAAGAACATCGCCTGCTACTGGCGGCCGAAGGCCGCGCTGGCCGCCGGCTCCGAGGGCAGCTTCGCCTATCGTCAGTTCTGGAGCTGGCGGCCGCCCGGCCGCCCGAGCGGCGCCATCGTGACGGCCTCGCGCATCGGGCGTATCCCCGGCGACACATCCGAAACGAAAACGCGCTTTCTCCTGCAATTCGAAGGGGGGCAGCTCTCCGACTCCGCAAAAGCCGCCACGATCGCTCCTACGATCTGGGCGTCGGCCGGCAAGGTCTCGTCGCTTCGCACCTATCGCACGCCGAGGCAGGGCAGCATGCGGGTCGTGTTCGACCTGGATGCCGGCGGCCAGCCGCTCGTCGAGTTGCGCGTGACGCTGAAGCAGGACGCAGTCTCGATGAGCGAGGCATGGCTCTACCGATGGACTCAATGACGTCGCCTCTGGGCAAGCTCCCGCACGCCGATTCCGCCTCCCTCGTGTCCGAGCCGTTCCCCGCTGTGGAAGCGTTCGCCTCCATGCCGGCGCGCAGCCCTCTGGAGATGCCGACCCAGTCGTTCTCGCGCTACGACAAGCCGCGCACTGCGCGGCGGTCCGGCTGGCGCGTCCAGCTCGTCCGTCTCGCCGTGTTCGGGGCCGCTCTCGCGCTCACGGTATTCGGCGCGTACGAGATGCACGGCGTGGTCGGGGTCGGCGGGGTGACGGCGCTGGAATGGGGCCTCCTGATCCTGTTCGTAATCAATTTCTCCTGGATCTCCCTCGCCCTCAGCAACGCCACGCTCGGCCTCTTTGCGATCGTCCTCGACCGCGGCAGGCCGCAGACGGCGGACCTGTCGGGGCGCACGGCGGTGATCATGCCCACCTACAACGAGGACCCGGCCCGCGTCTTCGGCGGCCTCGCCGCCATCGTCGAGGACATCGCACACGGCCCGCACGCCGCCCAGGCTGGAAGCTTCGACTGGCTCGTACTGTCGGACACCACCGATCCCGACATCTGGATGGCGGAAGAGCGCGTGTTTGTGGACTTGAGGCGCAGGCTCGCCGGCACGGCCAACGTCTACTACCGCCACCGGCCCAAGAACGTCGGGCGCAAGGCCGGCAACATCGCCGATTTCGTCAAAGGCTGGGGCGGCGCCTACCACCACATGATCGTGCTCGACGCCGACAGCCTGATGACCGCGGACGCCATCGTCGCGCTGGCGGCGGCGATGGAGAAGGACCCGGACGCTGGCATCGTCCAGACGCTGCCGCTGATCGTCAACCGCAACACCATGTTCGCGCGGCTGCAGCAGTTCGCCGCCCGCATCTACGGCCCCGTGATCGGCGCTGGCCTGTCGGTCTGGTCGGGCCGCAGCGGCAACTACTGGGGGCACAACGCCATCATCCGCGTGCGCGCCTTCGCCGAGTCCTGCGGGCTGCCGACATTGCCCGGTCGGCCGCCGCTGGGCGGCATGATCCTGAGCCACGACTTCGTGGAGGCCGCGCTGATCAGGCGGGCGGGGTGGGACGTCTACATGCTCCCCCATGTCGGCGGCAGCTACGAGGAGAGCCCGCCCACCCTGATCGACCTCGCCATCCGCGACCGGCGCTGGTGCCAGGGCAACCTGCAGCACAGCTGGGTGCTGCTGGCCCGGGGGCTCAAGCTCGCCAGCCGCCAGCATCTCGCCACCGGCATCATGAGCTATCTCGCCTCGCCGATCTGGATGGCGCAGCTGCTGGTCGGCATCGTGCTTGTCCTGCAAGCGCACTACGTGAGGCCGGAGTACTTCACCAACGAGTTCCAGCTGCTGCCGGCGTTCCCGCAGTCCGATCCCGCGCGCGCCCTGCAGCTGTTCGGCCTCACCATGGGCGTGCTGCTGATGCCGAAGGCGTTCGGACTGGGGCTGGCCCTCGCCGACCAGCGGACGCGCGCGTGCTGCGGCGGGAGCATGCGCATGATCGCCTCGTGGCTGATCGAGATCGTCTTCTCCGCCCTGCTGGCGCCGATCATGATGGCGATCCAGACCGGCGCCGTGCTTCGCTCCCTGATGGGCATCGACAGCGGCTGGAACCCGCAGCGCCGCGACGACGGCTCGGTGCCGTTCACAACCATCGTGGCAAGCCACCTCTCCCACATGGCCCTGGGCTTCGTCACGCTGGTGGCCGGCCTGCTGATCTCGCCGAGCCTGGTCGCCTGGATGTCGCCCACCATCGCCGGTCTCCTGCTGGCGGCGCTTCTCACGTGGGGCACCGGGCGGCTGTCGGTCGGCCTGGCCCTGCGCCGCCGGGGCTTGCTGCTGACACCGGAGGAGACCGCGCCGCCGCAGATCGTCAGGCACGCCGCAAGGTGGCGCGAGGACCTCGCTCCGGTGGCGGCGCCGGGCGCCGACGGGCTGGCCATCCTGCACCGCGACCCGAAGCTGCGCGAGCTGCACGCGCGCTTCCTGCCACCGCCGGTCGAGCGCCGCCGCGGCGAGATCGACCAGAGCCGGGCCACGGCCAGCGCCAAGCTCGCGGAAGCCTCGTCGATCGACGAGGTCGTCGCCTGGCTGGAGCCCGCCGAGCGTACGGCCGTCCTGCTGGACCGCTCGTTGCTCGACTGGATGGCCACGTTGCCCGCCGCCCGAGCCGACGAGCAGCGTAGGGTGGGTTAGCCGCGAGGCGGCGTAACCCACCATGACACGCTCGGTTGTCATGGGGGGAGGGGAATCTGCAGGGCACCCAAAGAGTTGGTGGAGATGTGTCAGGTTTCGTGAAGCCGATTCGGCAGTCGGCGGTGGGGCGTCGGCAATCGCAACAAGAGAGCAAGCGGCGAAAGGATCGTCTACCCCGACTGCCGACCCCCGACTGCCGCCCCCCGGAGCCCCGGCCTGAAGCCTTGTTCGGTTGGCGAGGCCCGCCGATTTGCGCTACTGGTTGACTTCAAACCGAGTCTGCAGGATCGGCGGAGCGCCGCCCAGGAGCGCTACGAGGAGCGCCGCATGAGCAAGGGAGCCGTGCCGCGGCCGGGATCGGGCCGCGCCGCGCGCGATTAGCCTATGGTGCTGGCCGGCATCGCGCGCGCCTTCTCCGACGATATCGCCATCGACCTCGGCACCGCCAACACGCTGGTGCACGTGGTCGGCCGCGGCGTTATCATCGACGAGCCGTCGGTGGTGGCCGTGCTGGCGCGCGGCGCCAGCCGCGATGTTCTAGCCGTGGGCCTGAGGGCCAAGGCCATGCAGACCCGCCCCCCGCCGGAGCCGGTGGAGGTGATCCGGCCCATGCGCGACGGCGTGATCGCCGACTTCATCGCCACCGAGGAGATGCTGCGCCAGTTCATCGCCCGCGCCAAGACCATGCTGGGCTTCCGCCGGCCGCGCATCCTCATTTGCGTCCCGGCCGGAGCCACGCCCGTGGAGCGGCGGGCGGTGTACGAGACGGCCATCGAGGCCGGCGCGCGCCGCGTGCACCTCCTGGAGGAGCCGGTCGCTGCGGCCCTGGGTGCGGGCCTTCCCGTCGATGGGCGGCGCGCTTTCATGGTGGTGGACGTCGGCGGCGGCACCACCGATATCGCCGTGCTGGCGGAGGGCAACGTCGTGCAGGCGCGCACGCTGCGAGTGGCCGGCAACGCCATGGACGACGCGATCATGCGCTACGTCCGCCGCAAGCACCAGCTGGTGATCGGCGAGGCCAATGCCGAGCGCATCAAGATCGAGGCCGGCACCGCGCTGGCCATGCCCAACGGCCGGCAGGTCGAGGTGCACATCAAGGGCCGCGACCTGCGCGAGGGCCGGCTGAAGAGCGCCGTGCTCACCGATGTGGATATGGCCGAGGCGCTCGCCCGCCCGGTGGCGGAGATCGCGGACTTCATCGAGCGGGCGATCGAGGATCTGCCGCCGCACCTCGCCACCGAGGTGACCGGCCAGGAGATCGCGCTGACGGGCGGCGGGGCGCTGCTCGACCGCCTCGACGCGGCGCTGGCGCGTCGCCTGGGCCTGACGTTCAAGGTGCCGGAGACGCCGATGCACTGCGTGATCCGCGGCAGTGCGGCGGTGCTGCAGTCGCTGGACTTGCGCCAGCACCTGTTGGTTGGCCCGTGAGGGCGCCAGAGGCATGAGGCATAACGGGGCGCAACGATGGGACCCGCCGTGGATACCGACTACCTTCTCTACGATGGCGAATGCCCCGCCTGCAGCGCCTATGTGGCCATGTCCCGGCTGCGCGAGCTCCATCCGCGCCTGCAGGTCCTCGACGCCCGCTCGGAGCCCGCACTTGTCGCCGAGCTGCGCGGCAGGGGGTACGAGATCAACGAGGGCATGGTGCTCTGCCTCGATGGCGTCATCCACTTCGGCCCGGAGGCGACGCGCATGATCGCCCTGCTCGGCCGCTCCTTTGCCTCACCGTGGCGCCGGACGGCGCTTGGCCTGATAGGCACCGCGCCATGGGCGAGGGCGCTCTATCCGTGGCTCAACCGCGGACGCCGTGCGCTGCTTCGGCGGCTGGGTCGCGGCCCCATAGGCTGAGTCACGTTTCAGGGATCAGGTTTCAGGGCGAAACGAGCTGGAGATCCCTGAAACCTAAAAACCTAATCCCTGAAACCTGACCGGTGGAAGACAGCCGCCGAACGTGCAACTATGGGATTACTGAAAGAACGGGAAGGGGCCGCCCATGAAACGCATCGTCTACGCCGCACTCGCCATCGCCTTCGTCGCAGGCGTGGGCTCGCTGGCCAACGGCCAGAGCGCCCAGCACACGCCCCAGGAGCAGGCGAACATCAAGGCTGTGCTCGAGCTCTATGAGAAGGCGCTCAACCAGCACGACTTCGAGGGCGCCGCCAAGTACCTGGGGCCGCGCTACATCCAGCACAACCCGTTCGCGGAGGACGGCGCCGAGGGCCTCAAGAAGTTCATCGAGTGGCGCAAGCAGAAGTTCCCGCAGGCCAAGAGCATCGTCAAGCGTGCCTTCGCCGACGGCGACTACGTGATCCTGCACGTACATTCGATCCGTGAGCCGGGCGCCCTCGGCGTCGCCATCGTCGATATCTACCGCATGGAGAACGGCAAGGTCGTGGAGCACTGGGACGTGATCCAGGAGGTGCCGCCGCCGGACAAGGTCAAGAACGGCAACGGCATGTTCTGAAGGGGTCAGCCCCGGATCAAGTCCGGGGCTGCGGGTCTGACCCCTTGGCTC
The DNA here is from genome assembly GCA_044868325.1 of Hyphomicrobiaceae bacterium. Classification (GTDB taxonomy): domain Bacteria; phylum Pseudomonadota; class Alphaproteobacteria; order Rhizobiales; family Hyphomicrobiaceae; genus AWTP1-13. Next base: position 11,607 of record JBIOWI010000239.1, read on the forward strand.
CAACCTAGCTTCAGGGTGCGTCGTGGCTGC
>JBIOWI010000240.1:0-7916 GCA_044868325.1 Hyphomicrobiaceae bacterium
TTCTCCCTGGTGCTTCTAGTGGCGAGGCCCCGTTTTGGAAAGCCTGCTCGCCCAGTTCGATGAAGACCCCCCGTACGCGCCGCTGTCCGGCGCGCGCGTGCCCGTGCTGCTGCCGGTGGCGCTCGACCAGACCTACGACTACCTCCTGCCCGACGACCTTGCAGGCTCCCTCGCGGTCTGTCCCGGCGCCTTCGTCCTGGTCCCCTTCGGCCCCCAGACGCGCATCGGCGTGGTCTGGGACGGACCCTTCGGCGATCCCGGCAAGCCCGTCTCCGACGCCAAGCTCAAGACCGTCGCCGCCGCCCTCCCGGAGGTGCCGGCCCTCCCGGCCCTCTCCCTCAGGTTCGCCGAGTGGGTGGCCCGCTACACCCTGACCCCCCTGGGCATGGTGGTGCGCATGATGATGAGCGCCCCGACCGTGTTCGAGCCGGCCAAGCCCCGCTTCGGGGTGCAGCTCAATCCGGGCGCGCCCGAGCCGCCCCGCATGACCCCCGCCCGCCAGCGCGCCGTCAAGGCCGCGGCCGACGGCCAGGTCCGCACCAAGGCCGCGCTGGCCGCCGAGGCCCAGTGCTCCAACGCCGTCATCGACGGCCTCGTCGCGGCCGGCATGCTGGTGGAGGTTGCCGTCCCCGAGCGCCGCTTCCCCGTCCCCGCCCCGGCTCATGCCGAGGTCCGCTTCAGCGACGTGCAGGAGAGCGTCGCCCACGCTCTGCGCGCCGCCGCCGACGGCGGCTTCTCGGTGACGCTCCTCGACGGCGTCACCGGCTCAGGCAAGACCGAGGTCTACTTCGAGGCCGTGGCGCGCACGCTGGAGCGCGGCAGCCAAGTCCTCATCATGCTGCCCGAGATCGCCCTCACCAGCCAGTTCATGGACCGTTTCAAGGGCCGCTTCGGCTGCGCGCCCGTGGAATGGCACTCGGCGCTGTCGGCCCCGGAGCGGGCCCGTGCCTGGCGCGCCGCCGCCAGCGGAGAGGCCCGCGTCGTGGTCGGCGCCCGCTCGGCCTTGTTCCTGCCGTTCACGAGCCTTGGCCTCATCGTGGTGGACGAGGAGCACGACTCCAGCTTCAAGCAGGAGGAGCGTGTCCATTACCAGGCCCGCGACATGGCCGTGGCCCGCGCCAGCCTGGGCAAGCTTCCTGTCGTGCTGGCCTCGGCCACGCCCTCCATCGAGAGCCACGTCAACGCCCGCACCGGCCGCTACCGCAGCCTCGCGCTTCCCGGCCGCTACTCCGGCGCGGAGCTCCCCACCGTCACCGCCATCGACATGCGCAAGGCGCCGCCCGAGCCTGGCCGCTGGCTCTCGCCCATCCTCGTCGGCGCCATCGAGGAGACGCTGGCCGAGGGCCGCCAGGCGCTCTTCTACCTCAACCGCCGCGGCTACGCGCCGCTCACGCTCTGCCGCTCCTGCGGCCACCGCTTCGACTGCCCGCAGTGCACGGCCTGGCTGGTCGAGCACCGCTACCGCAACCGCCTGAACTGCCACCACTGCGGCTTCTCGCTGCCGCCGCCGGCCAAGTGCCCTACGTGCGGCGCCGCCGACTCGCTGGTCGCCTGCGGCCCCGGCGTGGAGCGCATCGCCGAGGAGGTGGCCGCGCGCTTCCCCGACGCCAGGCTGGCTCTCCTCTCCTCAGACCTGGTGCCGTCGCTGGTGGAGATGCGCGAGATCATCAAGAGCATCGAGACCGGCGAGGCCCGGATCGTCATCGGCACGCAGATGGTGGCCAAGGGCCACCACTTCCCGCAGCTCACCACGGTCGGCATCGTCGACGGCGACCTGGGCCTCGGCACCGCCGACCCGCGCGCCGCGGAGCGCACCTTCCAGCTCCTGCACCAGGTGACGGGCCGCGCCGGGCGCGTCCTCGACACGAGTCGCAACGGGGGCCGCGGCTTCGTCCAGTCCTACAACCCCGACCACCCGGTGATGCGCGCCATCGTCACCGGCGACCGCGAGGCGTTCCTGGCGAGCGAGATCCGCCACCGCCAGGCCGGCCTGCTGCCGCCCTTCGGCCGGCTCGCCGCCCTCATCGTCTCGGCCCGCGACAAGCAGCTCGCCGAGCTGTTCGCCCGCGACGTCCGCCGCCACGCCCCACCCGCCGCCCGCATCGAAGTGCTGGGCCCCGCCGAGGCCCCCATCGCCGTGGTCCGCGGCCGCCACCGCTGGCGCCTCCTGGTGAAGGCCCCGCGCGAGCTGGACCTCCAGGCCTATCTGCGCGCCTGGCTCGGGACGCTGCCCAAGCCGCCGTCGGACCTGCGGCTCACGGTGGACATCGATCCGTACAGCTTCTTATAAGTCCGTCACATCCCCTTCGGGCCGCGGGAGATGGCGGCGATGCCGGTGCGGGAGACCTCGACCAGGCCCAGCTCGGTCATGATGGAGATGAACTGCTCGATCTTGGCTGTGCGGCCCGTCAGCTCGAACACGAAGTGCTCGGTGGAGGCGTCGATCACGTTGGCACGGAAGATCTCGGCGAGCCTGAGCGCCTCGATGCGCTTCTCGCCACGCCCCGACACCTTCACCAGCACCAGCTCGCGCTCCAGAGGCCGGCCGAGCACTGTGAGGTCCACCACGCGGTGGACGTTCACCAGCCGCTCCAGCTGACTCTTGATCTGGGTCAGCACCTGCGGCGTGCCGGTGGTGACGATGGTGAAGCGCGAGAGGTGCTTCTCGTGCTCCGTCTCCGACACGGTGAGGCTCTCGATGTTGTAGCCTCGTCCGGAGAACAGCCCGGCGATGCGGGCGAGCACGCCCGGCTCGTTGTCCACAACCACCGAGAAGGTGTGGGTGACGGGCGCCTCCTTGCGATCGTCGAGGAAATAGGCGGAGCCGGGTTGCTTGGTGGTGGGCATGGGGCTGGTCTCACTCAAACCGTTTGTCAGGCTGCTGGAGATGTGGTATCACTTTTTGTAGGGTCAAGGTTATCCTAGGAGGCTGGCCCATGGCACAGTTGTTCATCCCTGAGATCGATGACGATGTTGTGGAGCGTCTCGAAAGGCGCGCCAAACGCCATGGCCGCAACGTCGAGGCCGAGGCGTGCGCCATTCTCGAGGAAGCGGCACGTGAGGAACCTCTGTGGCCCGGGTTAAGCGAGGAAGGCGCGCCCATGCAAGGTGCCGATGCGAAGGGCTTCGGCGACCTCATGTACGAGCGGTTCAAGGACATCGGGCTCAAGGAGGATGAAGTCGGGCGGTTCAACGCGGGGATCGCGGAGGCCAACTCGATGTGGGAGATGGGTCTGCCGGATTTCGAAGCGGACGAATACGAGGAGGATCCTCCGAGATGATCATCCTCGATACAAATGTCGTATCCGAACTGATCAAGTCCGCGCCCGACCCGGCCGTACGCGCCTGGGCCAACCGTCAACCAAGGCATGCGCTCCTGACGACATCGATAACGGTCTATGAGTTGCGCACGGGCGTCGAACGGCTCCTTCAAAGCCAACGGCGACAGGAGCTTGAAGCGGGCATTGACTGGGCTCTGAGCGACTTGCTCGAAGGCCGTGTGCTGGATTTCGATCGTCGAGCGGCGTTCGCTGCCGCGGAGTGGTTCGGATACTGTCGCCGGCTCGGCAGGTCGCGTCGGGCGACCGGTATGCAGATCGCCGGCATAGCCATCTGCCGCAATATTCCGCTTGCGACACGCGACGTCCACGACTTCGCGGACATTCGCGTGAAGCTGATCAATCCCTGGAACACGCCTGGTTGAGCGCTGGCTGGCGGCCGATCGCTCCGATCGAGAGACTGCATGGGCAGCGTCCAGAGCGCTCATCGCACCTGCTCCAGGAAGGAGATGCGGCGGCGCGGGTCCACCTCGGACTGCACCTCGGAGATGAAGTGGCGCTTGTGGGTGATGGCCTGCTCGCGGATCTGCCGGCGCTCCTCGGGCGCCGCCGGCGTGCGGTGGGTCACGTCCGAGAGCAGGTCGTAGACCCAAACCAGGCGGTCCAGCACGGCATGGCGGCGGCCGCGGAAGGCACCCTCCCTGTCGAGTCCGACCTTGTCGTGCTCCCGGTTGGGGAAGAACATGCGGCCCCTGTCGATGGCGCACGAGATGGCGGCCAGCGTCTCGTAGCGCAGCTTCTCGAACTCGGCCTCGGGCGTGGCGGCGGCATACTCGGGGCGCATCAGCATCTCCACCTGGCACAGGCTGGCGAGGCAGGCGTTGCTCCAGGCGATGACGTCGGAGTCGCGCTGCAGCCGCAGCGTCTCCCGCTCCAGCCGGCGCTGCCGCGCGCCCGCCCGGACCGAGTACAGCAGCGCAACGACGGCAATCGCCGCGGCGGCCAGATCGACCTGGAACGCCAGCTCCCCCAGCTCCATGGCGCGAGCCTCCCTCCTGCTCGGCGTGAACGGACGTACATGCCCGCTCCCAAGTCGGCGTACGTAGCTGCCCCTCACCCCGATCCGGGCCTCTGCCAGGGCAGGCCGCTCTCGCGCGCTGTCGGAGATCGCCGAGAGCCCGGCGGGGAGCGGGGGCGCCGCTAGACCAGCACCTTGCCTTCCTTGCCGATCGCCCGCTCGATCTCCTCGTCGGAGACCTCCTCGCCCAGCAGCATCTCGTGATGCGCCTTGCCGGACGGAATCATCGGGAAGCAGTTGGCGAGCGCGGCCACGCGGCAGTCGAAGATCACCGGCTTGTCGGCGGGCGCATCGAGCATGGCCGCAATCTTGTCGTCCAGCTCGGCCGGCTTCTCGGCGCGGATGCCGATGCCGCCGTAGGCCTCGGCGAGCCTGACGAAGTCGGGCAGCGCCGCGGTGTAGCTCTCCGAGATGCGGTTGCCGTGCAAGAGCTGCTGCCACTGCCGCACCATCCCCATGTACTGGTTGTTCAGGATGAAGATCTTCACCGGCAGCCGGTACTGGACTGCAGTCGACATCTCCTGGATATTCATCAGGATCGAGGCGTCGCCGGCGATATCGATGACGAGCGACTTCGGATGCGCCATCTGCGCGCCGATGGCGGCCGGCAAGCCGTAGCCCATGGTGCCGAGCCCGCCCGAGGTGAGCCAGCGGTTGGGCTCCTCGAAGCCGAAGAACTGCGCCGCCCACATCTGGTGCTGGCCGACCTCGGTGGTGATGTATACGTCGCGGTCGCGGGTCAGCGTGTGCAGCCGCTGCAGGGCGTACTGCGGCATGATGAAGTCGACCGCGTTCTTGTAGGCGAGACAGTCCTTGGCCCGCCAGCGGTCGATCTGCGCCCACCAGCCCTTGAGCGCCGTCTTGTCCACGGTGGCGCCCTTCATGCGCCAGGTGCGGATCAAGTCCTCCAGCACGTAGGCCACATCGCCGACGATGGGGATATCGACCTGGACGTTCTTGTTGATCGAGGACGGGTCGATGTCGATGTGGATCTTCTTGGACCTGGGCGCGAATGCATCGAGGCGTCCCGTGATGCGGTCGTCGAAGCGGGCGCCGACGCACACCATCACGTCGCAGTCGTGCATGGCGAGGTTGGCCTCGTAGGTCCCGTGCATGCCGAGCATGCCGAGCCACTCCTTGCCCGAGGCCGGGAAGGCGCCGAGCCCCATCAGCGTCGAGGTGATGGGGAAGTGCGTGAGCCGCACTAGGTCGCGCAGCAGCTGGCTCGCCTTCGGCCCCGCGTTGATGACGCCGCCGCCCGTGTAGAGCACCGGCTTCTTGGCCCGCGACATCAGCTCCACGGCGTCCGAGATGGCCTTCGCGTCGCCCTTCACACGGGGCTGGTAGGTCTTGTGCTTCACGTCCTTGGGGCCGGTGTAGGTCCCCGTGGCGAACTGCACATCCTTAGGGATATCCACCACCACCGGCCCCGGCCGCCCCGTGCGGGCCACGTAGAACGCCTCGTGCAGGATGCGCGCGAGATCGTCGACATTCTTGACCAGCCAGTTGTGCTTCGTGCACGGCCGCGTGATGCCGACCGTGTCGCACTCCTGGAACGCATCGTTGCCGATCAGGTGGGTGGGCACTTGGCCCGTGATGCACACCACCGGAATGGAATCCATGAGCGCGTCGGTGAGCCCGGTGACGGCGTTGGTGGCGCCCGGCCCGGAGGTCACCAGCACCACCCCGACCTTGCCGGTGGAGCGGGCGTAGCCCTCCGCGGCGTGCACCGCCCCGCCCTCCTGGCGCACCAGCACGTGGCTTACCTTCTCCTGCTGGAACAGCTCGTCATAGATCGGCAGCACGGCCCCGCCGGGGTAGCCGAAGATGTGCTCGACCCCCTGGTCGGCAAGCGCGCGGATGACCATCTCCGCGCCGGTCATTTTCAGGGTCATGTCGGGAGGCTCCACTCGAACGCCCGAGCGCGCACGGCTGCCGCGCGCGCTGCGGAGCGGCCTGATTATCGGGCGGATCGAGCCGGGTCAACCCCATGCATAACGAACGGTAAGTCCTGGGCGATGAATCTTTCCGTTTCTTGCGAATGGATACGCTTCCAAGCAATCATATTTCGCCGAAGCCAGGTGAGCTGCCGTTTCGCATACTGCCGCGTGTCGGCCTTGGCCGCGGCGACGGCCTCGTCCAGCGAGAGCACCCCCCGCAGGTGGGCCGCCAGGGCCGGCACGCCGTGCGCCCGCGTGATGGGCAGCTCGGGGGAGAGCCCGGCCGCAACCAGCCCCCGCACCTCTTCCAGGGCGCCGGCGGCCAGCATGGCGTCGAAGCGGGCGTCGATGGCGGCCCCGTGCCCCTGCCGCGCCTGTTCCCCCGCTGGCAGCAGCAACAGCCGCACCGTCTCCGCCTCGTTGAGCACCGGCCGGCCCGGCTGGCGCTGCCACTCCGCCAAGGACCGGCCGGTGCTGTCCAGCACCTCCAGCGCCCGCACGATGCGCTGGGTATCCGTCGGCATCAGCCGCGCCGCCGTCTCCCGGTCGCGCGCCGCCAGCAGCGCATGCAACTCGACGGCGGGCCGCCGCCCGGCCTCGGCGCGCCAGAAGGCGCGCACCTCCGGGTCGGCCGCCGGGATCGGCGACAGCCCCTCCAGCAGTGCCTTGAAGTAGAGCCCGGTGCCGCCAACGACGATCGGCACCCGCCCGGCCGCCCGGGCCTGGGCGATCGCCCGCTCCGCGTCGGCCGCATAGCGCCCGGCCGAATACGCCTCCTCCCCGCTCGTGAAGCCGTAGAGCCGGTGCGGCGCCCGCGCCTCGTCCTCGGCCGTCGGCCGCGCCGTGAGAATGCGCAGCTCGCGGTAGACCTGCATGCTGTCGGCATTGACGACCGTCCCGCCGATCCGCTCCGCCAGGGCAAGCGCCAGCCCCGACTTGCCGCTGGCCGTCGGTCCGGCGATCAGGATGGGCCGTGGGGTGGGACTGGGCGTGCGCATGGCGCCGGAGCTAAGCAGGTTTGGCCGGCGCGGCCAACACTTGCCTGGAGCATCGGGTCGGCGCTCCGTATCCTCTGCTCCGTGCACCAGCCTCCAGAGCGCCTTTTGCGGCGGGTTCGCTCCGAAATCTGCCGAGCCGGGGGTGGCAAGGTTTGACCCATTGGCGACCTTCGTCGAACGTCGAGCGAATGACAGGTTTGCGCCCCCATTTCCGCCATTCAGACCACCGTTGCAGCTTCCCGAAAGCTGACGGTCTGCTAAGCCGGCACTAAGGCCTCGAATGGGATGGTAGCGGTCTGGCCGCTTCCGGCATCAGCGGGTGGAACCCGGTTATAGCCAGGCGTCGGCTCTAAACGAACGCCTCCATGTCCGGAAAGGGAAATGGAGGCGCTTCGATTCTTAGCGGTTACGCCGACGGTCACAGGTCCTCGAACACCGCCCAAGGCGTGGAGGTTTGGACTGAGCTGCTACCGGTTCGGTGGACACGAGGTTAGGCTAGGCTATCCGCCCGCGTGGTCGTTGCCACCGTGCGCGGCGATGAACATGGCGACGGCCGACCGGCAATAGGATTCGATTTCGTTGTCGTCCTCTGCTCTCGCCTCATCGAAGCGTGCGACAATCA
>JBIOWI010000241.1:0-3247 GCA_044868325.1 Hyphomicrobiaceae bacterium
CGCGGCATGGCGCTGGCGTTCTGGAAGATCGCCATCCGGCCGGGCAAGCCGCTGATGTTCGGCCGCCTGAGCGACGCCCGCGTGCTGGGGCTCCCGGGCAATCCGGTGTCGGCCATCGTCTGCGCCCGCGTTTTCCTGGTGCCGCTGATCCGTGCCCTGCTCGGCCGGCCCGATCAAGCCCAGGGCCTGCAGGCCGCCCGCACCGCCGTGGCCCTGGAGGCCAACGGCCCGCGCACCCACTACATGCGGGCGACTTCCACGACCGGGGCCGATGGTCGGGCCGAGGTCACCCCGGTGCGTTCGCAGGACAGCTCCCTGCTGGCGCCGCTGGCGCAGGCCGACTGCCTCCTGGTGCGTCCAGTCAATGCGCCGGCAGCTCCGGCCGGCAGCCCCGTGCAAATCCTGCCACTCGACTTTTGATCCGGCCCCTCCTCGCATCATCGCGCAAACACCTTGCGGAACATGACGCGAACAACTATGGTGTTCCCGGTTTGTACGGTGGCATCCGAGTCGCAGACACCACCCACGCCAACGGCCACGCCGCGGGGAAGCCATGCTGACCACGAAGCAGAAAGAGCTGCTGACCTTTATCAACGCCCGCCTGCAGGAGACCGGCGTGCCCCCCTCCTTCGACGAGATGAAGGAGGCGCTGGCCCTGCAGTCGAAGTCGGGCGTGCATCGCCTGATCATCGCACTGGAGGAGCGCGGCTTCATCCGGCGCCTGCCGCACCGGGCCCGCGCCATCGAGGTCATCAAGTTGCCCGACGCCATGTCGGAGCCCGGCAGCGGGCTGCGCCGCACCGGCTTCAGCCCCAACGTCATCGAGGGCTCGGGCCGCCGGCCACCACCGCCGCAGCTCGCCTCGCCGCCGCAGGGCTACGGCAATCCCGGCGCCTCCAGCGTACCCCTGATGGGCCGCATCGCCGCCGGTGTGCCGATCAGCGCCATCCAGAACCACACCCAGGACATCGGCGTGCCACCAGAGATGATCTCGGGCGGGGAGCATTTCGCCCTCGAGGTGAAGGGCGATTCGATGATCGAAGCCGGCATCAACGAGGGCGACATCATCATCGTGCGCCGCTGCGACACCGCCGAGAACGGGGACATCGTGGTGGCCCTGGTGGACAAGGAGGAGGCAACTCTCAAGCGGCTGCGCAAGAAGGGCGCCTCCATCGCGCTCGAAGCCGCCAACCCCAACTACGAGACGCGCATCTTCGGCCCCGACCAGGTCGACATCCAAGGGCGGCTGGTGGGATTGATACGGAAGTTTTGAGCCGAGGGCGCGGAGCGACCCTGAAGGCATAGATTCTATGTAAGAGGGCCGCTCCGCTAACCTCCGAGCAGTTTGTGACCAGCTTGGAGGATTTGAGATGCGTAGCGAAGCGGCCCGTGCGGGTGAGTCTAACGTCGGTGGTGCGGTCTTGTACATGGCGCTCGAGCTTTCGGCGCGGAGCTGGAAGGTGCTGTTCCGGTCGGGAAGCGGCAGGCAGCGGGAGCGCAGTGTTGCGGCCGGCGAGGTTGCCAGGTTGCTGGCGGAGATCGCTGCGGCGAAGCAGCGGCTCGGCCTGCCGCCGGAGGCGCGCGTGGTGAGCTGCTACGAGGCGGGCCGGGACGGGTTCTGGCTGGACCGGGCGCTGCGGGCCGAGGGCATCGAGAACCTGGTGGTGGACAGCTCCTCGATCGAGGTTCCGCGCCGCTCTCGCCGCAAGAAGACGGACCGGATCGACCTCTTCAAGCTGATGGGCCTGTTGCTGCGCTACGTGGGCGGCGAGCGGACGGTATGGAGCGTGGTGCGCGTGCCCGACGCGCAAGTGGAAGACGTGCGCCAGCTGTCGCGGGGGATCGAGCGCCTGAAGACCGAGCGCCGCCGGCACACGATGCGCATCCAATCGCTGCTGGTGAAGGAGGGGATCAGGCTTGCCCTGGTCGGTGGTCGCGGCTGGGCCGGGCGCGTTGAGGCGCTGCAGCTGGGGCCGTATCTGACGTTGGAGCTGATCCAGGAGGGGGAGCGCCTGGCGCTGGTGGAGCGGCAGCTGGCCGCGCTCAAAGCTGAGCGAGAGAAGATGGTAGCGTCATCGCAGAGCAAGATTGCGGTCTACACGCGGCGCTTGCGCGAGCTCGGCGCGGTGGCGCAGGAAAGCTCGTTCGTGTTCTCCACCGAGCTGTTCGGCTGGCGCACCTTCGCCAACCGTCGCGAGCTGGCGGGGGCGGTGGGCATCACCGGCACGCCCTTTAAGAGCGGCGAGGCCGACCGCGAGCAGGGCATCTCCAAGGCTGGCAATCGGCGCATGCGCACCATGCTGGTGGAGATCGCCTGGTGCTGGCTCAGGTTCCAGCGCAAAAGCGCGCTCAGTGTGTGGTGGCAGCGCCGGTTCGGCGCCGGCGGCAAGCGCACGCGCCGGGTCGGCCTGGTGGCGCTGGCGCGCAAGCTGCTGGTGGCGCTGTGGCGCTATCTGGAGCACGGCGTCGTGCCGGAGGGCGCAACCCTCAAGACGCTCACGGCGAAGGCGGCCTGAGAATGGTGCTCCTCCCGACCGTTCGAGCGTGCCGCCGTGCTCGCCCTTGTCAAGGCCAAGCCCCTTCGGGGTGGCCCTTCGGGCCAGCCTTGACAAGGACTGCGCGCGGCGCCCCGGGAAGACGTGGTCGGGACGGAGGAATGGCTCCGCTGGGGTCGAACAAAGGAATGCACCTTTGAAGAGGAAGAGGAGGGACCGAGCGGCTGGGTGAGGTGCGTGACAGCTGCCGTCGCGCGAGGATGAGGGACCCCGTTTGCGCCCTGGGCACTCCGGCCCAACATACCCTGGCCGGCGCCGTTTCCGTAGATGGGGCGTCTCTCAAGTCGGTCGACGTGCGCTTGTCACAAGCGAATGCGGAATGGGGTTGCCCGGCTCCCTCGTTTGCGGAGGCCGGGAACGGATAGGAGGTGGTTGCGGGGCGTCGGCTCCGCGGCGACCGCGACCGGACCCCGCGCGACGGCAGCGCCCCGCACCTCACCGCTCGCCGGCACCCCCGGGAGGCGAACCCATGTGATACCACCGATCCAAAGAAAACCAACTCGGAGCTTGACAAGCGGCTCTTCATAGGAGGGCGCAATCGTGCGGCAGCGCAATTGCGCCGAACCGACCTCCCCACCGGCGGCTGGCTCGACAGCGGCAAGCGCGCATCGACGCGACCCCGCGCCGCAGGATCGCACTCTACGAGGCAAGTGCGTATCGGTGCAATCCCGCGCCGCAGGATCCAACCCTAC
>JBIOWI010000242.1:0-3987 GCA_044868325.1 Hyphomicrobiaceae bacterium
CCCGACTGCCGACTGCCGCCAGGCGTTTGCGCCCGCTTTCTGCCCGAGCGGGCCCTCGCCCTGCTATCTGTGACAACGCTGCGGATTGTTCAAGCGCCTGTTGCGGTTGGCCGTTGCGCTCACCACCGGTTGGCCGTCATTGTAGCGAAGAATCGCAACGCTCAGGGTCGGCTCGGAGACCAGGGCACGACGCGCGCACTCCAGGGGAGGCTCATGTTCAAGGACCTCATGACGCAGCGGCGCTTCGCTCCGCTGTTCTGGTGCCAGCTCTGCTCCGCCCTCAACGACAACTTCCTGAAGAACGCCCTGGTCATGCTGATCCTGTTCGGCCTCGGCGGGGCCGGGTCCAGCGTCGGGGCGCACGGGCCGATGCTCGTGACTCTGGCCGGGATCGTCTTCATCGTGCCGTTCTTCATCTTCTCGGCGCTCGGCGGCGAGCTGGCCGACCGCTACGACAAGGCCTCCATCGCCGCGGCCATCAAGCTGGCCGAGATTCCCATCGCCGGGCTCGCCGCCGTCGGCTTCTTCCTGAGCTCGATCCCCCTCCTGTTCGTGACGCTCGCTTTGTTCGGGGTCGTCGCCGCGCTGTTCGGCCCCGTGAAATACGGCATCCTGCCGGAGAAGCTGAAGACCGCGGAGCTGCCGGCCGGCAACGCGCTGGTGGAGGGCGCAACGTTCCTGGCCATCCTGGCCGGCACCATCGCCGGCGGCATCGCCGTCAAGAGCGCCGAGACGCCGGAGCCGGTGGTCGCCGTCGTCCTGGCGCTCGCCGTGGTCTCGTGGGGCTTCGCCCGCACTATTCCCAGCGCCGGTCCCGCGGCTCCCGGCCTCGCCGTCACCCCCAACCCGTGGACCTCCACAATCGCGCTGCTGCGGGAGCTGAAGGGCGAGGCCCGCCTGTGGAGCGGGGCGCACATCGTCTCCTGGTTCTGGGTGGTGGGGTCGGTGGCGCTGGCGCTGCTGCCCGCCCTGGTGAAGGACAACATCGGCGGCAACGAGGATGTCGTCACGCTGGGCCTGACCACCTTCGTCCTCGGCATCGCCGTCGGCTCGGCGCTGGCGGCGTGGGCGAGCCACGGCACGCCGAACCTGGCGCTGGTGCCGCTGGGCGCCGCCATGATGGGCGTCTCCGCCCTCGCCCTCGCCCTGCTGGCGGGCCTGATGGCGCCGGGCTCGGACAGGCTGGGGCCTCTGGCCGTGCTGGGCAGCTTCGACGGGCTTGCCCTCAATGCGGCGCTGTGCGGGCTCGCCATTGCCGGCGGCCTGTTCATCGTGCCGGCGTTCGCCGCCGTGCAGGCCTGGTCGCCGCCCGAGGCGCGCGCCCGCGTGATCGCCGCGGTCAACGTCATGAACGCGGCCTACATGGTGGCGGCCGGTGCCGTCGTCGCCGTCCTGCAGGCGCTCGGCGTCGGCGTGGCGCCGCTGTTCGCCGGGCTCGGGATTCTCACCCTGGGCGCGGGGCTCTGCGTGCTGCGCGCGTGGGGCAACGAAGGCGTGCGGCAGCCCGCGCTCTAGGCCAGGGCCGCGCCACGGGAGGCCTCAATGAGACGCACGTGGACCATCATCGGAGTGGCCAATGTCGCTCGCAGCTGCGCATGGTACCAGACGCTGCTTGGCCTGCCGAAATCCGCCCCTGCCCACGACGATTTCGGTCAGATCCTCGACACGGACGGCACGGTTCTGCTCTGCCTTCATCAATGGGGGACCCATGGGCATCCCCCGCTGACCCGACCCGACCCACCGCCGGGCAACGGCCTGCTGCTGTTCTTCCGGGTTGACGATTTCGACGAGGCGCTATCGAGGGCACGCGCACTGGTATCCCGGCTGAAGGAGGAGCCGCACCGGAACCCGAGTACGGGAACGATGGAGTTCGCCCTTCGGGATCCGGATGGCTACTACGTGATGGTCAGCGCTCTCTCGGCCTGACGTCCGGGCCAGCAGCAAGACACGATCAAGCCGATTCGAGCCCGATCCACAGTGCCTGCCTCAGTGCTTGGCCCCCGACTTGCAACGGCCCTCCGCTCGTGTATCCTTTGCGTTACAAAGGGACGGCGGGCACATGCAGGACCTACACAAGGCGCTGGCCGACATCGGCAGCATCCGCCAGCAGGTTGCCGCGGGCACCATGTTCCGCGGCTTCGGTCCCGCCGTCGTCGCCGCCACCGGCCTGCTGGCCGCCGTCACCGCGAGCCTGCAGTCGCTGCTGCTCGACGATCCCGGCCGTCAGCCCATCGCCTTCCTCGCCGCCTGGGCCGGCACCGCTGCCGTCAGCGCGGCGCTGATCGGCGCCGAGATGATCGCGCGCACCCGCCGCCATCACGGCGGGCTTGCGGACGCCATGCTGCTGAACGCGGTCGAGCAGGCGCTGCCGGCCGGTGTCGCCGGCGTCGCCATCGCGCTGGTGCTGATCCAACTCGCGCCCGAGACGCTGTGGGTGCTGCCCGGCCTGTGGCAGGTGCTGGTGGGGCTCGGCATCTTCGCCTCCGTGCGCTCGCTGCCGCGCGCGGTGGCCTGGGCCGGGACGTGGTACGTAGCCGCCGGCGTCGTAGTGCTGGCGCTGTCGAGCCAGACGCAGGCGCTCTCGCCGTGGGCCATGGGCCTGCCGTTCGTCGTCGGCCAGCTGCTGCTGGCCGCCATCCTTCACTTTGCCTATGGGGGCAGCGATGGCGAATCCGCACACTAAGGCGCCGTTCGCCTACGAGGGGCTCGACCGCGCCATCCACGAGAAGGCGCGGCTCGGCGTGCTGACCTCGCTCATGGTGCATCCCCGCGGCCTGCCCTTCGGCGATCTCAAGCAGCTGTGCGCTCTCACCGACGGCAACCTGAGCCGCCACCTGCAGGTGCTGCAGGAGGCAGGGCTGGTCGAGATCGTGAAGGGCCATGCCGGCAACCGGCCGCAGACGCAGTGCCGGCTGACTGCGGCAGGGCGACAGCGCTTCCTCGACTATCTGGCGGTGCTGGAGCAGGTGGTGCGCGACGCAGCCGCGGCCGAGCAGAAGGCCGCCGGCCAGGACGCGGGTCAGGACGCGCTGGCGAGCCGCCTGCGGCTTCGTCCCGCATGAGTTTTTTTGACCGGGGGCTTTGCAGCGCAAAGTGCAGCGCCAAGCCATTTCTATGGAGGGATCGCACGTGAAGACGTTTCATGCCGCCATCATCATGGATGGCAACGGGCGCTGGGCGACGCGCCGGGGGATGCCGCGCCAGGCCGGACACGCCGCCGGGGTCGAGGCGCTCGGCCGCGTCGTGGAGGCCGCGCCGGGGCTCGGCATCGGCACGCTCACGGTCTATGCCTTCTCGGCCGACAACTGGCAGCGGCCCAAGGCCGAGGTGACCGCCCTCATGGGGCTCCTGCGCCGCTACGTCGAGGCCGAGACGCGGCGTCTGGTGGACGGCGGTGCGCGCCTCACGGTGATCGGCCGGCGCGACCGGCTGCCGGGCGATATCGTCACGGCCATTGCCGGCGCGGAGCGGGCCACGGCGGGCGGCACCAAGCTGCATCTCAGGGTCGCCGTCGACTATTCGGCGCGCGACGCCATCGTCGAGTCGGCCGCGGCGGCGATGCGCAGCGGCGACCTCACGCGCGAGGGCTTCTCGCGCCACCTCACCGCGGGGGCGGCCCACCGCGACGTGGACCTCCTGGTCCGCACGGGCGGCGAGAAGCGGCTGTCCGACTTCATGCTGTGGGAATGCGCCTACGCCGAGCTCTACTTCACCGACCGCCTGTGGCCCGACTTCGGCCCGGACGACCTCGCGGCCGCCGTTGCCGAGTTCCACGCCCGCGAGCGCCGCTTCGGCGGGCTCGGCAGCCCCTCGGTGAGCGCCGCGTAGCCGGTGAAGGGGTCAGACCCGCAGGGTCTGACACCACTACTGTCCGGTTAATCTACCTGTAGTTTCAACTGGTTAGCATCTTCGCACTTTTCATCTTGGGCCTGCATATTTTTAAGTAGTTGATCCAACGGCATTTTCTCGAAGAGAGTGACACTGAGC
>JBIOWI010000243.1:0-3237 GCA_044868325.1 Hyphomicrobiaceae bacterium
CGTTGCTCGCTGGCGGTGGAGCGGAGGGCGGTCCGCCGAGAGCCAAGGCTAGCTGCCCAGGGTCGACCCGCTCGGCACTCTGGCCGAAGCGGGCCCGGCGCAGGTCATGGATGATCTGCTCCAGCGCCGCGATGCGCGCCTCGGCCGCAGCGAGCGAGGCGCGCAGTTGCGCGACCTCATCCACTGCATCACCGCTGCTGCTGGCACGATCATCGGGCACGCCGGAATCGTCGCCGACCTGCCCGCGTCGGACCAAGCGAAAGCAGCACGCCGCGGCATCACGCTGCCGTAGGTCGCCACTCCCGCTGCACCGACCGCCATTCCAGGCCCTCCAACAGCAGCGAGGCCTGCGCGGGTGTGAGCGTGACGGATCCGGTCGACGTCATGGGCCAGGGGAAATGCCCATGCTCGAGCCGTCGTACGAGCAGGCTCAACCGTAAGCGCGGAGCCGGGACCCTCCTTCCGTGCGCGCGTGGAGCCTGATTCGATGTCCGGCCGTGGCTGAGAGCTTCGGGCTGACAGTAGGGCCGACATGATGCGTGACATGAAGGGTGGCGAGTACCGGCGGGTTGAGGTGCTGACGGGCCCAGGACGGCGACGGGTCTGGGATGAGGCGACCAAGGCGCGGGTAGTGGCGGAGAGCGACGCGCCTGGGGCGGTGATCTCGGCGGTGGCGCGGCGCTGGCAGATCGCGCCGCAGCAGCTGTTCACCTGGCGGCGCGAGGCGCGGGCGGCCAGCCTGGCGGCGGGCCGGGGTGAGGTGGCGTTCGTGCCGATCCTGGCGGAACCGCCCGCGGCTGCGGGGGCTGCATCTGGGCCGGGGCTCGAGGTAGTGCTGGCCGGGGCGGTGGTGCGGATCTCGCCTGGGGTGGATCCGGGGCTGCTGAGTGCGGTGCTGCGTGCGGTGCGGGGCTCGGAGCCATGATCACCATCCCGGCTGGGATGCGGGTTCTGCTGGCGACCAAGCCTGTGGATTTTCGGCGTGGTGCGCACGGCTTGGCGGCGCTGGCAGCTGCGGCGCTGGGCGAGGATCCCTTCTCGGAGGTGGTCCTGGTCTTCCGCTCGAAGCGGGGCGACAAGCTGAAGCTTCTGCACTGGGATGCAAGCGGGCTGGTGTTGGTTTGGAAAGAGCTGCAGGGCGGCGTGTTCCGCTGGCCGCCAATCACCGACGGTGTGGTTCGACTGTCGGCGGTGCAGTTCGCGGCGCTGTTCTCTGGTCTCGATTATTCGCGCGTGCAGAGCGAGAGAAGGATTCCTAGGCCGACAGCTGCGGCCTAGACTCGCGGTCGATGAGCCGACACGACGAGGCACTGCAAGCGCTGCCAGAGGATCCCGAGGTGCTGCGGGCACTGCTCCTCGCGGCCTGGGGTGAGCGCGATGCGGCTGCAGCCGCGCGGGAGGCCTTGGCTGCCGAACGCGACAGCGTCGTTGCCGAGCGGGATGCCCTGGCAGAGCGCAACGAGCACTTGCGGCATCTGCTGCAAAAGCTGCAGCGCATGCAGTTCGGCCCGCGCTCGGAGCGGCTGCCCGAGGACCAGCTGCAGTTCGCCTTCGAGGAGGCCGAGGCCTCGCTCGCCAGCAACGGGGCGGAGGCCGAGAAGCGCTCGCCCGATCAACGCAAGAAGAACGCCGCCCGGCGTCGCGCCGGGCGTGGCCGGCTGCCGGCGCACCTGCCGCGCATCGAGCAGGTGCTCATGCCCGAGAGCACCACCTGCCCGTGCTGCCAGGGCGCGATGGTGGAGATCGGGGCCGACACCGCCGAGCGGCTCGACGTGATCCCGGCGCAGTTC
Source organism: Hyphomicrobiaceae bacterium (assembly GCA_044868325.1). Taxonomy (GTDB): domain Bacteria; phylum Pseudomonadota; class Alphaproteobacteria; order Rhizobiales; family Hyphomicrobiaceae; genus AWTP1-13. The sequence goes on from JBIOWI010000243.1 coordinate 1,791, forward strand.
CGCGTCGAGGTGACCAAGCGGCCGAAGTTTGCCTGCCGCGCCTGCGCAGGCGTGGTGGTCCAGGCGCCCGCCCCGGCGCGCCTGATTGAGGGCGGCATGCCGACCGAGGCCGCGGTGGCCCAGGTGCTGGTGGCGCGTTACGCCGACCACCTGCCGCTGTACCGCCAGAGCCAGGCGCTGGCGCGGCAAGGCATCGAGATCGGCCGAGAGGTGCTGGCCAGCTGGCTCGGCGTGGCGGCCTTCGAGATCAGGCCGGTGGTGGGGCGGATGCGCGAGATCCTGCTCGGCTCGGTGCGGCTGTTTGCCGACGAGACCACCATGCCGGTGCTCGATCCGGGCCGGGGCCGGACCAAGACCGGCTATGCCTGGACGATCGCCCGCGATGACCGGTCCTGGGGCGGGACTGAGCCGCCGGCGGTGGTATTCCACTACGCCCCCGGCCGCGGCGCCGAGCACGCCCGGGCGCTGCTGGCGGGCTACACGGGCATCCTGCAATGCGATGGCTATGCCGGCTACAACAGCCTCGCCGCCCCAGAGGGCGGCGAGGGTGCGACGCTGGTCTACTGCTGGAGCCATGTGCGGCGGAACTTCTTTGACATTGCCAAGGGTGGGACCGCGCCGATTGCCGAGGAGGCGCTGCGGCGCATTGCCGTGCTCTACGCTATCGAGGACACGGTACGCGGCAAACCGCCGGACCTACGCTTGGCCGCCCGACAAGCCAGAAGCAAGCCGCTGGTGACAGACCTGTTCGCCTGGCTCGAGCAGCAGCTGGCGCGCGTGCCAGGCCGCAGTCCGACGGCGAAGGCGATCCGCTATGCCCTGAACCACCGCGACGGTCTCGAGCGGTTCCTCGAGGACGGTCGCGTGGAGATGGATAGCAACGTCGTCGAGCGCGCCATCAGACCAGTGGCCCTAAGTCGCAAGAATGCCCTATTCGCGTCGGGAGATGACGGTGGGCGCCGCTGGGCGGACCTGGCGTCTCTCATCGAGACCTGCAAGCTGAACGGCGTCAATCCGCAGGTCTACCTGACCGACCTGCTGACGCGGATCGTCAATGGCTGGCCGCAGAGCCGCATCGATGAGCTCATGCCCTGGCACTGGGCGCCCGCGAAAGGCAGCTGAGCGTCAAGCAGCTCGGCAAGGGTCTGGAAGCCCCGCTAACGGTTGATGGGATTCCTGCCGACCGCCGGCTGGTGGGGCTGGATGGTGTGGGAGCGCTTCGGCAGCCCGACCTTCCCGCTCTTCAATGCGGTGTTCCGGTCGCCCTGGTACCCGCCGGAGAACTTCTTCGACACGCGGTTCCTGCCGCGTAGCGCGGCGCAGTGGATCGCCTATCCCTTCTGGTGGGTGACGGATCGGCAGCCAGCGGCGCCCGCCGAACTCGCCTTCCGCGACGCGAGGCTGGCGCTGGCCTGGCTGGCGGTGCTCGGGCTCCTGGTTGCCGCCG
>JBIOWI010000244.1:0-2635 GCA_044868325.1 Hyphomicrobiaceae bacterium
CGGGAGTGGGGAAATGGTAGCCACGATCTGCTTTCCCCACTCCCCATTCCCGATCTCCCCACTCCCCCTCTCAGAACAATGCTCCTCGAAGTCAAAGGCCTCTCCAGATCGTTCGGTTCAGTCAAGGGCGCCGACGGCGTCGATCTTGCCGTCGAGCGCAGGGAGGCGGTGGGCATCATCGGCCCCAACGGGGCCGGCAAGACCACCCTCTTCAACCTGATCGCCGGCAACCTCGCCGCCGACACCGGCACGATCCTGCTCGATGGCCTCGATATCACGCACAAGCCGGCGCACGAGCGCTGCGTTGCCGGCATCGGCCGGGCCTATCAGATCCCGCACCCGTTCGAGAACCTGACCGTGTTCGAGAATCTGCTGGTGGCGGCCGTGCACGGCCGCAGCGCCCCGGCGAACCATGTGGGCGACAGCGTCGATCTCTGCGCCTCGATCCTGGAGGATACCGGCCTCATCGGCCGCGCCGATACGCCGGCCGGCACCCTCACGCTCCTGGAACGCAAGCGCCTGGAGATGGCGCGTGCGCTGGCCACCGGACCGGAGCTTCTGCTGCTCGACGAGATCGCCGGCGGGCTGACCGAGGGCGAGTGCCACGAGCTGGTCGCCACCATCAAGGGCATCCGCGTGCGCGGCACCACCATCGTCTGGATCGAGCACATCGTGCACGCGTTGCTGGCCGTGGTGGACCGCCTGGTGGTCCTCAATTTCGGCCGCAAGATCGCCGAAGGCGACCCCGTAGCGGTGATGGCGTCCGCCGAGGTGCGCGAGATCTACATGGGGATCTCGGCGTGAGATGCGGATGAGGACGATTTCCACCGTCAGTTCAGAGCGCGGCGGGGGCCGCAGGGTCCCCTCCCCCCTTGTGGGGGAGGGACAGGGTGGGGGGGAATCCCCAACGTCGAAGGGAGTGGTTCCACCCACCCCTAGCCCCTCCCCACAAGGGGGAGGGGAGTCCCGGCGGAGCTTGTGGCGAGGGCGGCACTGAACATGGCCCTGCTCGAAGCGCACCGGCTCACCGCGTTCTATGGCGACTTCCAGGCGCTGTACGGCATCGACCTCGATCTGGACGAGGGAGAGACCATTGCCATCATCGGCGCCAACGGGGCCGGCAAGTCCACCTTCCTCAAGACGGTGGCGGGGCTGCTTCGGGCGCCGCCCGAGGGCGTGGTGCTCGGCGGGCGGCACATCGGCGGGCTGCCGCCGGCGGAGATCGTGCGGCTCGGCATCTCGCTGGTGCCGGAGGGCCGGCGCCTGTTCCCCTCGCTCAGCGTGGAGGAGAACCTCAAGATCGGCGCCTACGGGCGGCGCGCGGCCGGATACTGGACGCTGCCCCGGCTCTACGAGCTGTTCCCGGTTCTCGCCGAGCGGCGCGAGGCACCGTCGCAGACTCTGTCGGGCGGGCAGCAGCAGATGGCGGCCATCGCCCGCGCGCTGATGGCCAACCCGCGCGTGCTGCTATGCGACGAGATCAGCTTAGGGCTGGCCCCCGTCGTCATCCGCGGCATCTACGCGGCGCTGCCCCGGATCAAGGCCAACGGGGCGAGCGTCATCCTGGTGGAGCAGGACATCGTGCAGGCGCTCAAGGTGGCAGACCGGGTCTACTGCTTCCAGGAAGGCCGGCTGGCGCTGACGGGCAAGCCGTCCGAGCTCGCACCCGAGACCATTCACGCGGCGTATTTCGGCACATGATTGCGTGGATCGACACCCTGCTGCAGGGCATCATGCTGGGCGGGCTCTACGCCCTGTTCGCCGCCGGGCTGTCGCTGATCTTCGGCATCATGCGCCTCGTCAACCTGGCGCACGGCGACCTCATCGTGCTCGCCGCCTTCGTGGTGCTGGGCCTCATGCACGCGCTCGGCCTCGACCCGTTCCTGGCCACGCTCATCGCCATGCCGGTGCTGGCGGCGTTCGGCTATGCCCTGCAGCACACCCTCCTCAACCGCACGCTGGAGCGCGACATCCTCCCGCCGCTGCTCGTCACATTCGGCCTGTCCATCATCATCCAGAACGGGCTGCTCGAGGTGTCCTCGGCCGACAGCCGCCGGCTCGACGCCGGCGCCATCGAGGTCGCCTCCCTGCATCTCGGCGGCGGGCTTGCCGTGGGCATCGTTCCGCTCGTCACGTTTGCCTCCGCGATCGGCGTGATCCTCGCCCTCAACTGGCTCTTCTACCGCACCGAGCTCGGCCGGGCGTTCCGCGCCACCTCCGACGACCCCGAGATCGCCCAGCTGATGGGCATCGACAACCGCCACATCTTCTCCCTGGCGATGGCCGTGGCGATGGCGGTGATCGCCGTCTCCGCGCTCTACCTCGGCATGCGCGCCACCTTCGACCCCACCATCGGGCCGGCGCGGCTGATCTATGCCTTCGAGGCCGTGATCATCGGCGGCCTCGGCAGCCTCTGGGGCACGCTCGCGGGCGGCATCATCATCGGCGTCGCCCAGACGGTCGGTGGCAAGATCGAGCCCGAGTGGCAGATCCTGGCCGGGCATATCGCCTTCCTCGTCGTGCTCGTGCTGAGACCGCGCGGGCTGTTCCCGCGCGGAACCGAGTGACCCATGGGCCTCGGCGAGCCAGGGATGGATTGTCGGCGGCAGACCGCATCGGGCCGCGCCGCCGACGC
>JBIOWI010000245.1:0-2080 GCA_044868325.1 Hyphomicrobiaceae bacterium
CCGCACAGCCGGCAGTACGTGATCTCGATCAGCGGGCTGGCGGGCATCAAAGGCACCATCGTTTATCGCGGGCGTTTATCGCGGGCAGGTGACGCGCCGCAGCGTCAGGCTGAACCGGCCGCCCTCATCCAGCAGGTCGGAGGTGCCGGGATGGATGCGGTCGATGCCGTGATAGAAATCGCGCGCCGCGCCGCCGAGGACGAACACGTCGCCCGACCTCAGGACGAGGCGCCGCTTGGGATCGGTGCGCCTGGCGCCGGCGATGTGGAAGGTGGCATCGTCGCCCAGGGAGACCGACACGACCGGGGCGCGCGCGTCCTCCTCATCCTCGTCGCGGTGCGAGCCGAGCTTGGCCCCCGGTGCATAGTAGTTCACCAGACACGCCTCCGGCGGCGCGTGGTAGCCGGCCACCGCGTCCCAAACCTCAGCCAGCAGGTCGGGTATTGGCGGCCAGAGGCGGCCGGTCTCGGGGTGCATCTTCTGGTAACGATAGCCGCCGTCCTTGTCCGACACCCAGCCGAGCGGCCCGCAGTTGGTCATGAGCACGGAAAACGCCTTGCCGCTCCTCGGCATGGTAGGCCGCAGCAGCGGCGCAGTGGCGATCGCGGCACGCATCTGGGCGAGCAGCGCGCGCTGCCGGACCGGGCTCAACCAGCCGGGCAAATGCCGCCACCCGGCGGCGTCGCAAACGTTGCCAGTTGTCACCCGCAAAACTCTTCTCGCCTGTTGCCCGGCGATCAACAACTTCGACGACATACAGCGGATAGACTGGGATTGGAGGCGTTGCAGCCCTATCTACCCCCTACTATATAACGCCGGAAACCATCGCAGCTCTAGGGGATCGTTCCCAGGGTCATGGGGGCCTTGAGGGAAGCCGGGTGCCGACACTAGCGGGTCCGGACGGTCCGCCGTTCATGGAGAGAGGACAGCAAAGTATGGGCAAAGTCATCGGCATCGACCTCGGCACCACCAATTCCTGCGTCGCGGTCATGGAGGGCACCAAGCCCAAGGTGCTGGAGAACGCGGAAGGCGCGAACATCACCCCGTCCATCGTCGCGTTTACCGACAGCGGCGAGCGCCTGACAGGCCTGCCGGCCAAGCGGCAAGCGGTGACCAACCCCCTCAACACCTTCTTCGCCATCAAGCGCCTGATCGGCCGGCGCTACGACGACCCGACGGTCGAGAAGGACAAGAAGCTCGTCCCCTACAAGATCGTCAGAGGCCCCAACGGCGACGCCTGGGTCGAGGCCTACGGCAAGACGTACTCGCCCTCGCAGATCGCTGCTTACGTGCTGCAGAAGATGAAGGAGACGGCCGAGGCCAAGCTCGGCGAGCCCGTCATCGAGGCAGTCATCACCGTCCCCGCCTACTTCAACGACGCCCAGCGGCAGGCCACCAAGGATGCCGGCAAGATCGCGGGCCTGGAAGTGCTGCGCATCATCAACGAGCCCACCGCGGCGGCGCTGGCCTACGGCCTCGACAAGAAGAAGGACTCCAAGACCATCGCCGTCTACGACCTCGGCGGCGGCACCTTCGACATCTCCATCCTGGAGATCGGCGACGGCGTGTTCGAGGTGAAGTCGACGAACGGCGACACGTTCCTGGGCGGCGAGGACTTCGACATGCGCCTCGTCGAATATCTTGCCAGCGAGTTCAAGAAGGAGAACCAGATCGACCTGCGCGGCGACAAGCTCGCCCTGCAGCGCCTCAAGGAGGCGGCCGAGAAGGCCAAGATCGAGCTGTCGTCCTCGCAGCAGACCGAGATCAACCTGCCGTTCATCTCCATGAACCCGCAGACGCAGTCGCCGCTGCACCTGACGATGCGGCTGACGCGCGCCAAGCTGGAGAGCCTGGTCGACGACCTGATCGAGCGCACCAAGGGCCCGTGCCTGCAGGCGCTCAAGGACGCCGACCTGAAGGCGGCGGAGATCGGCGAGGTGGTGCTGGTCGGCGGCATGACGCGCATGCCCAAGGTGCAGCAGGTCGTCAAGGAGCTGTTCGGCAAGGAGCCGCACAAGGGCGTCAACCCCGACGAGGTGGTGGCCGTCGGCGCCGCCATCCAGGGCGGCGTGCTCAAGGG
>JBIOWI010000246.1:0-15251 GCA_044868325.1 Hyphomicrobiaceae bacterium
CGTGCGCGGGCCGTTCAATGTGAACGCGCCTGCGATCGCGGCCGGCGTCGCGGCGCTGCAGGACACCGCGCACGTGGAGCGCGCGGTGGCCCACAACGAGAAATGGCTGCCGTGGATGACGGCGGAGTTGGAGAGGATCGGCATTACCGTCACGCCCGGTGCCGGCAACTTCGTGCTGATACACTTCCCCGCGGCCAAGAGCTGGACGGCGGCCGATGCGTTCCTGAAGGCGCGCGGCATCATCTTGCGGCCTGTCGGCGCCTACGGCATTCCCAACGCGCTGCGGCTTACCATCGGCACCGAGGAGGACAACCGCAAGGTGGTGGCGGCGCTGGCGGAGTTCATGGGTGGCGCATCAGGGGGGGCATAGGGAGCCATCATGTCCGCCCCGATGTTCGAGCGCGTCGCCTTGATCGGCCTGGGGCTGATCGGCTCCTCGCTGAGCCACGCCATGCGGCGGGCCGGCCTCGCCCGCGCCATCGTCGGCCACGCGCGCACGCCCAGGACGCGCGAGACGGCGCTGCGGCTGGGGCTCGTCGAGGCGGCCTATGCGACCGCCGCCGAGGCGGCGCGAGGCGCCGACCTCGTCATCCTGTGCGCCCCGGTGGGGGCCTGTGCGGCGCTGGCGAAGGAGATGGCGCCGGCGCTCGGCCGTGGCGCCATCCTGACCGATGTGGGGTCCGTCAAGGGCGCCGTGGTGCGCGACGTGGGTCCGCATGTCCCCAAGGCTGTGCATTTCATCCCCGGCCATCCGATTGCCGGCACGGAGCACTCCGGGCCGGAATCCGGCTTCCCCGAGCTGTTCGATGGGCGCTGGTGCGTGCTGACACCGCCCGCGGGCGCCGATCCGGCGGCCGTGGAGAGGCTCGCCCGGTTCTGGCGCGCCTGCGGCAGCAACGTTGAGGCGATGGACGCCGAGCACCACGACCTGGTGCTGGCCATCACCAGCCACGTGCCGCACCTCATCGCCTACAACATCGTCAACACCGCGCACCACCTGGAGCGGGTGACGGACACCGAGGTGATCAAGTTCTCCGCCGGCGGTTTCCGGGACTTCACGCGCATCGCCGCCTCCGACCCGGTCATGTGGCGCGACGTGTTCCTCAACAACAAGGAAGCGGTGCTGGAGATGCTAGGCCGCTTCAGCGAGGACCTAACGGCTCTGCAGCGCGCCATCCGCTACGGCGAGGGCGAGACGCTGCACCGCCTGTTCACCGAGGCGCGCGCGACGAGGCGCGGCATCATCGAGGCTGGCCAGGATACGCCCGAGCCCGATTTCGGCCGGCACGGCCCCAAAGCTGCGGACAAATGAAAACGGCAGTCGGTAGTCGGCAGTCGGGCGTCGCGGTCGGAAACGAGAGCACGACTGCCGACGCCCGATTGCCGATTGCCGATCTGTGGGTGTTCGCCTACGGCTCGCTGATGTGGCGCCCAGGCTTTGCTTACCAGGAGGCGCGGCGCGCGCGCCTCACCGGCTACAGCCGTTGCTTCTGCATCTACTCGGTGCACCACCGCGGCACGCCCGAGCGGCTCGGCCTGGTGCTGGGCCTCGACCGCGGCGGCGTGTGCGAGGGCGTCGCCTATCGTGTCGCGGCGGCTCATGCGGCCGAGACGCGGGCCTATCTCAGGGGGCGCGAGCAGGTGAGCGGCGTCTACCGAGAGACGCTGGTGCCGGTGGAGCTGGAGCATCCGCCGGCGGAGGCGATGGCGCTCGCCTATATCGTCGAGCGCGCACATCCCGCCTATGCGGGGCGGTTGCCACTCAGCGTCCAAGCGCGGCTGATCCGCGGCGGCAAGGGCATATCGGGGGCCAACCTCGACTACCTGGTGAGCACGGTCCGGCACCTTCACGAGCTCGGCATTCGCGAGCCCGAGCTGGAACGGCTGGTGGTCATGGTGGGGCCGCTGGCGTGGCGGCGCGCCAACGCCCAGCACACCAGCCCCTATGCCGCCGCGCTGGTCCGCGCCGAGCGGCGCCGTCCGCCGCCCGTGCGCCTCGCCGCCAGTCGGGCCGAGCGCGAGCGCTTCCTGTTCCGGCAGAAGGTCGATCCGTGAGGCGGGCGCGATCGCGCGTCCGCTGGGCAGATGAACCTTTCTTCACGACGGTGCGTCGAAGAGCCTGTGTTCCTCGCGATGCAAGCGACGGACATGAGCAAGTTCGGAAGAAAGGCTGCGACCATGCTGACTGAGAGAATTGTGGCGGGTTTCATTCTGGCCGGGCTCGTGAGTGCGGCGATCGCCAGCGACGCCAAGGCCCGATCAGGCAATCTTCGCATATGCCAGGAGGAGTGCGCCGGTAGCCTGGCCTGCCCCCGGACGTGTGGCGGCAGCGTCGACGGCAAGACCAAGAAGTTGAGACTGCCGCCCCGACCAGAGCCTGAGCCGCCGGTCGTCAAGTCCTGGCACGACGAGGTGTTTGCGCGCGGCAAGGATGGCGGCGGCGGTGCTGGTGGCGGCCGATAGCGCGGTTCACGATCCGGCAACGTAGGGCGCAATCGTGCGTCAGCGCGAATGCGCCGATGCGACCTCTCCGCAAGCGATGAGTCTGTGGCGAGGTTGGATCGGTGCTATCGCGCAGTCGCGCGACAGCACCCTACGCGTCGAGGCCGAGCATGGCGGCGGCGTTGGCGCTGACGAGGCGGCGGATGTCGGCCTCGGTCACCTGGAGGTCGAGCAGCATCTCGACGATGGCGCGGAAGCCCTCGACCGGCCGCACTGAGCCGGTGAGGCCGAGGTCTGACGACAGGATGGTGCGCTCCACGCCCGCTATGCCGATCAGGTGCTTGAGGTCGGCGGCGCTGAAGCGCTTCGAGCGCCCCTCCACGAACATGCAGATGGAATGCTCCATGGCGACGCCCGCGGCGGCGAGGTCGCGGATGTCGGCGTCGCCGGCCCCGACCATGTAGGTCGGATGGTTGACCAGCATCTTCTTGACGCCGCGCGCCTTGGCCTCGGCGAACACCGGGTGCAGCTCCGCCACCGGCAGGTGCCCGCCGGCCAGGACGATGTCGCCCTCCGCGATCAGGTCCAGGATCCGCTTCACGGGGTCGAGAAGATCGCCCCTCTCATCCAGGGCGCTCAGCGGGACGGCGTCGAGCATTCTCTGCGCGGTCTTGGGGAACGTCTTGGTCCTGCCGGACTCGACATGGGCGATGTGGTTGGCGGCCGACACCGTGGGCAGCCACACGATCCTCGCGCCGAGCTTGATCGCGTGGTCCACCGCATGAGGGTTCCATCCCCCCACGGCGTTGTTCAGCACGATGCCGGAGAAGAGGCGCACGCCGGTTTCCTTGAGGAACAGCTTCTCCAGGATGGCCGCGTGCGCCATGCCCGGATAGTAGTGGTCCTTGTAGACCACCGCCTTGAACCCGGCCGCCGCGGCATCCATCAGGGCGTCGTGGTGGTCGAGGATGCGCGGCATCGCAGCCGGACCGCTGTGGCAGTGCAGGTCGATGGCCCCCACGAGCAGCTCCGTCACCTGCTCGGCGCGCGACTGGGATTGCGAGGACGGCGAGGTCATGGAGGGCATCTCGAAGGTGGAGGGCGGCGTCAGCCCTTGCTGCCCGGCATCGGATAGTCGGCCGCATTGAGCACCCAGCCGGGCTTCTGGGAGAAGTCCATCCTGGGCGGCGAGAACAGGTCGACCATCTGGTTGAGGCCTGGGTTGACCGAGCGCGAGGTGTGCACCGTCGGCGGCGGGATCACCGTCAGCGACGGGGCGGCGCAGTGGGCGTGCTCGTCCTCGCGCCAGATCTCCATGTTGGGCGTCCAGGGCCAGCGGATGTCGTGGATGTAGGCGCCGTCGAGCACCAGCGAGCCCTGCTCGAAGTCGTCGTGGTGGTGCGGCGAGAGCTTGGTGATGTCGCGCGGTCCCACCCTGGGGTCCAGGTAGTTGATCATCAGCGTGGTGCACCGGAAGATGCGGCCGAAGCGGCCGGTCTCGCCCTTAACCTCCAGGCTGTACACGCGCACCCTGAACCCGTCCTTCGGCTCGGGCCAGGGCTCGAACGGCGGGAGGTTGGGCTGCGGGGCGGCGTAGGCCGCCGCGTTCTGGCACTTGGCGGCGAGATCGGCCGAGCGGGTCGAGAACAGGCGCACGATGCGCCCGCCGGTCGGCACCCGCACCGTGCTGTCGCCGGGCGGCACGAAGACGATCGAGCAGGGCTCCACGGCCGTCTCGCCCGCCGGGGTCGCGACCTCCAGCCTGGTGGCCTTGTCCGGGACAACGATGGCCCATTCGTCGATCTGGCCCCTGCGCGAGAATGTGCCGCCCTCCGCCGCCTCCGTGTAGGCCACCAGGAAGTTCTGGCCGCGCGCGTACCAGACCTTGCCGTCCGGGCCGTCCTCCTGCGGCGGCGTCTCGTAGAAGCGGCAGTAGCTCGCCGGCGCGAAGGCCGTGGGGACCTTGCTCGCTGGGGGCGGGGCCGAAAGCGCGGCGCGCGGGTCTGAGGCGGCGTACATAGGGCTCCTGTGCTCCTCGAAAGTGTCTGGGTTCCGGCGTGAGCCGTCCTGCGTCAGCGGCCGAGGTCGGCCATCTCGGCGAGCGTCTGGCCGGCAATCCTGCGGAGGAATCCCTGGTCGGACGAGACGATGAAGGCGCTGGCGCCCAGCTCCTTGAAGCCCTTGGCCTCGGCGGCGCTCCCCACCATGACGCAGACCGGCTTGGCCGCACGCTTGGCCGCCGCCATCACCGTATCGACGGCGGCCTTCACCGGGGGCGCATCGTTGGCCGCGGCCCCCAGCGCGACCGTCAGATCGCCACGCCCGATGAAGGCGCCGTCGATGCCCTCTACGGCAAGGATGGAGTCGATGTCGTCGAGCGCCTCCGGGTCCTCGATCATCGCGATCGCGGTCGTCGTCTCGTCCGACCGCGCCACGTGCTCCCACACCTTGCCCACGCCGTACCCCCCGGCGCGGGACGAGCCGGAATAGCCGCGCTTGCCGCCCCTGTAGCGGCAGGCGGCGGCGATCTCGCGCGCCTTGGCGGCGCTGGAGACATGCGGGATGAGAACGCCAACGGCGCCGCAATCGAGCACCCGCAGGATGCCGGCCGGATCGGCCGACGGGACGCGCACGATCCCGGCCGTGCCGGACGCCCGCGCCGCCAGCAGGGCCACATCGGTAGCCTGCGGATCGAAGGGCGCGTGCTCCTCGTCGATGACGACGAAGTCGAAGCCGAGACCGCCGAGGATCTCGATGGCATGCGGCGTCGGCGTCTTGATGAAAGTGCCCGTGAGCGTCTCGCGGGCGGTGAAGCGCGCACGAAAGCTCGACGGCGGCGGTCTGCTGCCCGGCTCGGCCATGGGAAAGCTGCCTGCGAACGGAGTTGAATACCCGGAGCGACCTGAACGATCCCTTGGAAAGACTTTCTTGCCAAACGTCGCGACATGCGGCCACACTCACCGCCGGTCGTTCCACGATGCGGAATCGCTGCGCCATGGAGCCCCCTCATGCATCCGGTGTCGCCCGCGCGTCCCGATCCCCACGTCCAGTCCGTCACCCGGGCGCTCAGCCTGTTGGCGGAGATGAATCGCCAGCGCCTCGCCACGGTCCGCCACCTGCATGCCGCAACGGGCCTGCCGAAGGCCACCATCGTGCGGCTGCTGCGGACGCTGGCGGCCGCGGGATACGTGGCCAACGACAAGCGCCAGGGCGGCTATCTCGTCACGTCGCAGGTGCAGTCGCTGAGCTGCGGCTATCACGGCGACCCGCTGGTGGTCGAGGCCGGGCGCCCGTGGGCGCTGGAGTTTACGCGCCGTCACCGCTGGCCGATCGCCATCGCCGTGCTCGACCGCGACGCCGTCATCATACGCTTCAGTACAATCCCCGACAGCCCGATCTCCCCCTTCCACGCCACCGTCAACATGCGGTTGTGCCTGCTGACGCGCGCGCTCGGCCGCGCCTATCTCGCGTTCTGCCCGCCGGCCGAGCGGGACGTGCTGCTGGCGTCGCTTGAGGCGTCGTCGCACCCCGAGGATGCGGGCGCCAGGAACCGCGCAGCCTGCCTGCGCATGCTCGATGTCGCGCAACGTGCGGGCTATGCGCAGCGGGCGGCCAATGTCGAGCCGCGCTCCTCATCCACCATCGCCGTCCCAATCCGGCACGGCAGCGGCGTGCTTGCCTCCGTCGGCATGACCTACTTCAAGTCGGCCGTGCAGCGCCGCGACGTGGCCGAACGCTATGTGCCCCTGCTGCAGGAGCTTGCCCGCAACATCGAGGCGAGCGTAGCCAACCTCGGCCGCTGAAGGCGGGGGCCGCGGCTTCCCGCCCGGTGAGCGAATGGCGTATGGCCAATGGCGGATGGGGCGCTTCATTCGCCATTTGCGCACCACTCGCCATTCGCCACTCGCCATTCACCATTCACCATTCACCACGTAGGGCATTCCGTACTACGAAACGCGCGCGAATTACGAGTGCCGCAGGTTGGCGGCACGGTACGTTTCGTTCTCGAACAAAGCCTCCGCCACCAAGGGGGCGCGCGAGAATTGTGGGGAGGAACGACATGCGCGACGCCATGCGCCGGATAGCGGCGGCCACCCTCGTCTTTGCCGGTCTCACGATCGCGCCGGCCGCCGCACAGCAGGCGGCATGGCCCAGCCGGCCAGTGACGATCATCGTGCCGTTCGCGGCCGGCGGTGGCGCGGACCTCGTCGCTAGGGCCATTGCCGAGCACCTGACCGGCGCCATGGGCCAGTCGTTCGTGGTCGAGAACCGCGGCGGCGCGGGCGGCAATGTCGGCGGGGCGGCGGCCGCGAAGGCGGCGCCTGACGGCTACACGCTGTTCTTCGGCTCGACCGGTCCGGCAGCCACGAACACGCTGATGTACAAAAACCTTTCGTTCGACCCGCGGCGCGATTTCGCACCCATCGTGCTGGTGGGCAAGACGCCCGTGATCATCGCCGGCCGTCCGGACGCGCCCTTCAAGGACCTGAAGGAGCTGATCGCCTATGCCAAGGCCAACCCCGGCAAGCTCTCCGCCGCCTTCCCGGGCAACGGCACGCTCGGTCACATCACGGGCGTGCTTCTCCTGCAGAAGGCGGGGCTCGACATGAAGCACGTGCAGTATCGCGGCGGTGGGCCGATCATCAACGACATGCTGGGCGGGCACATCGACATCAGCATGGACGCGATGACGCCCTACGTGCCGCAGGTGCAGGCCGGCAAGCTGACGGCGCTCGCCGTCTCCACGGCCGTCCGCGCCAAACAGCTGCCGGACACGCCGACCGTGGCCGAGCAGGGCCTGCCCGGCTTCGACGCCTCGGTGTGGTACTGCCTGCTGGCGCCCACGGGGGTTCCGGCCGACGTGATCGCCAAGCTCAATGCCGGGGTCAACGAGTTCCTCAAGACGCCCAAGGCGGACGAGCTCTTCGACAAGCTCGGCGCCATGGTCGGCGGCGGCACGCCGGCGGAGCTGAAGGCGTTCATCGAGGCGGAGATCGAGAAATGGGGGCCGGTCGTGAAGGCAGCCAAGATCGAGTTCTGACGGCGTGAACCGCGCCGCGAGCACCGCAGTCGGGAAACCTTCCGCAAATTTTCAGACAACCTTCAGGACTGTGCGTAACCCCCGTGCTTTAACGACGGACGCCTGCTTCCTTGAGGTGATACTTCCCACGGGCATCCTGCCCCCAGCAGGGTGCCCGATTTTTCTTGCGGGCGGCCGATTGCCCGCGAGGGTTTCATAGGAATTTCAGGAGAATTTCATCGAGCAGATATGGCGGATCGTGCCCCATCCGCCCGTTCATTGCGCGATGCCATTGCACAGAAGGAAGAGCACAATGTCGCATTCTTCAAGCGCTGAGAGCATGTTGGAACGTCTCTCGGTGGCGTCGCGCAGCGCCGGGAAGTTGCGGCTTGCGTCTCGCTTTTCTGCGATAGGGAAGCGGATCCGCGACTACGCCGAGACTGCGGCCGACTACTATGCCGCCGCTGCCTTGTACGAGCAGCTTTCCCGGCTCTCGGACGCCGACCTGCGGCGACGCGGGCTTTCACGCGACACCCTGGCGCGCGACGTCTGCGTCATTTGCGACCGGACGGCGCGCTCTTGATTCTTTTCGTCAGGGCCGCCGACCCGGCTGGCAAGCGTTGCCGTCCCAGTAGGCATAGCGGCCGCAGAGATTGCGGTCGCTGCGCAGGTGGCGCCTCCTGCCGTAGGCGTTGTCGTAGTAGTAGTTGCCATAGTCGCGATAGTACCTGGGGCGATTCGAATAATAGTAGTAGTCGTCATCATGGTAGGTCGGGCCAACGTACACGCCAGCCCCAGGAACCTCGATCGCGACTTGCGCACCAGCGGTGCCGTAGGCCGATATGAGCGCGGCGCCACCCACGGTGGCCGCCATCAACTGCCGACGCATGCTGCAGTCTCCTCTCGAAGGTCATTCTCTTCCATTAACCATTTCGGCACAGGAATAGTTCCAACCGGGAGCTGCTGCCCCGTTCTCATGGGCCCGTTCTCACGGGATTGCGCGGCGCAGCGTGTTCCGCACGATGCGTTGCCGGACGGTTCACGATCCGCTGCGCATGCACTCGGATCGAGGGGCGCTACGGGGAACCGCTCGCCGGTCTGTGCAGGAGCATATCCACCACCGGCAGGGCAACCACCACGGCGGCCGTAACCCAGCGGCCGTCGACCAGGAGGGGCGCGCTCATGTGCGTCGTCAGGAGCGATGGGACAACGGCGATGGCGGCGAGCGTCAGCGCGGTGAGGAGCATTGGCGAGGCGCTGGCCACTTCGGCTGGCGGTGGGCAGGGAGCTGCGGGGGTGGGCAGCGGCTTCGCCCGGCGCCACTGGGCCAGCGAGATGGCGACGACGATTGCGGCAACGGCCGCCAGGTAGAGTGGCGCGTCCGAGGTCAGGAGAGCAACGAGGCCGTCACGGATCGGGCTGGCGGGCAGCAGCCAGGGGGCGGCGGCGAGTGCATCCACCGGCAGGGCGGCGATGAAAAGGGGCCAGATGAGCGTGCGGTCGAGCGGCATCATCGAGCGGACCAGAGTGAGTGCCAGCGCGCCGACAGCTGCCACGGCCGCGACCGTATAGGCGAGGAGCACAACCGGAACGGACAGCGCCATGGTGCCGGTCTGTACGGCGTCCAGCATGGCGTAGGCCAGGTGCGGCAGGCCGGCGAGATGGGACGCGACAAGCAGGAGCCAGACGCCGCCGCCCAGCCCGTGGCGGGAGATGAGCGCGGCGAGCCACATGAGCACAGCTGTGCCGGCGACGAGCGTCACCACGACCATGAGCCGGAAGGATAGACCCGGCTCGGCGACGAGCCCGCTGGCATTTTCGAGCGCGACAGCGAGGCCATAGGCCTGCACAGCCGCCAGCAGCAGCGACCCAACAAGCACGTACCGCTCCAAGCGTCGCGCGTTGTCCGCCGAGGCACCGGCCCAGGCATTGAACCGCCGCGACAGCAAGCGTGCCAACTCGACGAGAAGGAGGGCGCCGATCATCGGCATCACGCCCAGCGCGACAACCGAGAGGCGCTCCACGGCAAGGATGGAGCCGCCGGCCTGGTACAGGCCCAGCAACGCTGTCTGGTCGATGCCTGCCAGTGGCACGTAGGCGCCCAGGCGATAGGCCGCCAGCGCCCCCAGCGTGACGGCGAGCCGCCTCATGAGCTCGGATGCGGAAATCGGCGTGCGCTGGGAAATAGCCATCGGCCGAGCCCTCATCGCGACGCACCTGCGCCGAAACTATGGTGTCGGACCCGGAGGGTCTGGCACCGCCGCCCTATCGCCGCCCCCGCCGTCCTGCCAGCGAGCGGTGACGGGCGAAGGCGATCTCGGCGCTGGCGTAGGGCTCCTGCAGCTCCACGCTCCAGTAGCGCAGATCGGCCAGCGTGATCGGCTCGCCGCTCACCGCGCACCGCACGAAGTCGCCTGGGATCAGAACCTGGAACTCACCGTCGAAATAGCGAAGCCGGGCCTCGCCCCTGAGACCGAAGAGCCGCTCAAACCGATTCATGCTTCCTCGCGCTTCGGCCCAGAAGATCCATCGTGTCCCTCGGCCCTTCCAAAAAGACTGCAGCCCGTAGAAGACTGCTGCCCGGAACGGTGCCACCGCCAGGGCTGGCAATCAACCCGTGCCTCAAAACAGGGACCCCTGGCTCCCGTCCGGTCCAGCCTTGGCCTTGCTGCGTCCCGGCTCGCCGCGGCGGGCCGGAGGGTGCGGCTGGCTCTGGCCCGCTTCCGCCTTGCCCGTCTCTTCAGCCCGCGCGGCGACATGACCGTCCGCCAACTCGATGTCAAGATGTTGGCCGGGCGCCACCTGCCGTGCCGAGCGCACGCTCCCGCCCTGGGCGTCGCGTACAAGGGCGAAGCCGCGCCTGAGGACACCCTGGTAGCTGAGCGAGGTGAGCAGCTTGGCGCAGCCGTCAAGATGGCGCCGCTGCCGCGCCAGAGCGTTGAGGATGCCGCGTCTCAGGCGGGCCTCCAGGACTGCGGTGCGCTCCGTACCGCGCGCCACACTGTTGCCGATGATCTGGGGGTTGAGCCGCGAGCCCGACCGCTCCAGCCGCAGCCGCCGGCGGGCCGCGATCGCCGCAAGGGACGCCGCCGCCTGCCGCCCGAGGCCCGCGAGACGGACGCTCGCCCGCTCGATGCGCCCTGCGAGGAGCTGTGGTGTGAGCCGCGTGGCGATGCGCACCAGCCGCCGGTCGTGGGCGCGGGTGTTCTCCAGGAGAGCGCGCCCCAGGCGGCGCTCGACGGAATCGTAGCGCTGCCGCGGCAGGGCGAGCAGGTCCTGGCGGCGCGGCAGGCCGCGCTGGGCCGCACGCAGGTGGGTGCGCAGCCCGTCGAGCACGCGGAGCGCCGCGGTCCTGAGGCGCAGGCCGAGCTTGCCGCTCCGCTCCACCAGCTCGGAATGCTTCGGCACCGCCCATTCGGCCGCCTTGGTGGGCGTGGGCGCGCGGGCGTCGGCGGCCCAGTCGATGAGCGTCCAGTCGGTCTCGTGGCCGACGGCGGAGATGAGCGGGATGGCGCTGGCGGCGGCGGCGCGCACCACGACCTCCTCGTTGAAGCCCCACAGGTCCTCCAGGCTGCCGCCGCCGCGCGCGACGATCAGCACATCGGGCCTGGGGATCGGCCCATTCGGGGGCATGGCGTTGAAGCCGGCGATGGCGGCGGCCACCTCGGCCGCGCAGGTCTCGCCCTGCACCCGCACCGGCCACAGGAGCACGCGCGCCGGGAACCGCTCGGCGAAGCCCGCCAGCATGTCGCGGATCACCGCACCCGTGGGCGAGGTGACGATGCCGATCACCCGCGGCAGGAACGGCAGCTGGCGCTTGCGGGTCTTGTCGAACAGGCCCTCCGCCGCGAGGCGCTTCTTGCGCTCCTCCAGCAGCGCCATCAGGGCGCCGATGCCGGCCGGCTCCAGGGCGTCGATGACGATCTGGTAGCGCGACGTCCCCGGATAGGTCGTGATGCGCCCCGTGGCGACCACCTCCAGACCCTCGGCTGGCTTGATCCTGATCGCCTGCAGGGTGGAACGCCAGATCACCGCCTCGATGCGGGATTTGTCGTCCTTGAGCGCGAAGTAGCAGTGGCCAGAGCCGTGCACCCCGCGGAAGCCCGAGATCTCGCCGCGCAGGCGCACGTAGCCGTAGGCGCGCTCCAGCGTGCCCTTGATGGCGGCGCTGAGCTCCGACACCGAGTATTCCGGCAGGTTGCCGCCCTGGCTCGGTCCTGGGCGGGTCGCATTGGCGGCAGGCTCGGGCACTCCGGACTCCTTGGCACCCTGCGGCACCCTGGCGTTGTTCGAGATGCGGGGTCAGACCCCTTTCCTCCCACGTCTCGCTTGGTCCGCAACCGTGGTCGAAAGGGGTCTGACCCCGTTACCCCTGGCTTTGTTCGAGTCTTATTCGATGATACATGAGGGCGCGGCTTCGAAGGGCCAAGTGAGGCCAAACGATGGCGCATTTTCCAGAGCTTTCCGCGGGACGGGCTCAATGAACGTGCTTCTGATCGGTTCCGGCGGCCGCGAGCACGCTCTCGCCTGGGCGATCCTGGCGAGCCCCCTGCTCGGCAAGCTCACCTGCGCCCCCGGCAATGCCGGCATCGCCGAGATCGCCGAGTGCGTGACGCTCGACGTGGCGGATCATGCCGCGGTGGTGCGATTCTGCCGCGAGCGGCGCATCGACCTAGTGGTGGTCGGCCCGGAGGCGCCGCTGGTGGCGGGGCTGGCCGACGACCTGGCCGAGGCGAGGATCAAGGTATTCGGCCCCTCCCGGGCGGCCGCGCAGCTCGAGGGCTCCAAGGGCTTCACCAAGGACTTCTGCGCCGAGCACGGCATCCCCACCGCCGCCTACGCGCGCTTCGGGAACCGGGCCGCCGCCCTCGCGCACGTCGAGGGGCAGCGTCTCCCCATCGTGGTGAAGGCCGACGGCTTGGCGGCCGGCAAGGGCGTCGCCATCGCCGAGACGCGGGAGGCTGCCGTGGGGGCCATCGAGGCGTGCTTCTCGGGGGCGCTGGGCGACGCCCTGGGTCATGGGGGGGTGGTGATCGAGGAGTTCCTGGAAGGCGAGGAGGCGAGCTTCTTCGCCCTGGTCGATGGCAGCCACGCCCTCCCGCTCGCCTCCGCCCAGGACCACAAGCGCGCCTTCGACGGCGACAAGGGACCCAACACAGGCGGCATGGGCGCCTACTCGCCGGCCCCGGTGGTGACGCCCGAGATCGCGCGGCGCGCCATGGACGAGATCGTCTGGCCGACGGTCAAGGGCATGGCGGCACGCGGCACGCCCTACCGCGGCGTGCTGTACGCCGGGCTGATGATCGCCGAGAGCGGCCCCAAGCTCATCGAGTACAACGTGCGCTTCGGCGATCCCGAGGCGCAGGTGCTGATGCTGCGGCTCAAGTCGGATCTGCTCCCGGCGCTTCTTGCCACGACGGACGGCGTGCTCGATGCTTTCGACGTGCGCTGGCACGACGATGCGGCGATCGCTGTCGTGATGGCGTCCAAGGGCTATCCGGGCGATTATGCCAAGGGCAGCGAGATCCGCGGGCTCGATGCCGCGCAGGCTATGGAGGACGTGGAGGTCTTCCATGCCGGCACCGCGCGGGACGACGGGCGCCTGGTTGCGACCGGCGGACGCGTGCTCAACGTGGCGGCGCGTGGACGGAGCATTGCCGAGGCCCGGAAACGCGCCTACGCGGCCGTCGCCAGGATCGATTGGCCAGGTGGCTTCTATCGCTCCGACATCGGCTGGCGCGCCCTGCAACGTGAGGAGCCCAGATCTTGAGCATCCTGCCCGACCTGTTTCCCGGCTTCGCCGCGCGGCGCATCGAGACCGCGGACGGCATCGAGATCCACCTGCGCACCGGCGGCTCAGGGCCACCGCTGCTGCTGCTGCACGGCTATCCGCAGACGCACGTGATGTGGCACAAGGTGGCCCCCGATCTCGCCCGCCACTGCACGCTGGCGATTCCCGACCTGCGCGGCTATGGCGCCAGCTCCACGCCGAGGGGGGACGAGGCGCATACGATCTACTCCAAGCGCGCGATGGCGCAGGACTGCCTGGCCGCGATGCGGGCGCTGGGCTACGAGCGCTTCATGGTGGCGGGACACGACCGCGGCGGGCGCGTTGCCTACCGGCTGGCCCTCGACTATCCCGAGGCGGTGACGGCGCTCATGGCCGTGGACATCGTTCCGACCGCCGAGGTGTGGAGGCGCATTACGGCGGAGTCGGCGGTCGGGGGCTACCACTGGCAGTTCCTGGCCCAGCCCGCCCCGCTGCCCGAGACGCTGATCGGGAAGGACCCGGTCTACTATCTGGAGCACACGCTGAAGAGCTGGGCGGCCACCCGCGACCTGACGCCCTTCGCGCCGGAGGCGCTGGCGCACTACCACGCGCAGGTCCGGGACCCGGCCCGCGTGCACGCCTTCTGCGAGGACTACCGGGCCGGCGCCGGCATCGACCGCACCCTCGACGAGGAGGACCGCACCGCCGGCCGCAAGATCGCCTGTCCCACGCTGCTGGTGCGCAGCGGCTATCTGCGGGGCGACCCGCTGGAGGCCTGGCGCCCCTGGTGCACCAATGTCAGCGCCGCGGCCGTCACCTCGGGGCATTTCCTGGCCGAGGAGAACCCCACCGACACGCTCGCCGCCTTGCTTCCGTTCCTGGCGGCCCAGGAGGAAAAGGGGGCGCTATGAAGAAGCTGGCCGCATTGCCAATCCACGGGAGGCGAGCAACACCGCCACATTCATTGCGAAGCGAGCGCCGCAGGGTCCCCTCCCCCCTTGTGGGGGAGGGACAGGGTGGGGGGGAATCCCCAACATCGAATGTCGGGGTTCCCCCCACCCCTAGCCCCTCCCCACAAGGGGGAGGGGAATCCGGGAGGCGCTTGTGACGAGTGCCGAGCAGAAATCCGCGCAGGTCGGCGCCGTGCGGCGGCCGAGCGTCGGGTTGGCGCTGGGCGGGGGCGGGGCGCGCGGGCTCGCGCACATCCTCATGCTGGAGGTGCTCGACGAGATCGGGCTTAAGCCCACCGTCATCGCCGGCACCTCGATCGGCGCAATCTTCGGGGCCGCCTATGCCTCGGGGCTCTCGGCGCGCCTCATCCGGGCGCATACCGAGGAGGTACTGAGCCAGCGCTTCGGCTTCGCGCAGGCGCTGCTGGCGGCGAGAGCCGAGCCGGTGCTGAAGCTCCTCAACTTCCTGCCCGTGCGGGCGTCGCTGCTGAACCCGGAGCTGCTGCTGGACCAGCTGCTGCCCTCCAAGGTGGCGCGGGATTTCGCCGGGCTCGCCATTCCCTTCAAGGCGGTGGCGACCGACTTCCATGCCCAGGAGCAGGTGGTGATCGACTCCGGCGACGTGCGCAGCGCCGTCGCCGCCAGCATCGCCCTGCCGGCGCTCTTCAGCGGCGTGGTGCGGGAGAACCGCCTGCTGATGGATGGCGGCCTCGTCAACCCGCTGCCCTTCGACGTGCTGGAGGGAGCGGCCGACATCACCGTCGCCATCGATGTCACCGGCGGCTCCACCGGACCCGGCAAGCGGCCGCAGCCTTCGCCGCTGGCCGCATTGGTGTCATCGTCGCAGATCCTGCAACGGTCGATCGTGCGCGAGAAGCTCAAGGCCAGGCAGCCCGACATCTACATCGACGTCGACGTCGACAAGTTCCACGTCCTGGAGTTCCACCGCCTGAAGGAGGTGCTGGCCTCGGCCCAGCCCGCCAAGGAGCAGCTGCAGCGTCAGCTGGAGCGCGTGCTGGCGAGCGAGCCGGCCGAGACCCTGGCTTGCGAGACCGGCGACCCCGGCGAG
>JBIOWI010000247.1:0-3786 GCA_044868325.1 Hyphomicrobiaceae bacterium
GTGGGCCAGGGTGGGGGGGAATCCCGAACCTCGAAGATCGTGGTTCCCCCCACCCCTAACCCCTCCCCACAAGGGGGAGGGGGATCCGCGCAGCGCTTGCCTGTAGCTTACCAGTCGAACTCATGTCCTCGGCTGGATAGGAACCTAATCCCCAGAATCCGGCCACGCGTCGGCGTCGAGCGGATAGATGGGCCGGCGCAGCTTGCGGTAGGGGATGCGGCGGTAGTCGAAATCGATGCAGCCGGGAGCGGCGACGTAGAGGATCGCCTTGGCGATGGGCTCGAAGCCGGCGCGGAAGTGGTTCATGGACTTGACCGCCACGTAGCGCTTGGACGAGGGGTCGAGCCCCACGGCGGTGAAGGCGCTGGGCGTGAAGGTCTGGGTGCGCTTGGTGTTGAGCACGATGTCGATGCCGCCATTGGGACCCCCATTTGGACCCATGGCGCGGATGGCGGCGCAGTCGCCCATGTCGTTGCGGGCACCCAGATAGTCTTGTATCGCTTGCCGCTTGAGCCGCGTGACCGTTGCGTCGAGATCGAGGGGATCGCCCGAGATCGGCCCCAGCTTGCCGCCCACCCGCAGCTTGAGGCGCGCCCCCTCGCCCGCCTCGAAGGCCAGCGCCACCGCGCCCGGGTCCCAGATGCAGCCCAGCACGGCGTCGGCCATGCCCCGCTCCAGCATGGCGCGGAGCAGATAGGTGGAGTCGCTCGGCGCGCCGCCGCCGGCGTTGTCGGCCATGTCCGCCAGCACGATCGGGCCCTCCGGCATTGCCATCGCCTTGTCGAGCGCCCGATCGAGAGGCATCCACGGCGCCTCGATGCGCTGCCTGAGCCCGCGCAGCTCCAGCCCCAGCGTGCGGGCGAGCGCCGGCCCATCGGCCGCATCGGTCTTGACGTTGCCGTCGGTGACGACCAGCACGCGCGTGCCGGCCTGGGGCACGTCGCCCCAGGGGAAGCCGTGCGCGATAGAGATCGACAGCACTCCGTCGCGACCTTCCAGCGCCTTGATCTTGCCCACGAACGAGGCCATCGGCTCGATCGTCGTCGGGTAGAGGCCGAGCATGCGGCAGTCGAACACGGCCATCCGCGGCGCCGCCCGGCGCTGCGCCGCCGCGGCGATAATCTCGAACAGCTCGGCGGCGCGCTCGCGCACGTCGGTGTGCGGGTACTCCTTGAAGATCGCGATGGCGGTGGAGGCCGCCACCAGCTCGTCGGTCAGATGGCAGTGCAAGTCGAGCTCGACGCCGATCGGCACGTCCTGGCCGACGATGGCGCGGATGCGCTGGACGAGGTCGGTCTCGCAGGAGTCGGTCGCGTCGGCCACCATGGCCCCATGCAGGCTGAGCAGCACCGCATCGACCGGCATCGCCTTGGCGAGGTCCTCCAGGATCTCGTCGCGGAACGCCTCGTAGACGCGCTGCACGGTGAGCCCCGCCGGCACCGCGAAGGTGCACAGGCTCTCCGTCACGCGCCAGCCCATGGCCCGCGCCCGGTCGCGGAACTCGATCATGGGCAGCGCGAACAGGTTGGGATTGGCGCCGTACGCGCCCCCGCGCACCAGCGCCGTCTCGGCAAACAGCTGCGCCCCGGTAGGGATCGGCGAGAACGTGTTGGTCTCCGTGCCGAGCGAGGCGGTGAAGAGATGCATGTGTCGTCCTCTGAGGTGGAGTGCTCCCTCTCCCTGTCGCCCTCGGGCCACCTGCAGCCAGGGTCCTACCACAAAGTTCCAGAGGGCGACGGGAGAGGGCTGGGGTGAGGGCAGCAAAGGGGTCGAACCTTTCAACAGCCTTTCCCAGGGTTTGCGCAAGTATTGAGTCTTCTCGTGGAGAGCGTCGCGCCTGTGGCTGCCCCTCACCCTAACCCTCTCCCCGTTCGCGCTGAAATGGCGCGAACGGGGAGAGGGAATCCGGGGTCGACTCCTGCCGACGCTGTGGGCATGGGGCCGGAAAATTCGGCACATCTAGGCTTTGACTCGCCGCAAGCCCGACTGTCTAATCGACGCCCATGGACATGCCGCGCCCGGCGGACATCCGGCGGCCGCGGACACGGGCGAAACTGCGGACAGGGGAGCGGACGATGAGCTGCTTGCGCCGATGGGCCCTGGCGATCCTTGCGATCGCCGGCGCCGCCATGAGCCTCACAGCGCCTGCGCATGCGCAGAAAACGCTGCGGGCCGTCATGCACTCGGACCTCAAGATCCTCGATCCGATCTGGACCACCGCCTACATCGTCCGCAACCACGGCTACATGATCTACGACACCCTGTTCGCCACCGACGCCAAGGGCGAGATCAAGCCGCAGATGGTGGGCAAGCACGAGGTGTCGGCCGACCAGCTCACCCACACGCTCACGCTGCGCGACGGCCTCGTCTGGCACGACGGCCAGCCGGTCACGGCCGAGGACTGCGTCGCCTCCATCAAGCGCTGGGGCGCCAAGGACGCCACCGGCCAGAAGCTCATGTCGTTTGTCGACGGCTTCGAGATCAAGGACGCCAAGACCTTCGTCATCAAGCTCAAGCAGCCGACCGGGCTCGTCCTCCTAGGGTTAGGCAAGCCCTCCTCGGCCGTGCCGTTCATGATGCCTAAGCGCGTGGCCGAGACCGATCCCAATACGCAGATCTCCGACTTCACCGGCTCCGGCCCCTTCGTCTTCAAGCGCGAGGAGTGGAAGCCGGGCGACAAGACCGTCTACGTCAAGTCCGACAAGTACAAGCCGCGCTCCGAGCCCGCCTCGGGCCTCGCGGGCGGCAAGGTGGCAAAGGTCGACCGGGTCGAATGGCGCGCCATCTCCGACCACCAGCAGGCCATGAACGCCCTGCTCGCGGGCGAGATCGACTTCATCGAGCAAGGCCCGCACGACCTGCTGCCGCTGGCGCTGGCCGACGCCAACGTCAAGGCGGTGGACTGGAACCCGGCCGGCAACCAGTACACGTTCCGCCCCAACTGGCTGCACAAGCCGTTCGACAATCCCAAGGTGCGCGAGGCGCTGTTCCACGCCTTCAACCAGGAGGACTTCGTCAAGGCGGTCATCGGCGACCCCGAGTACTACAAGGTGTGCAGGTCCTACTTCCCCTGCGGCACCCCGTTCGCCAACGAGAAGCCGATGGAAGGGCTGCTGAGGTCGGACTTCAAGAAGGCCCAGGAGCTTCTCAAGGAGGCCGGCTACGACGGCACGCCCATCGTGCTCATGCACTCCACCGACCTGCAGGTGCTCACCAATCTCGCGCCGGTGGCCAAGGCCCTGATGGAGAAGGCGGGCTTCAAGGTCGACATGCAATCGATGGATTGGCAGACGCTGGTGGCCCGCCGCTCCAAGAAGGACCCGCCCACCGCCGGCGGCTGGCATGCTTTCCTCACCTCCTGGGTCTCCGCCGATATCAGCAATCCGATCTTCACGGGCTTCATGAACGCCGGCTGCGACAAGGCCATGTTCGGCTGGCCCTGCGATGCCGAGATCGAGAAGTTGCGCGACGACTTCGCGCGCGAGACCGACCCGGCCAAGCAGAAGGCGATCGCCGAGGCCATCCAGGTCCGCGACGCCAAGATGGTGACGCACATCCCCTTAGGGCAGTGGTACGAGCGCGCGGTGATGCGCAAGACGGTGGAGGGGATGCTGGCGGCGCCGGCACCCGTGTTCTGGAACATCTCCATCAAGTGATGGCGTAGGTTGGGTTAGCCGCGAAGCGGCGTAACCCAAGTGCGCCGGTGATACCGGCGAGGAGTAGGTGGTGCAAGTCCACTGCGATGAAGGAGTAGCGATCCGCATCGGCCCCGAGTCATGCGCGGGC
>JBIOWI010000248.1:0-11639 GCA_044868325.1 Hyphomicrobiaceae bacterium
GAAGTCGAAGCTCCGGAACTCCTGCGTCAGCTTCACCGGCTCGTACACGACGCGCTTCTGTGCGTCGTCGTAGCGCACCTCCACATAGCCCGTGAGCGGGAAGTCCTTGCGCAGCGGATGGCCCTGGAAGCCGTAGTCCGTCAGAAGCCGGCGCAGGTCGGGGTGGCCCGAGAACAGGATGCCGTACATGTCGTAGGCCTCGCGCTCGAACCAGTTGGCGGCGGGGAACACCCCGACGGCGCTCGGCACCGCCGTGTCCTCGTCGGTCTCGCATTTCACGCGGATGCGCTGGTTCCAGCGCGGCGAGAGCAGGTGATAGACCACGTCGAAGCGCTTCGCCCGCTCCGGGTAGTCCACCCCGCAGATGTCGATCAGCACCTCGAGCAGGCATTGCCTGTCGTCGCGCAGCGCCGTGAGCACGCGCACGATGTCCGCCGGCGCCACCACCAGGGTCAGCTCGCCCAAGGCGATAGTCCGCTGCAGGATCGCGCCCGGCAGCTTGGCGTCGATATGGCTGGCCAGCTCCTCCAGCGTCATCTCAGGCTCCAGTCGCCTCCAGCGTCACTTCGTAGTGGGTGACGAAATCGTCGTACTCCGCCAGCACCGCCTTAGCACCTGGCTCGACCACCGCGCGGTCTGGGTTGGCCCCAGCAAAGGCCCTGACGGCCTCCATGGATTGCCAGCGGCTGATGACCAGAAGCTCCACCTGGTCGCCCCGTATGGCCTCGCACAGGTCGAGCCCCAGAAAGCCCGGCCGCTTGCCCAGCTCCGGTAGGACCACTCCCGCAAGATGGTCGCGATAGGCGCGTACCTTCTCCGGTGTGGCGTATGCCATCCACGTCCGCACGATCGTAGACACTTGGCTAGCGCTCTATGGTTCCGGTTCGCCGGATCTTCCGCTGCAGCAGCAGCACCCCGTACACCAGGGCCTCGGCCGTCGGTGGGCAGCCCGGAACGTAGATGTCCACCGGCACGATGCGGTCGCAGCCGCGCACCACGGCGTAGGAGTAGTGGTAGTAGCCGCCGCCGTTGGCGCAGCTGCCCATGGAGATGACGTAGCGCGGCTCGGGCATCTGGTCGTAGACCTTGCGGAGAGCAGGCGCCATCTTGTTGGTCAGGGTGCCGGCCACGATCATCACGTCGGACTGGCGGGGCGAGGCCCGCGGGGCGAAGCCGAACCGCTCCAGGTCGTAGCGTGGCATGGAGGCCTGCATCATCTCAACGGCGCAGCAGGCGAGCCCGAACGTCATCCACATCAGCGAGCCGGTGCGGGCCCAGTTGATCAGGTCGTCGGTGGTGGTAACCAGGAAGCCCTTGTCTGCGAGCTTGTTGGACAGCTCGCCGAACCCGCGGTCGCCGGGCACCACGAGACCTGATCTTGGCTGTGAGAGGGTCGTCACGCGGTCCTTCCCGACTGCCTGCCGCCTACTGCCGACTGCCGCATCTTCAATCCCACTCCAAGGCACCCTTGCGCCACTCGTAGGCGAAGCCCACGGTCAACACGGCCAGGAACGCCATCATCGACCAGAAGCCGAAGGCGCCAACCTCCTTGAAGGCCACCGCCCAGGGGAAGAGGAAGGCCACCTCCAGATCAAAGATAATGAACAGGATGGAGACCAGGTAGAACCGCACGTCGAATTTCATGCGGGCGTCGTCGAAGGCGTTGAACCCGCACTCATAGGCGGAGACCTTCTCCGGGTCCGGGTTGCGCACGGCCACCAGGAACGGGGCCACCATCAGCGCCAGGCCGATGACGAGGGCGATGCCCATGAAGACGACGAGGGGCAGATAGTCCAGCAGGAGCTGGTTCATGAGGATGCTCCGCACCGCGGCGAGGAGCGCCGGGCCGCCCACGCTCCTACCGCAGGACCCGCTGCGGTGCAACCCGTGCCGGCGTCGCAGGAAAAGGAAGCCCGCTCCCGCCGATGCTACTACCGCTCGATCCGATCCACCGACCAGTTCCAGATCAAGCGAACGAAGCGGAAGATCGCATCGATGCCCTGCATGAGCTGCAGGAGCTGATTGAGAAACCGCTGCATGTCGGGCGTCTCCCGTTCGGTGGCTCCCATGTCTGGAGAGGCCCGAGAGCAGAGGGGCTAGGGGCCGGAGCCCGTGCGTCAGCTCTGGCTACCCGACATCACCATCGCGATGGCCTGCGCGATGCTGTCGTGCAGCGAGAAATACGACCACGCCGCGAATCCCACAGCGAACAGCAGGGCCGTAAAAAGCGCACCCAGCCCGCGACTGCCGAACGACAACCGCTCGCCAATGCGAGACACCACCAGCACGAGCAGCGAGAGCGCGACCAGAGAGACCCAGTCGATGGCGGACCAGTTGAACGCAGACACGGTGCTCTCCCTTCTCCTCCATCAGGAACCCGGAATGATTAACGTGCAGCGCTGCGCATTGGTTTCATTCGGCTAGTGGCCAAGGCGCATTGTGCCGGCGCATTGTGAAAGCCGATTTGCCTGCAAGCCCGCAACCGCAGCAAGCCAACCCAACCTGCATGCGGTACTGGCGGGAACGCGGCGGAAGCCGCCGCGTTTTGCTATCGGATAACCTCGTGAACGTCCGTCGCGCTGCAATGTCTGGAGGCTGAAAGTGGGGAGAAACAAGGCGCTCGCCAACATCAAGGTCCTTGTTGCGGAGGACGAGCCGCTGGTCGCGGTGGACGTTGTCAATCAACTCACGGAGGCGGGTGCGACCGTCATCGGTCCGTGCTCTACGGCCGGCCGGGCAATCGCCGCCTTGGGCGAGAACGATGTCGACGTCGCTGTCATCGATTTCGTGCTGGCCGACGACAACACCGAAGAGCTGCAAGCCGCGCTTGAGGACAGGGGGATCCCTTTTGTCGTGGTAACGGGCTACCCGCGTGTTCTTGTGCGGCGTGACCGGCGCCAGCGCGTGCTGTCGAAGCCGGTCGCACCCGAAACACTTGCTACGGCCCTCCGCTCCCTTGCGCGCGCGTGATCCGCTGCCCGGGTCCGCTCACCCCCGCAGGAATCCAGGTGGGCCTCGCCCCCACCTCTCACGGCTTTGTTCGAGGCCGGAGCAAGACTTCGAGGTCCCGCGCGGAGAGGCTTTCGCCTGGGGCTGCCCCTCACCCTAGCCCGCTTGAGCTCGAAGAGTTGGCGCGGATGTGTCAAGTTTCACGGCATCGAGATTCGGCAGTCGGGCGTCGGCAGTCGCAAAATTCGATCCTACGACGGCCGAAGCCCGACTGCCGGGCATGATTCGCCGGTCTGAGGCAGAGCCTCGTTAGCCCTCTCCCCGCAAGCGGGGAGAGGGGACCTGTCGGCGCCCGCCACTTTCAGTTGAGCTTCACCGTGCCGTAGAGCCGGATCGTGCGGCCCGGCTCCAGCACCTCGTCCTTCTTGAACGAGACGTGGTTGCGGACATCGTCGTCGAGCAGGTTCTCGCCCTTCAGGCCGATGGTCATCTCGGGCGCCGCACCGCCGGGGCTGTCGAGCTTGAAGGTGTAGGACAGGTCGGCGTTCAAGAGGGTGTAGCCCTCGGTCGGCGTCTCGCCCTCGCCGATCTTGTTCTGATCGAAGGCATGCAGGAAACCGAGGCGGGCGAACCAGTTGATATCGCGGTAGTAGATGCCCGCGCCGGCGCGATGCGGCGGGATGCGCGGGACATTGCCGCCCTCCGCGTCGTCGAAGCTGGCGCGCACGAAGTCGTAGCGGCCGTCGACGCCCCAGGTGCCGCGCCAGACGCGCCCGATGTCCAGCTCGCTGAACAACTCCACGCCATAGAAGGTGGCGTTGCGCTGCTGGTAAAGGGCCCGGTCGAGCTCGCCGCCATCGCCGCCACTGCAGGTGGCCAGCGTGTCGTCGCACGTGCCATCGATCCGCTTGAAGATGAAGCCGTTGAACCTGGTGTAATAGGCCGAGGCATCGAAGCGGAACGGGCCAGCGGCCTTGCGGAAGCCAAGCTCGAAGGTATGCGCCTTCTCCTCGTTCAAATTGGGATTGCCGGTCTCAAACGTTCCCGTGGCTTCGTGCACGCCCTTGGAGAAAAGCTCCGCGTCGGCCGGAGCGCGCTCCACGTATTGGCCCGTCAACCGCGCGACGACGCCCCAGGGTAGGTCGTAGAGCAGCCCAGTGCTGGCGCTCAGCGGCATGAACCTGCGCTCCACCCCAACGAGATCGCCAGCATTGGGCGCCGTGAGGAACAGGCCGGTCCCATCCACGCTGGTCTGCTCGATGCGGGTGGCGGCCTGTACGCGCAGCCGTTTCGTCAGCTGCAACTCCTCGAACCAGAACATGGCGACGGTGCCGGTGGTGGCGGGTTCGATCAAGTTGTCGGCGAAA
This sequence comes from Hyphomicrobiaceae bacterium, assembly GCA_044868325.1. Taxonomy (GTDB): domain Bacteria; phylum Pseudomonadota; class Alphaproteobacteria; order Rhizobiales; family Hyphomicrobiaceae; genus AWTP1-13. Next base: position 4,317 of record JBIOWI010000248.1, read on the forward strand.
ACACCCGGCTCGGGTTCCTCGAAGTTCTTGGACGCGACCCTCTTGTGCCCGAACTGCACGCCGGCAGCGCCGTTCAGCACGCCCCACTCCGTCATCAGCGGCTGATGCTGCACCTCCACGCGACCCTCGGTCTGCCGGTTCTTGAAGGTCTGGGCGATCTCCGGCGCTCCCGCCCCGACCACCTCGTCGTGGATATACCACGAGGAGCCCAGCCAGAACCGGACCGCCTCGACGCCACCGTCGCGCACGCGCCACTCGCCGCGCGACTGGAGCTTCTCCTGCTGCAGGTCGATGCGCGGGCGCTCCTCCAGCACCGAGCTGTCGCCCGGGGGGGCGTCCGGAATGCCGTAGAGGCTGTTGAAGCGCGAGTAGGCGATGCCGATGTAGCCATTCTGGTTGATGAAGGAGGTGCCGAAGGCAAATCCCTCGCTGTCGACGAAGGTGTTGAACTGCCGGCCCTGCGGGGTGTCGTAGTCGCCTGAGTGGCGCTTGAAGCCGTCGGCGTAGACGGCGAAGTTGCCGGAGCCGGCCGTCACCTTGAAGCCGCCGTCGGCGCCGTCGTCCACCGAGCTCAGGCCCCCGCGCGTCGCGAAGCTGATGCCCTTCGGCGGCACGATCTCGGGGATACGGCTGTTGATGGCATTGACCACGCCGCCGATCGCCTGCGAGCCGTACCGCAGCGTCGCCGGCCCGCGCACCACCTCGATCCGGTCGATGGACAGCGGGTCGATGGGAACGGCGTGGTCCTCGCTCAGCGCCGACACATCATGCGAGCCGATGCCGTTCTCCTGGACGAGGACACGGTGATTGTCGAGGCCGCGGATGATCGGCCGGTTGGCCCCCGGCGCAAAGGTCGAGCCGGTGATGCCCGGCTGGTTCTGAAGTGAGTCGGTGAGGGTGGCGCCGGGCGTGCCGACGATCCCCTCGGTCGGGATGACCGTGAGAGGAACGAACGTGTCCTCGACGGGAACTCCCACAGCCGGAGCCGTTTCGGGCGCGGCTGGCGTCGGCGTTGGGGAGGGAGCCGGCGGCCGCTTGGCGACCGGACTGGGCGTCATCACGACGATTCCGGGCAATTGCGTCTGCGCATGGACCCCGGAGGCGACCCCGGAGGCTCCCAAGGCGGCCACGCCAACGACACCGGCGAGCGTCGTGCCCGCGCCAACGCCGAACCTACTCACGATAGTGCCTCCCCTACCGGCGACCAATGCAAATGTAATACTATAACGTCACGACAGGCCCGGGCTCGGCAAGGCTCCTTGCAGTCAGTTGGGGTATTTCCGCTATCGGTCGTGTCTTAGACGTAACACTATAACGTTATGGATCGATGCGGAGTGGATGCTGGGTGGACCCCGCTTGGTGAGGCCCGAGGGCTCGCCTACACAAGGTTGGCTTCACCAGGGATTCGCCGATGACGCGCCTCGCCCGTTCGCTCGACCGCCTGCGCCCCGCCTACGACGCCGTGGTCGTGGGCTCGGGCTACGGCGGCGGGGTGGCGGCCTCCCGGCTGGCGCGCGCCGGCAAGCGAGTGGCTGTCCTGGAGCGTGGGCGCGAGCTGGTGACGGGCGAGTTTCCCAGCCGGTTCCCGGAGCTGCGCAGCGAGCTGCAGGTCACGGGCAAGCGCCTGCGGATGGGCACGCCCACCGGGCTCTACGATGTGCGCCTGGGCGAGGACATGCACGTGCTGGTCGGCTGCGGCCTGGGCGGCGGGTCGCTGATCAACGCCGGCGTGGCCCTGCGCCCCGATCCGCGCCTGTTCCGCGATCCTATCTGGCCGGAGGAGATGGCGCGGGACGGCCTCCTCGACGAGGGCTACGCGCGGGCGACGCGCTGGGTGCGGCCGGCGCACGATCCAGGCGCCTCGGAACGAGCCAAGTACCGGGCGCTGGCGCGCTCGAGCGAGGCCCTGGGGCGCGGCCGGATGGCGGCTGCGCCGGTGGTGGTGAGCTTCGAGGCGACGGTCAACCCGGCCGGCATCGCCCAGCCCGCCTGTACCCGCTGCGGCGACTGTTGCGGCGGCTGCAATGCCGGCGCCAAGAACACTGTGGCCCTTACCTACCTGCCCGACGCCGCCCGCCACGGTGCCGAGATCTTCACCCACGCCAAGGTGCGCCGCGTCTCCAAGTCTGCCGACGGGCGGTGGGAGGTTCACCTGCAGCGGCTGGACGGCCCCGCCGGCGTCTCGGCAGCGGAAACCAGCGTCAGTGCCGATCTCGTGGTGCTCGCCGCTGGAACGCTGGGCTCGACCGAGATCCTCCTGCGCTCGCGCGAGGCTGGCCTTGCCGTCTCGGAGCGGCTGGGGCAGCGCTTCTCTGCCAACGGCGACATCATCGCCTTCGGCTACGGCGGCAAGACCCGCGTCAACGCCGTTGGCGTCGGCCATCCGCCTCGTGTCGAGGGCCTGGACGTAGGCGCCTGCGTCTCCGGCCAGATCGAGATCGTGGACGAGGGGGACCTGGCGGGCAGCCTTACCATCCAGGAGGGCGTGCTGCCCTCGGCGCTGGCCCCGCTGCTGCCCGTGCTGTTCATCCCCAACGGCCGCCTGCTGGGTGCCCTGCAGAGCCTCGTCAGCGGGGTCTACAAGGGGCCGTTCGCTAACCTGCAGACGTTCTTCGCCGTATCCCACGACAGCGCCTCCGGCCGGCTGATACTGGAGGACGACCGCCTCGCGCTCATCTGGCCGGGCGCCGGCAACGAGCCGGTCTACAAGCGCCTGGACGAGGCGCTGGCTGCCCTGGTGCGGGCAGCCGGGGGCAGCTACGTGAAGAACCCGCTGGCCGGCACCATGATGGGCGGCCAGCCCGCCACGGCGCATCCCCTGGGCGGCTGCGGCATGGGCCGCGACCGGGGCGAGGGCGTCGTCAACCACAAGTGCCAGGTCTTCGACGGGGGCGCCGGAGCCGATGCCGCCGATGTGCATCGCGGCCTCTACGTGATGGACGGCGCCGTCATGCCGCGCTCGCTGGGCGTCAACCCGCTCCTCACCATCGCCGCGCTGGCCGAGCGGGCCATGCTCCACCTCGCCGGCGATCTCGGCCTCTCGTTCGACGACGCACCGGTGCAAGGCGCGGCGCCTGTCCCGGTGACGGCGCCGGGGGCCGTCGCGTCGATAGGTGTCTGACCCTCTGGGTCAGACACCATGGCGCAAACGGTAGCGAAAGCGCTCGAGCCAACGATAGGTTGGTGCAAGAGTGTCGACCCAGAGGGTCAGACACCCCGCATGGACAGCCAGCGCATTCGCAAGTAAAAGCGGCCACGCACCGCGGCATTGCCGCAGCGCAATATACGGAACGTCACCGAAGAGCCAACCGATGAGCTACAACGTCGCCGTCGTCGGCGCCACCGGCAATGTCGGCCGGGAGATGCTGGCGATCCTTGCCGAGCGCCTTTTCCCCGTCAACGAGGTGCATGCCCTCGCGTCCCGCCGCTCCGTCGGCCTGGAGGTCTCGTTCGGTGAGAAAACGCTCAAGTGCAAGGACCTCGCGACGTTCGACTTCTCGAAGGTGCAGTTCTGCCTGATGTCGGCGGGCGGCGCCGTGTCGAAGGAATGGTCGCCGCGCATCGCCGCCAAGGGCTGCGTGGTGATCGATAACTCCTCGGCCTGGCGCTACGACCAGGACGTGCCGCTGATCGTCCCTGAGGTGAACGCCGACGCCGTCGGCGGCTACACCCGCAAGAACATCATCGCCAATCCCAACTGCTCCACGGCGCAGCTGGTCGTGGCCCTGAAGCCGCTCCACGACCATGCCAGGATCAAGCGCGTGGTGGTGGCGACCTATCAGTCCGTCTCCGGCGCGGGCAAGGACGCCATGGACGAGCTGTGGACCCGCACCAAGGACAAGTACGTCCCCGGCAACGAGGATCGCGAGCCCAAGAAGTTCCCCAAGGAGATCGCCTTCAACGTCATTCCTCACATCGATGTCTTCATGGAGGACGGCAGCACGAAGGAGGAATGGAAGATGGTGGCCGAGACCAAGAAGATCCTGGACCCCAGGATCAAGGTGACGGCCACCTGCGTGCGCGTGCCCGTTTTCGTGGGCCACAGCGAGGCCGTCAACGTCGAGTTCGAGAAGCCGATCACGGCCGACGAGGCGCGCGAGATCCTGCGCGAGGCGCCGGGCTGCCTGGTGATCGACAAGCCCGAGCCCGGCGGCTACGTCACGCCCATGGAGGCGGCCGGCGAGGACGCCACCTACATCAGCCGCATCCGCGAGGACGGCACGGTGGAAAACGGCCTCAACCTGTGGGTCGTGTCCGACAACCTGCGCAAGGGCGCCGCCCTCAACGCCGTGCAGATCGCCGAGCTCTTGATCAACCGCAAGCTCCTGAAGCGGGCGGCGTAGGCATCCGCCTCGTGCTTGTTCAGAGTGGATTGAGGCCCTTCGGCCCTGATCCACCCTCCTACATCACACAGTCTCTTTGACGCTATACTTGTGGCTCATCAGGCGGCTGGCGAACGCGAGGCAAGCCTGAATGTCCTCCGACTCCAGCATCGGATGCTGGCGCAGGATCTCCTCTGGCGTCTCGCCCGCGCTCAGGTAGTCGAGAATGGTCTCAACCGTGATGCGAAGCCCCCTGACAACGGGCTTGCCGTTACAGATGTCGGGGTCGATGGTGATTCTGTAGATGCCATTGTCCATGGAGACAACGTATCACACAGGTGATGCGATTACAGCATCGCTGTATTGACCGAAAGTCATCAAGACGCTTGGCCGCCGCTACAGACCGCCCTTTCGAGGCCCTGTCATGGGGTCAGACCGCAGGGTCTGCCCGTCTTGCACCGATCCGCGCTGGCTATGCACGGAAGCCCCGGGAGCCGGGACCGGCTCACGGGGCGGTCGTCCGGACGGTTACTCGGGCGCGCGGCTGCCGCGTACCAGCAGCCTCAGAGTAGCCGCGCCGAGGGCGGACTTGAGAAGCGCACCGACAAGGAACGGCATCACGCCGAGCGCGATCGCTCGCTCAGGCCCGACTAGGACAGCGAGCCAGGCCGCGCCGAGCACCAGGCACACAGCATTGCTGAGCAGCATGCCGAGGAAGGCAAGGATCACCCGGTGGCCGTTCCAGCCCCGTTCGGCGAGCCAGCCCATCAGCGCGCCGGCGACCGGAAAGGCAAACAGGTATCCGCCGGTCGGACCGAGGAAGTGATGCACCCCAGAGGCTCCGCCGGCGAGCACGGGAAGCCCGACGGCGCCCTCGACGAGCCATGCGACGATGGTAATGCTGCCGAGCCGCCAGCCGTACAGCGCTCCGACCAGCGCGACCGCAAAGGTCTGCATGGTGACCGGCACCGGGACCATCGGCACCTGGATGTAGGATGACAGGGCGAGGAACAGGGAGCCGAGGACCACTGCCCCCACCTGCCAGGCCAGCGGCCGGCTTTGCAGGTCGAGGGGAACGGCAACGGGCCTCAGGTTCGAGACGGCGGTGGGCATTCGGATCTCCTTCGGTGCGGAAGCCTGCGGTGGGTTACGGCCCTCCGGGCCTAACCCACCCTACATGGTGGACGGGATCGCCAAGGCCAGCCAGGGCACCCAGATCAGCAGCAGGATGCGCGCCACGTCCATGGCCACGAACGGGGCCACGCCGCGGAACACCGTGGTGGACGGCACGTCCGGGACAACGGTCTTCAGCACGAACACGTTGAGGCCGACGGGAGGCGTGATCAGGCTGATCTCGATGGCCACCACCACGAAGATGCCGAACCAGATGGGATCGACGCCCAGCGCGATCACGATCGGGTAGAACACCGGCACGGTGAGCAGCATCATGGAGATGCTCTCGATCACCATGCCCATCGCGAAGTACATCGCCACGATGGCCAGCAGCACCGCGGTCTGGTTGGCGCCGAGCGCGGCGATCCAGCGCGTGAGGTCGGCCGGCAGGCCGGCGATGTTGACGAAGTTGGAGAACATGAGCGCGCCGAACAGGATCAGGAACAGCGTGGAGGTCATGCGCGCCGTCTCGACCAGGATGTCGGAGAGCATGCGCCAGTCGAGGCGGCCGCGCGCCCAGGCGATGAGGAATGCTCCGAAGGCGCCCACGCCGGCCGCCTCGCTCGCCGTGAACACGCCCAGATAGATGCCGCCCATCACGGCGGCGAACAGCAGGAGCACGCCGGAGACGCCCCTGGTGGCGCGCAGGCGCTCCTTGAGCGGCAACACCTCAACGCGTTGCGATTTCTCGCCGCTGACCGCAAGCGAGATGCGCACCGCAAGCATATAGCCGAGGATGCCGACGACGCCCGGCAGGATGCCGGCCAGGAACAGCTTGCCGATGTCGTTCTGGGTGATCACCCCGTAGAGCACCAGCACGATGGACGGCGGGATCAGGATGCCGAGCGTGCCGCCGGCGGCAATGGCGCCGGTGGCGAGCGCGTCGGAATAGCCGTAGCGGCGCATGGAGGGCATCGACACCCGCGCCATGGTGGCGGCGGTGGCGAGCGACGAGCCGCACACGGACGCGAACCCGCCGCAGGCGACCACGGTGGCCATGGCAAGCCCGCCGCGATACTGGCGCAGCCAGGCGTTGGCGGCGGCGTACATGTCGTCGGCAAGCCCGGCCTTGAGCACGAAGTTGCCCATCAGCACGAACAGCGGCATCACCGAGAGCGTGTAGCTCATGCCGTTGTCGTGAAAGACCTGGCCCAGCATGCTGAGCGTGGGCCAGGGGCCGATCAGGCCGGAGAGGCCGACGAGCCCCACGAGGGCCATGGCGAAGGCGATGGGCACGCCGAGGCCGATGAGCACCAGGAAGGCGACGATGCCGAGGATCCAGACGAGCATCGCCGCTAGCCCACGTCCACGCCGCCGCCGGGGCGGCGGGCGCCCTTGAGATAGTCGACGGCGACAACGACGAGCGCAACGGCGCCGAGTGCGGAGAGGGCGGCCATGGTGTAGCCGATCGGGCCTTTCGGCAGCCTCAGGAACACCGTCACCTCGCCGTAGGAGGCGAGCTGGGCGGCGTGGGCATAGAGCCGCCAGGCCACCACCGCCAGCACGCCGGCGCACAGCATCGAGACGATGCCGGAGTGGACCTGCCGGGTGCGGGCCGCGAAGCGCTCGATCAGGAGGGTGACGACGATCTTCTCGTCCTTGAGGCAGACCAGCGGCAGCGCCATGAATATGACGATGGCCAGCGTCAGCTCGATCAGCTCGTAGGCGCCGGGCACCGGCTGCTTCAGGGCATAGCGGCCGATCACATCGACCACCGTGATCAGCATCATGGCCATAAGGAGCACGGCCACGATGCCGCCGAGCAGCCCCTCGGCCAGCCGCACGGCGCGGCCTTGGGCGAGAGCGCGTGCGGGCCTGGTGTCCATAT
>JBIOWI010000249.1:0-13370 GCA_044868325.1 Hyphomicrobiaceae bacterium
CACCCATGGCCGAGCATCCGCTTTGCCGCCAAATACCCGAGGTGGGAGCCGTATGCCTTAATTGGGCACGTACGGATCTGTGCGGGGGGCGTGAGGTAACTCACGTCCCTACCGCGATCATCGGCAACCACAAGCGGTCGCACCTGCCAAATGTTGGGCTACGGCCCTTCGGGCCTAACCCAATCTACGGGCGCCCGGATCAGAAAATCCGGTCAACCGGCAGGCCGAGGGCCATGGCGCCGGCGTACTCGGCCTGCGGGCCGGACTGCAGCGGGTGATAGCGGGCGCCCTGGATGTCGCGGAACTTCCGCTCCAGGCCAGCCGAGCGGTAGAAGCCGATGCCGCCCGCCACCTCCATCGCAAGCTCCACGGCGGCGATGGCGTGGCGCGTCGCCAGCGCCTTGCCGATCATCACCTGGTTGACGGTGGCGGCCGACGGCGCGTTGAGACGGACGGCGGCCAGCATGTGCTCCAACGCCAGCCGGGCGCCGGCCAGCTCGGTGTCCATGCGGCCGGCGAGATCGACCGTGTGCCGGCCGGGCTGTTTGCGCTTGGCCAGCTCGACGGCGAGGTCGCGCGCGCTCTCGGCCACGCCGACGTACACCGCGTAGACGAGCGGAAAGGCGATGGTGGCGATGATCTGGAACAGTGGGTGCCACTCGCCGGCCTTGCGCTTCACCGAGACGGCGGCCTCCGGCACCACGTGGCCCTCGATCAGGACGTCGTGCGAGCCGGTGGAGCGCATGCCGAGCGTGCGCCAGGTGTCGAGCACCTTCACGTGCGGCGAGCTCATGGGCACGCCGAAATGCAGCACCGTGGGGCCTTCCGGCGTGTCGAGGTTCGCGCCGGTCATCAAGAGGTTGCCGGTCGGCGCGCCGGAGGTGAAGATCTTGCGCGCGTCGATGCGATAGCCACCCTCGACCTTCTGGGCCTTGCCGGAGCCGCCGATCCAGTCGGAGCCGCCGCTGGACAAGAGGAAGATCCGCTCGCTGGCGATGCGCTTGAGCAGCGGCTCCACGGGCGTCGCCTTCTGGTGCATCCAGCGCCAGGCCGGGATCGCCACCTGGTGGGTGTGCATGGAGAAGGCGAGCGCGGTCGAGCCGCAGTGATAGGCCAGCGTGCGCAGCATGGCGGCCAGCTCGTCCACGTCGGCGCCGCCGCCGCCGAGCTCGGCGGGCACGCCGGCCTCGACCAATCCGGCGGCCTTCAGGGCCGCGAAGTTGTCGGCGACGAAGCGGTCCTCGTCGACCGCCTCGGCGGCGTGGCGGGCGAAGACGGGGCCAAGCTCGCGCGCGACCTCGACCGCGCTCCTCCTCAGGCTACTGTCGCTCTTGAGGGCTGCTGCAGTGCTCACGGTGGACCTCCCTTGCACGGGTTCTGACGGAAGCGATGCGCCGATCCTGCTCGATGTCGGTGCCCGGCCTCCAGTCCAGGAACTGTACCGGCGCCTGGCGACCGTTTCGACCGGCGCCGATCAACCCATTGGCATGGAACGCACTTGCTGCAATCAACCGTCCGGATGATGGGCAGGCAGCTGACTTTGCGGTCCGACCCGAGTACAGTATCTGTACTATCCATTCGCTACACCGCGATGCGATGGCTCGCTCGCTTCGATTGCGACAGGAGTGGAGAGGTGCCCGACAGATTCGACAGGGCCAGCTACGGCCAGTTCTGCCCCGTTGCCATGGCCGCGGAGATCGTCTGCTCGCGCTGGACCGCCCTGGTGGTGCGGGAGCTGCTCTGTGGCACTACCCGCTTCAACGACCTGCGGCGCGGGGTGCCGCTGATGTCGCCCACGCTCCTGTCGAAGCGTCTCAAGGAGCTGGAGGAGGCCGGGGTGATCGTCACTGTGCCGACGGCCCAGCCGGGGGTCGTCGAGTACAAGCTGACGGAGGCCGGCGAAGACCTGCGGCCCGTGGTGATGTCGCTCGGCATCTGGGGGCAGCGCTGGGTCGAGAAGTCGATCTCGCTCAAGAACCTCGACCCGTCGCTGCTGATGTGGGACATGCGCCGCTCGCTCGACCCGAAGCCGCTGCCGAAGCGGCGATGCACCATCCAGTTCCTGTTTCCCGACGTGCAGTCGGCCAAGCGGTCGTGGTGGCTTGTGGTCGACGTGGTGGACGGCGACGGCAAGGTCGATCTGTGCTCCACCAATCCAGGTTTCGAGATCGACCTCTACGTCACGAGCCCGCTACGCAGCATGACGGCGATCTGGATGGGCTTCGCCACCGTCGCCAAGGAGGTGGAGGCCGGCAACCTCGAGTTGATCGGCGATGCGGAGGTCGCCAAGTCGATGCAGCGGTGGCTGGGCTTGAGCCCCTTCGCCAAGGAGAAGAACCGGGTGGCAGCGTGATGCCGCTGCGGCGGTTCGGCCCGCAGGCCGTGCGATTTGGGTCAGGCCGCGATCGGTGGCGATGCGCTCGGCCTCCCACCGGGGGGCGCCCCGCTGGCGCGCTCGATCGCCTGCATATCGCGCGCCTTGCACTGGCAGACGAGGCCCGCCCGCTCCATCGGGCACTTGCCGGTCCACATGCGGCCGTTGGTGTGATCGGCCAGCGCGGCCTCGAGCGCTAGCGGCGCGGTAAAATCCTTCACCCCCTGCAGGTTGCGCGGGGCATAGCGGCGCGGCGGGCCTTTGTCGGCCAGCGCCTGGGGCCAGCCGAGGCGCTCGCCGACGCTCCAGTGCACCTGCTCGTTGATGCGCTTGGGCTCGCGCCGGCGCCAACCCAGCCAGGCTTTGAGCGTGGCCCAGAGGCCGATGGGCGGCTTGGGGAGGACCGAGCGGCGGGGGTTCAGCCAGTCCAAGCGCGACGATGTGTAGAGCGTGCAGGCCGAGCACGGCCATACCTCGTCCCTGACAGTGAGATCGTTGAAACGCAGCCCCGTCCTCTCCTGCACCTGCGCCAGCATCCAGGCGAGCGACAGGTCCGAGAGGCCCGAGCTCTCGTAGCCGCCGCCGATGTTGGCGTGCACACCCGCGAACCAGACCTGGTGGACGTTGGGCGGCACCTCGCTCGGGTCGTTCGTTGCCCTGGGCCGCAGCGTCCAGAACGTGGGCATGAACGGCCGGCGGCGCTCGTCGATGGCGATCGCATGCAGGCCGACATCCACCGTGCGCCCGAACTGCGTGTCGCGGAACCCGCGCGTCCAGTAGGTGAGCATGAAGGGGAGCGCGCCGAGCCCTATGCCGGACGGCACGCCGTAGGACCCCACCGTATCCCACACGCCCACGCACTTGATGCGCACGTCCTCCCAGTTGCCGTTGTCGTCGACGTTGCGGGCCAGATGAAGGAACTCCTTGCGGATTTCGTCGATCTGCGCCTGGGCCTTGCGCCATTCCTCGGAGTCCCGCGGGGTGCCGCGCTTTGGCCGCAGCTTGGCGATCTGCTGGTAGCGGTCCCAGTGGTGCTCGGCCTTCTTGAGATCGGCGGGGATGCCGGCCGCGCCGATCACGCCCGCGAGCGCGCGCGCCGTGTAGGCGCCGCGGGAGAAGCCGAACAGGTAGACCTCGTCGCCCGCCTCCCAGTTCAGCGCCAGAAACGTGAGGCCGCGCTTGACGTTGCCCTTGAGGCCGTAACCGAACACGCCGCCCAGGACCTGGTCGAGCCGGCCGCCGGTGCCGACGCCGGAGTTGTAGTAGGTGATCTGGGGCACGCCGTCGTGGCTCACCGTCACCAGGTTGGCGAGCTTGACCACGTTGGTGAGGGCCTTGGGATCGGTGAGCGCGCTCCAGGTCCCGTCGAAGCAAAGCACCAACCGCTTCATGGAAATATCCGCCGACAGCAAGGGCACCGCGTTAGGCGGAGTCTGTTCACCAAGACGGTGGCGGCAAAGAGGCGGGGGTGCGGTGGTCAGTCAGACTTCGCCCTTGCGGACTTCTTTTTGGCCGAGGCGATGACCTTTGCCTCGCCGCCGAGCGCCCTCAACGCCGCCTGTCCCGCGGCTTCCTTATCGGCGCGCAGCTTGGCTTGGTAATCCTGCATCTCCCGACTCGCCTTGCGCTTGGCCTCGGCCATGCTGACGGAGCCGTTGTATCCCCGTCCCACCGGGGATCCTGCCTCAGTTCGCGTCGGCCGCCTTGCCGATGCCGTCCTTGCTATAGAGGTCGCGGCGGAAGTGGATCGCGCCGTCGGGCGTCGCCCACGCCGTGATGTAGGCGAAATACAGCGGCAACGGGTGCTTCAGCTGCACGTCGAGACGCTCGCGCGTCTGCTTCATCTTGCGCACCCTCTCCAGCGTCCAGCCCTGCTCGGCCGCCGCCCACGCGACCAGCTCGTCGATGTCGGAGATGCGCACGCAGCCCGAGCTCGCCGCGCGGAAGCTGCGCCCGAACAGCGACGGCTTCGGCGTGTCGTGCATGTAGACCGAATGGGCGTTGTGGAAGTTCATCTTCACGAAGCCCAGCGGATTCTCAGGCCCCGGCTGCTGGCGGAAGGCGAGGCCCTGCGCCGCGTTCCAGTTCACCTTGGTCGGATCGAGCTTGCGGCCCTCGCCGCCGTAGGCATCGATCTTGAACTTCACCAGCACGCTCTGGCCCTGGCGCGCCAATTTCTGGCCGGTGGGAATCAGGTCCTCCGTGATCACCGTCGGCGGCAGGTGCCAGACCGGGTTGAAGTTGACCTGATGCACGGCCGACTTGAGGATCGGGGTCTGGCGGTCGACCTTGCCGACGATGCCGGCGTGGCGCGAGGCCACCGTGTCGTTCTCCACCGCCTCGATCTGCACCGCAGGGATATTCACCGCGATGTACCTCCGCGGCACCTTGCCGTACTCGGTGAGCCGCGCGAGGCTCGCCCGTAGCTGCTTCAGCCGCGAGGCCGCCGAGACGTTCATGGCGGCGACGGTGCTCTTGTCGAGGGTGCCGGTTGGCGCCAGCCCGTTGGCCTGCTGATAGCGGCGGACGGCCTGGCCCAGCTCGTAGTCGAAATAGTCCGACGTGTCCTCGTCCTTCAGCTCTCCCGACAGACGCAGCCGCTCGCGCAGGATGCCAACGGCCGCATGGGTATCCCCTTGCTGCAGTTTCACGTCGGGCAGACGGCGCCAGCCACCCTTGGCGGCGATGGCTGCATAGCGGGCAATGGCCGCCTTCGTGGGGCCGACGTTGTTGGGGCTCAGGGTGGGGAAGCCCTTGGCCGGGTTCATCTCCCACTCGCGGATGAACTCCCGCTCGGTGTACTCGCTGGTGCTGTTGGGCGCGTAGCCCGGCTGCAGGGCCTGCATCCAGGCGCTGTTGGCGCTCTGGGCCGCGCCCGATCCCGCCGCGGCAGCAAGCGCCGCAAAGCCCGCCAGCCCGATCTGAGCCGCCTTCCAGACACTTCCCCTCAGCCGCATTTGCCCCTCTGCTCGGCTCGTCGTCTCGATCGCTCGGAAAAACAACAGCAGGCTGCAGGAGAGAGCAACCCGTGAGAGCCCGGATAGTCCCCATCTGGCGCCGATCCTCGATCGGTGATGCACGATGGACACGCTGCGAGGCGCCGCTATTGCGCCGCATCGAGCGCGAACTGCAGCTCCGCCAGCCGCGCGTAGAGGCCGCCCTTGCGCACCAGCTCGGCGTGGCAGCCTTCCTCGACGATCCGGCCCTCGTCGAGCACCAGGATGCGGTCGGCCCGCTGCACCGTGGCGAGCCGGTGCGCGATGATGAGCGTGGTGCGCCCGTGGGTGATGCGCTCCAGCGCCTGCTGCACGGCGGCCTCACTTTCGGCATCGAGTGCGCTCGTCGCCTCGTCGAGCAGCAGGATCGGCGCATCGCGCAGCACCGCACGGGCGAGTGCGAGCCGCTGGCGTTGTCCGCCCGACAGCGTCACGCCGCGCTCGCCCAGCCGCGTATCGTAGCCCCGCGGCAGCGTCAGGACGAAGCCGTGCGCGTGGGCGGCCACCGCCGCGCGGCGCACCTCGTCGTCGCCGGCATCGCACCTCCCGTAGCGGATGTTCTCCAGCACCGTGTCGTCGAACAGCGCCGCGTCCTGCGGCACCAGCGCGATGCGCGAGCGCAGCTCGTGCGGATCGACATCGCTCACGGAGAGGCCATCGACCAGCACGGTGCCGGCGCCGGCATCGTAGAAGCGCAGGATCAGGTTGAAGACGGTGCTCTTGCCGGCGCCCGACGGCCCCACCAGCGCCACCGTCTCGCCCCGCGCGATGCGGAAGCTGACGCCATTGAGGGCCGAGACGCCGGGCCGCGTCGGATACGCGAAGCGCACGTCGCTGAACTCTACCGTGCCCCGCGGCGGCTGCGGCAGCGGCTTGGGGGCTGCGGGCGCCGCCACCAGCGGAGTGGCGGCCTTCAGCTCCATCAGCCGCTCGGCGGCGCCGGCGGCGGAGGCCAGCTCGCCCCACACCTCCGACAGCTCCGCCAGCGCCCCGCCCGCCAGGACCGCATAGAGGATGAACTGCCCGAGCTGTCCGCCGCTCATCTGGCCGGCAACCACCATGCGTGCGCCGAACCACAGCACGCCGACGATGCCGGCCACCACCAGGAAGATGGCAATCGTCGTCAGGCCGGCGCGGGCCATGAGGCGGGCGCGGGCGGCGGCGAAGGCTTCTTCCACGGCGGCAGCGAAACGGGCGGTCACGGCCCGCTCCTGGCTGAACGCGACCATGGCCCGCACCGCGCCCAAATTATCGGCGGCATAGGCCGAGGCGTCGGCCAGCCGGTCCTGCGCCGTGCGCGAGAGCCGTTGCACCGCCCGGCCATAGGCCAGCAGCGGGAACACGATGGCAGGTATGGCGGCGAGCGCCAGGGCCGACAGGGTCGGGCTCGTCACGAACATCATGACGAGCGTGCCCACCAGCATGATGAGGTTCCGCAGCGCCTGGCTGAGCGCCGAGCCGGCCGCCGACTTGATCTGGGTTGTATCTGCGGTCAGGCGGCTCATCACCTCGCCGGAGTGGGTGGTCTCGTAGAAGGCAGGACCGAGGGTAGCGAGATGGCCGAACACCTCGGCGCGCAGGTCGGCCACCACGCGCTCGCCCAGCCAGTTGACGGCGTACATGCGGGTGGCGCTCGCTGCGGCCAACACCAGGCCGAGCGCGATCAGGGCGATGAAATAGGCGTCGATGTCGACGCCACCGGTGCCGGAGAAGCCGTGGTCCATCATGCGGCGCACGGCCACCGGAACCGCCAGCATCACCGCCGCCGAGGCCACCAGTGCGGCGGCCGCTGTCAGCAGCATCCAGGGGTAGCGGCCGATGTAGGGCCAGAGAGACGCAATATGGTTGAGCTGCCGCCGGCTGGGAAGCTGACGTCGGCTCGTCGCTGTCTCTGCGGTCTTGGGATCGGCGACTGGCAAGCGACCCCCTCGGGTGGTTTCTGGCGGAGTGGGCGGAGAGTGCCTATGCAGGGCGCCGCAGGCAAGCCGGTCAAGTGCCGCGGCCTCGGCCGGTTCCTGGCCGGTGCCCCCCGGCCCCCCGGGCCCCAGGTGTCCCCGACCCGATACGCCCTCGCGACGGATGTGGATTGCTGGTGCGTTAGCTTTCGGAATGCAACGGCGACGCCCGGGTGAACCTTTCCCCGGCTCCGACCGACCTACGGATGCCACACATCTGGAGTCGTCAGCGAGGAGCGATGCCGACACCATACTGGACCGAGACACGCTTCACTCTGGCGGCAGTGCTGGCTGCGCTGCCGTGCGGCTATGGGTTCGGCATCGTCGCAGCCTTCCTGCTGACGGGAGGCTACGGCCACGGCCAAGCTTGGCTGGTGACGGTGCCGCTATCGCTTGTGGCAGCCATCGCCGTGGCGCTCATTCCGCTGCTGACGGCGGAGACGCGGTTCATGGTCGTCGGGATCGGCGCGATTGCGGCCATCGATCTGCACTTCATGGTCCGTCTGCTGGCCACTCACTGACGTGCTGGGTCGAATCGGCTTCAGTCCTGCTCTCAGCCGCCGGCGCCTGCGCGGGCGCGTGGGCCAATTCCACGGCGCTCCGCTCCGCGGCCAATTCCGCGTCGTGCCGCTCCGCGGCCCCGGCGAGGCGACCTCCGGCAAAGGGAAGGCCTCCCACGTTCAGCCACATCATTGACACGAAAGCGACGGCAGTGGTGGTGATCACAAACGCGGCCGACATCGTCATGACCGATTGCCGCCGCCGCTCCCACCGAGCGGCACGCTGCTCGGCCAGGAACGTGTCGTACATCTTCCGGGTCTCGGAATTTCTGAGGAAGGTGTAGGCGCGCTTGGCCTCCTGGAACACCGCCTCGGCCTCCTTGTCTCCCGGCTTCAAATCGGGATGGCAGGTCTTGGCAAGATGATAGAAGGCGGCCTTGATCTCGGCGTCGCTGGCCTTCGGCCTCACATGTAGCACAGTGTAGAAGTCCCGCATCGTTGCTGCTCCCGTCCCAGTTAAATCCGATGCCGCCCCACGTTCCGCACGTCATTCGTCTAACAATCCGTATTGATTGTGAAGTCTTGGGGTTGTGGAAAAGCTAACTTCTAGCGCGGGATTCGGCTGTCGTTGCGGAGCAGCAACTTTGCAATACATGATATGTTGCACGACTAATCTGATCTCATACAGCAGATAGCGAACGATGCCGCGTTGGCGACCGATGCTCGTCTTCTCGGCTTGATGAGAATCACGTCGCAATAGACTGCCCTGTCCGGATGGCCGCCGTGTGGCTAAGCTCCACGCGCGCCCGGCGCGGGATCGTCTCGCTGGGCGTAGGACATGGGCAGGCGAGCAGCGGAGCGATCGATGAAACGTGTGCTGTTGACTGGGGCCGCGGGAGGAGTGGGACAGCGGCTGCGCGCGCTCCTCAAGCCGGTCTACCCCGACCTGCTCCTGAGCGACATCAGGACCCCGCAGGACCTTGCGCCCGAGGAGCGGTTCGTCGCGGCGGACCTCGCCGCCCTCGACCAGGTCGAGGCCGTGGTGGACGGCATGGAGGGCATCGTCCACCTCGGCGGCTTCTCGGTGGAGGGGCCGTGGGAGACGATCCTCCAGTCCAACATTGTCGGCTGCTACAACCTGTTCGAGGCGGCGCGCCGGAAGGGCGTCAAACGCGTCGTCTTCGCCTCCTCCAACCACGCCGTCGGCTTCTACCCGCGCCACCGCCGCATCGGCGCCGACGCGACTGTGCGGCCCGACAGCCGCTACGGGGTCAGCAAGGCGTTCGGCGAGGCGCTTGGCGCGCTTTACGCCGACAAGCACGGCCTGCGCGTCCTGTGCCTGCGCATTGGCAACGTTGCCGACGCGCCAGCCGACAGGCGCCGCCTGTCGATCTGGCTGAGCCCCGAGGACCTGGTGCAGCTGGTCCGCATCGGGCTGGAGCACCCCGAGCTGCGCTACGAGATCTTCTACGGCGCCTCCAACAACGAGCGCACCTGGTGGGACAACGCCCGCGCCTACGCCTACGGCTACCGGCCGACGGGCCGCGCCGAGGACCACCGCAACGCCGCCCTGGCCGCACAGGCCAAGATGCTGCCCGACCCGGTGGGCGATTTCTTCCAGGGCGGCCCCTTCTGCAGCGACGAGTTCGACGCGGACAGGGACGACATCTGGTAGATGGCGAATGGCCAATCGCGAATGGTGGCGAAACCATTCGCCACTCACCATTCGCCATTCGCGCGCTTCGCGCCGATGCGACCTACAGCGGTTTGATTGCCAACTTGCGGAACTTGATCACGCCCGCGCCGTGCTGGAGCGTGATGTGTCCGTCGGCAAACAGATTGTTGTGGAGCTCGGCAGTCTTCTGGCCGTTCAGCACCACGGTAATCTGGCGCCCCTTGGCCGTGATCTCATAGGTGTTCCATTTGCCGCCGGCCTTGGGCATCGGATCCACCTCGACAAAGTGGGTGATCGAGCCGGTGCCGTAAGTCGGGTCCTTTCGCTGGTCGAAAATATTGGCTTCGTAGCAGCTCTTGTCGGTGATCTTTGCCGGGTCCTGGCAGCGGATATGGATGCCGCTGTTGGCGTCGTCGCTGGCCCAGAACTCGGCGTAGAGCTGGAAGTCCTTGTACTTCTCCCTGCTGACGAGGTGCGCCGGGTCCTTGCTGGTCCTCTTGTCGGCCACGACCGCGCCGTCCTCCAGGCGCCAGTTGGTCTCGCCGACCCTGTCCCACTCGCCCATGGTCCTGTCGTCGAGCAGGATCGTCCAGCCGGGGCCGCTCTGGCCGGCGCTGTGGGGCGCCAAGCCGACGGCGGCGACCGCCGCCACCGTGAACCCCAAGCGCAAGGCGCCCAAGCCCAAGGCGCCCAAGCCCAAGGCGAATGTGCCGTTCCATGCGCGTCGCATCGTGAATCCCCCCAAAAGGCGATGACTTTCTCTGCTGGCGATTGCGATCGGCCGCCAGCTTGGGAGGCACCATAGAGCTTCGCCGGCCGATGCGGAAGACAAGCCCGGCTACGTGCGGCGATCGGCGGGGATATCGCCCGACGATCCTTCCGGTATCGGAAAGAACGCGCCGCCGCTCCACACGCCAAGCCCTCGTCCTTCCTCGGCGACCGCGATCTCGATGAGATCGTAGGCCAGCGCACGCGTGACGAGCGCCTCCAGGCGCCCCCGCACCAGGAGGTACGGCTTGAGGCCGCCGCTGTCGGGCTCGACGATAAAACGCAGCGGATGCTCCGGCCCCGCGTTGACGATGTCGTCGACGTTGGTGCGGAAGATCAAGGTCTGGCCCGCGCCGCTGCCGTGCACCTCCATCTCGACCGCCAGGAACGGCGCATCGTCCACAGTCACGTCGATCTTCTCGGCCGGCGTCACAAGGTAGTGCCGGCCGTCGGCGTCCTTGCGCAGCACGCTCGCGAACAGCTTCGCGAGTGCGGCACGGCCGATGGGACTGTCGCGATAAAGCCAGACGCCGTCGGCACGAATCTTGAGCCCGATGTCGCCGCAATACGGCGGGTCCCATATCTCGACAGGCGCAGGCCCTTTCCCGGCTTGCGCCTCGATCAGGGCCTCCAGCCCGCCGATGCGGTGGCTGCTGGCGTCGGACGGCATGTGCATACACCGATGGCTGTGAAGTCTTTGCGAGACTCGGTCTATTGATGCTATTCTTCGATTATGAGCAGCCATCCATACACTTTCACAATCCTTCTGGAGCCCGCCGAGGAGGGCGGGTTCATCGTCACGGTGCCTGCCTTGCCCGAAGTCGGCACCCAAGGCGACACCTACGACGAGGCCATGGCCAACGCGCGGGAAGCGATCGAGCTGGTGATCGAGGATCGTCTGTCTCGCGGCGAACCGATCCCAGCCGACGTGAAACCTCAACTTGAACGTATCACCATTGCAGCATGACCGGGTTGCCATCCCTCAAGGCAGCGGAGGTAATCCGGGCCTTGAGGAGGGCAGGGTTCGAGGTGACGCGGATCAAGGGCAGCCATCACGTTCTGCGTCACGGTAAGGACCCGAGCCGTGGCACAGTCGTGCCGGTCCATGCGGGTAGAGACATCAAGCGCGGTCTATTGCGCAAGATCATCGGCGATGCCGGCCTAACAGTCGACGAGTTCAAAGCGCTCCTATAGCGCGAGGTCGCTCCCGACGATCTGTCGAATCGCGGAACTGGTTGTAATCTCAGCTCGGAAACTTGGTCAACGGCTTGGCACCTGTGGCATCGGCCGGCGCCGGCGTGCGGGCCACGTTCATCATCATGGCCAGGAAGCTGTAGTAGCCGCAGATCCCCGTGAGGTCGATGACGCCGCGCTCGCCGAACAACGCCAGCGCCCGCGCATAGGTGGCGTCGCTCACGCCCTTGCGGTGGTGCAGCTCGATGGCGAACTCGTAGGCCGCGGCCTCGTCCTCGGCCATGTCCGGCGGGCGGCGGCCCTCGCCGATGGCGTCGGCGATTTCTCGCGCCAGCCCTGCCTCCATTGCATAGCGATAATGGTAGCTCCATTCGAATTGCTGCGTCCACTCGCGCGCCGTGACGAGGATCGCCATCTCGCTCAACCGCCTCGGCAGCACGTTGCGGAAGCGCAGGTAGTCGCCCATCGCCTTGGCCCGCAGCATGACCTCGGGCGAGCGCAGCATGACCGCGAACGGCCCATGCGCCGCATAGCCGCGACCCTGCTGGAATTCCTCGGCGGCCTTCCGCTGCTCCTCGGTCAGGGCTGCAGCTGCAAGCGGGGGGAGGCGCTCGGCGCTCATGACATCACATTCCCTCGACTTTACATTTGTTGCGCAATGTTTGCGCTATCGTGTCTGGGATTGCTATCGTTTTCAGCGCGCTGGCCAGCCTGTCCATATTGTGACCATCATTGCCGACACTGTTTCGTGAAAACCTGCGGCGGAGCGTATATAGTTCAGATTCATGAGCACACTCACCCAGACCGACGAAGCCATTGTCGCCCGCATCGAGGCGGCCGGCGAGCGTATCCAGCGCGTCCACAAGGCGGCAGGCGCCGTCGTCTTCGGCCAGGAGCAGGTGATCGAGCATACCCTGATCACGCTGCTGTGCGGCGGCCACGCCCTGCTGATCGGCGTCCCCGGCCTCGCCAAGACCCTGCTGGTGGAGACGCTGGGCAAGATCCTGGGCCTCGACGCCAAGCGCATCCAGTTCACGCCCGACCTTATGCCCTCCGACATCATCGGCTCGGAGGTGCTGGAGGACAGCGCCGCCGGCCGGCGCAGCTTCCGCTTCATCAAGGGGCCGATCTTCGCCCAGCTCCTGATGGCCGACGAGATCAACCGCGCCAGCCCCAAGACCCAGTCGGCGCTGCTGCAGGCCATGCAGGAGCACCACGTCACCGTCGCCGGCCAGCGCCACGATGTGCCGGCTCCGTTTCACGTGCTGGCCACCCAGAACCCGCTTGAGCAGGAAGGCACCTATCCGCTGCCCGAGGCGCAGCTCGACCGCTTCCTGCTGCAGATCGACGTGAGCTATCCCGACCAGGGTGCCGAGCGGCGCATGCTGTTCGCCACCACCGGCAACGAGGAGCGCCGCGTCGAGCAGGTGCTCACCGCCCAGGAGCTGCAGTCGATGCAGCGGCTGGTGCGTCAGGTCCCTGTGCCCGACAAGGTGGTGGAGGCGATCCTGCGGCTCGCCCGCTCGGCCCGACCGGGCACCGGCGCAGGCGCCGAGACCGACCGGCTGATCGCCTGGGGCCCCGGCCCGCGCGCCAGCCAGGCCCTCATGCTGGCAGTGCGCGCCAAGGCGCTCATCGACGGCCGGCTCGCGCCCTCCGTGGATGACGTGATCGCGCTGGCCGAGCCCATCCTCAAGCACCGCATGGCGCTCACCTTCACCGCCCGCGCTGAGGGCGAGACGGCCAGCGGTGTCATCAATCGCCTGACAGCAGCTCTAGGGTAAGCAGGGTGGCGGCGCGCGGATCTGCGAGGGCAACCGGCAGCGGGGCAGGCGTCTTCAAGCTTGAAGGCGAGGCACACGCACTTGCCGACCGTCTCCCCGACTTGCTGCTGGAATCCCTGAAGGT
>JBIOWI010000250.1:0-5002 GCA_044868325.1 Hyphomicrobiaceae bacterium
CTGCCGCTGTTTCCTATCAAGAAATGATATTTCTCAATGGTTGACGCCGTCGACCTGCTTGTGCATGCTGCGATGCAGCTCAATCACGGCGGCCGTATTCCGATGTGTGGCATTGTGGGTCTGTTCCTGAAGAACGCGGCGCTTGAGTCGCAGCTCGGCCGGCTGACCGCGCTGATGCTCTCCGAGATGAGCGACCGCGGGCCGGACAGCGCCGGCTTCGCCGTCTACGGCCAGTCTCCCTCCGATCGGATCAAGATCTGCATGGTAGCCACCGGAGCGGCCGCGGATTGGGCAAGCGTTGCCGAGGCTCTGTCGAAGGCAATCGGTGCCGGCGTGAGTGTCGAGACGGTGAGCGATCACGCCATCTTCAAGACGGCCGGCGACGGCGCGGCGGCACGCAGGTGGCTGATCGATAACGTGCCCGGCGCGACCGTGCTGAGCCAGGGACGCTCCATCGAGATCTTCAAGGGCGTCGGCGAGCCGGACGCCATCGCCAGACGCCTCGACCTCGCCGGCCGCGCCGGATCGCACGCCATCGGGCATACGCGCATGGCCACCGAGTCGGCCGTGACCATCGCCGGCTCGCACCCGTTCTCCACGGGGGCGGACACCTGCCTCGTGCATAACGGCTCGCTCTCCAACCACAACCGCCTGCGCGAGCGGCTGCAGCGCCAGGGCGAGCGGTTCCAGACCGAGAACGACAGCGAGGTGGCCGCCGCCTACCTCGCCTGGCGCACGCGCGAGGGCGACAGCCTGCAGGCGGCGCTGGAAAGCGCGCTCGACGAGCTGGACGGGTTCTACACCTTCGTCGTCGGCACCCGCGACGGCTTCGCCGTGCTGCGCGACCCCATCGCCTGCAAGCCCGCCGTCATGGCCGAGACCGACGAGTGGGTGGCGTTCGGCTCGGAGTTCCGGGCGCTGGCGCCGCTGCCCGGCATCGGGGCCGCCCGCATCTGGGAGCCGCAGCCGGCCACCGTCTACGCCTGGAGCCGGGCCGCCTGACATGGTCAAGACGGGGGCAAAGTCTGGGGACAAGATAGACGCCAAGCCCAGAGGGAAGATGCCGGCGACCGCGAAGGCGGGCATCCCAAGCGGGCGCAACTCGGTGCTCGATCTCGCCACGATGTCGGTGCGCGAAGCGAACCGGCTGCTTCACGATGTGAAAGAGGGCGAGTTCCTCCTGCGCCATCCGAACGGTCTGCACGCCATTGCGGCGGGCCTCGACGCTCCGCTCAGCGTCACCGTCGACGGCCATGTCGGCTACTACTGCGCCGGCATGAACAAGCACGCCAGCGTCACCATCGAGGGCAACGCCGCCACCGGCGTGGCGGAGAACATGATGTCGGGCCGGGTGCATGTGAAGGGCGATGCCTCGCAGTCGGCGGGGGCCTCGGGCTGCGGCGGTCTCCTCGTCATCGACGGTAACGCGGCGGCGCGCTGCGGCATCTCCATGCGCGGCATCGACATCGTCGTGAAAGGCTCGGTGGGGCATATGTCGGCGTTCATGGCCCAGGCCGGGAACCTCGTCGTTCTCGGCGATACCGGTGACGCGCTGGGCGACTCCATCTACGAGGCGCGCCTCTTCGTGCGCGGGAGCCCCAAGAGCCTCGGCGCCGACTGTACGCCCAAGGAGATGCGGGACGAGCACAAGGCTGAGCTGCGGGCGCTGCTGGATGCGGCGGGCCTCGGCGGCAGCGTCGATGTGGGTGAGTTCCGCCGCTACGGCTCGGCCCGCAAGCTCTACAATTTCCACGTCGACAACGCGGGGGCCTACTGATGAGCGCCGACGACGCTGGCTCTCGCGATCGCTCCCCCGATCCTTGGCACACGCCGCCGCGCCAATCGGCGCTGTTCGACCGGCACGTCATCGCCGAGATCCACCGCGCCGCCGCCACCGGCATCTACGACATCCGCGGCTTCGGGGCGAAGCGGCCGATGCCGCACTTCGACGACCTCGTGTTCCTCGGCGCTTCCATGAGCCGCTATCCGCTGGAGGGCTACCGCGAGCGGTGCGGCACCGAGGTGGTGCTGGGCACGCGCCACGCCAACAAGCCGGTCACACTCAAGATCCCCATCACCATCGCCGGCATGAGCTTCGGCGCGCTGTCCGGCCCGGCCAAGGAGGCGCTCGGCCGCGGCGCCACGCTCGCCGGCACATCCACCACCACCGGCGACGGCGGCATGACCCCCGAGGAGCGCGAGCACTCCGCGCTGCTCGTCTACCAGGTGCTGCCCTCGCGCTACGGCATGGACCCGGACCAGCTGCGAAAGGCCGACGCCATCGAGGTGGTGGTAGGCCAGGGCGCCAAGCCCGGCGGCGGCGGCATGCTGCTGGGCCAGAAGATCTCCGACCGCGTGGCCGAGATGCGCACCTTGCCCAAGGGCATCGACCAGCGCTCGGCCTGCCGCCATCCCGACTGGACGGGCCCGGACGACCTGGAGATCAAGATCCAGGAATTGCGCGAGATCACCGACTGGGAGAAGCCGGTCTATGTCAAAGTCGGGGCTGCGCGGCCCTACTACGATACGGCCCTGGCGGTGAAGGCCGGCGCCGACGTGGTCGTCCTCGACGGCATGCAGGGCGGCACTGCGGCGACGCAGGACGTGTTCATCGAGCATTGCGGCATCCCCACGCTCGCCGCCATCCGCCCGGCAGTGAAGGCCCTGCAGGAGCTCGACATGCACCGCCAGGTGCAGCTCATCGTCTCCGGCGGCATCCGCACCGGCGCGGACGTGGCCAAGGCGCTGGCGCTGGGCGCCGATGCGGTCTCCATCGGCACGGCCGCCCTGATCGCGCTCGGCGACAACCATCCGCGCTGGGAGGACGAGTACCGCAAGCTCGGCACCACCGCCGGCTGCTACGACGCCTGGCACGAGGGCCGCGACCCCGCCGGCATCACCACCCAGGACCCGGAACTGACCCGGCGCCTCGACCCGGTGGCCGCCGGCCGCCGCCTCGCCAACTACCTCGCCGTGCTGACGCTGGAATGCCAGACGCTGGCCCGCGCCAACGGCAAGAGCCACGTCCGCAACCTGGAGCCCGAGGACCTCGTCGCCCTCACCGTCGAGGCCGCCGCCATGGCCCAGGTGCCGCTGGCGGGGACGAATTGGATACCGGGGCAGGGCGGGTTCTAATGCTGCGCGCAGGCTCCCTCTCCCCG
This sequence comes from Hyphomicrobiaceae bacterium, assembly GCA_044868325.1. Taxonomy (GTDB): domain Bacteria; phylum Pseudomonadota; class Alphaproteobacteria; order Rhizobiales; family Hyphomicrobiaceae; genus AWTP1-13. Next base: position 3,162 of record JBIOWI010000250.1, read on the forward strand.
CCGCCCTCGGCGATCCACAAGGGTGCGCTCGCCCCAAACCCCCGAGGGCGACGGGGAGAGGGTCGGGGTGAGGGGCAGCCAAGGGCGCCGACCTCTCAGCGCGGAACCTCGATGAAGGCAAGAAACGTGGCGTGCATGATCCGATGCTCCGCGCGGATAGGCTTTCCCTTGTGGCTGCCCCTCACCCTAACCCTCTCCCCGCAAGCGGGGAGAGGGGACCGGGCGGCGCTTATTGCCCGCGCCCTGCTCAATTTCTACGAGTGCTGACCGTGCGCTGGCCGTGGTCGAAAGCGCGGGCTGGGACCACGCATGCTGAGCAAGCTATACCAACTATCGAGACGGCAAGGAGAGACGGGATGGCATCGTTCGGGGCCTACGCCAAGGAGAAGGGCGTCAAGTATTTCCTGGTCGCCTTCGTCGACCTGTTCGGGACCCTGCGCGCCAAGATCGTGCCAGCCACCGCCATCGACGCGATTGCCAAATCGGGGGCGGGCTTCGCCGGCTTCGCCGCCTGGCTCGACCTGACGCCGGCGCACCCCGACGTGCTGGTGACGCCCGACCCGGCCACGCTGATCCAGCTGCCGTGGAAGCCCGAGGTGGCGTGGGTGACGGGCGACCTCGTCATAGACGGCAAGCCGCTCATGCAGAACCCGCGCCAGGTGCTGAAGCGCGTCATCGAAGCCGCCGCAGCCGACGGCTACGACATGAAGACCGGCGTGGAGTGCGAGTATTTCCTGATCCAGCCGGACGGCTCCACCATCTCCGACCCCGCCGATACCCAGGCCAAGCCCTGCTACGACCAGCAAGCCCTGATGCGCCGCTACGAGGTGATCAAGGAAATCTGCGACGCCATGATCGCGCTGGGCTGGAACCCCTATCAGAACGACCACGAGGACGCCAACGGCCAGTTCGAGATGAACTGGGAGTACGACACGTGCCTGAGGACGGCCGACAAGCACGCCTTCTTCAAGTTCATGGTGAAGTCCATCGCCGAGAAGCATAGGCTGCGGGCGACCTTCATGCCCAAGCCGTTCCTCAACCTCACCGGCAACGGCTGCCACGCCCACGTCTCGCTGTGGGATAAGAACGGCCGCAACGTGTTCGAGGACCCGGCCGGCGAGATGGGCCTCTCCAGGGAGGCCTACAGCTTCGTCGGCGGCCTGCTCCACTCGGCGGAAGCGCTGGCGGCCTTCACCAACCCGACGGTCAACTCCTACAAGCGCATCAACGCCCCGCGCACGCTGTCGGGCGCCACCTGGTCGCCCAACGCCGTCACCCTGGGCGGCAACAACCGTACGCATATGATCCGCATTCCCGATACCGGCCGTTTCGAGCTGCGGCTGGCCGACGGCGCCGCCAACCCTTACCTGCTGCAGGCCGCGATCCTGGCCGCCGGCCTCGACGGTCTGAAGGCGAGGCGCGACCCCGGCAAGCGCCTCGACATCGACATGTATACCGACGGGCACACCGTGAAGGACGCCAGGCGCCTGCCTCTCAACCTCCTCGATGCGCTGCGCGCGCTCGATAGGTCAAGTGTGCTCAAGAGCGCGTTTGGCGAGGACGTGGTGGCCTCCTACATCAAGCTCAAGCAGGCCGAGTGGAACGAGTACACCGCCCACCTCACCGAGTGGGAGCGGCAGGCGACGCTGGACTGCTGACTCTGGACGCGTAGGTAGGGTCAGCCGCGAAGCGGCGTAACCCAACACGACAGACTCGCCTGCCATGATCGCGGTAGGGACGTGAGTTACCTCACGCCCCCCGCACAGATCCGTACGTGCCCAATTAAGGCATACGGCTCCCACCTCGGGTATTTGGCGGCAAAGCGGATGCTCGGCCATGGG
>JBIOWI010000251.1:0-9157 GCA_044868325.1 Hyphomicrobiaceae bacterium
CAGTCGTAGGGATCGAATTTTGCGACTGCCGACGCCCGACTGCCGAATCTCGACACCGTGAAACTTGACACATATGCGCCAACTCTTCGAGCTCAAGCAGGCTAGCGGTTGCCCCCTGGCACCCACAAGACGTCACCGTTGCCGCGGTCGTTGGCGGTGCGGCTGGCCACGAACAGCAGGTCCGACAGTCGGTTCATGTACTTGAGCACCGGCGGGCTCACATGCTCGCCCGGCCGGTCGGCGAGCGCCACAATCTCTCGCTCCGCCCGCCGACAGACCGTGCGCGCTACGTGCAGCGCAGCAGCGGCCGGAGTGCCGCCCGGCAGGACAAAGGAGCGCAGCGGGCTGAGTTGCGTATTCATCCGGTCGATCTCATCCTCCAGGCGCCGGACCTGCGCCTCGCTGACGCGCAGACGCTCGCGCTTGGGTGCCTGGCCAGGAGTTGGCTCCTCGGGCGCGCAAAGATCTGCACCGAGGTCGAACAAATCGTTCTGGATGCGCGCCAGCATGGCGTCGAGGTCGGCGTGAGCGCTCCCAGGGCCGGCCAGATGCAGACGCGCCACTCCGATCGCCGCGTTGGTCTCATCGACGCTGCCGTAGGCCACAATGCGTTGGGAATGCTTGGGAACTCGCATGCCGCTGCCGAGTGCGGTGGTGCCGCCATCGCCGGTGCGGGTATAGATCTTGTTGAGCACCACCATTGGGCCGGTTCCTGCGTCTTGCCAGGATGTCAGCCTGGCGAGCGTCTGGACGTCTTGAGCGTGAGCCGCCGTCTAGGGCCGCAGCAGATATACCAGAACCATCATGATCGCGATGGCAAGAAACTGCAGGCCCACCCGCCAGCGCATCAGGGTCTGGCTCAGGTTCGGGTTGACTCCGCGCAGCATGTTCCACAGTCCCGCCAGCAGCACCAGGGAGACGGCGACCAGGGCCGCTATGACGATGTAGCGTGGTGTGCCATCCATGAGCTGGGACCCGTCCTTTCAGTGGGGAGTACGCGCGGCGGCCCATCCATGCCACAATTGCCGCAATCCTCTAATAACGATTTTAGCGCAACAGAGGGGGAAGCGCGGCCAACCGGCAATCCGGCCCCGCGTGTTCGTTCATGCGTCGCATAGGGGGACTAGGCAGGACGTGACTCATTCGCCCACACGCGTGGCGCCCATACGCATGGCGCGCATCCTGCTCGCCGCCGCGTCCCTGCTCGTGGCTCCGCTGCAGGTCCTTGCGCAAGGCGCGCTCAGCCCCGAGCAGGCGCGCAAGCGGTTGGAGGCCGACAAGGGCAAGCTGGACGCCTCGGAGAAGCGCTCCAAGGACCTGCAGGCCGACCTCGACAAGCTCGCCGCCGAGCGCGAGCGCATCAACGCCCGGCTGGTCGAGACCGGCAAGCTGATCCAGCAGCACGAGGCCCAGCTGGGACTGATTGAGGCGAAGCTCGGCGAGCTCGACGTTCAGGAGCGGCAGCTGCGCGGCACACTGCTCCAACGCCATGGCGCGATTTCTGCGTTGCTGGCGGCGCTGCAGAGGATGGGCAGGAACCCGCCGCCTGTCATGGTTACGCGCCGCGAGGATGCCTTAACCATGGTCCGCAGCGCCATGTTGCTGTCCTCCGCGTTCCCGGAGTTGAGAGTTCAGGCGGAGAGACTCGCCAAGGAGCTGAACGACCTGTCTCAGGTGATCAAGAGCGGGCGCACCGAGCGCGAGAAGCTTACGGCCGAGAAGGTGCGCCACGACGAGGTGCGGGTCAGGCTGGCGGCCCTGCAGGACGAGAAGCGCCGGTCGAGCGTCCAGCAGCAGGGCGAGCTTGCCAGCGTGCGCCAAGAAGTCGCAAGGATCGCCAGAAACGTCGAGGAGATGACCGACTTCCTGAAGCGCCTCGACAAGGAGCTGGTGGGGCGGGTGCCCGCGCCGCCGACGGGCAAGGAGCCCTCCGAGCCCGGCGATCCCAAGGCGGCCGTGCTGGCGCCCAGCGGCGAGCGCGTGGCCATGGCGACGCCGGGCCGCATCAGGCCCAACATTCCGTTCGAGCAGTCCAAGGGCATGCTGCAGCTGCCGAGCCAGGGCAAGCGCATCTTGTCATTCGCCCAGAAGACCGCATATGGCACGCAGTCCAAGGGGATCGGCTTACAGACCCGCTACGGGGGAACCGTCGTATCTCCATGCGACGGACTCATCGTGTATGCGGGCGAGTTTCGCACCTACGGGCAACTCTTGATCATCAGCCCTGGCGGCGGCTACCATGTTCTGCTAGCAGGATTATCCCAGATCGATGTGCAGGTTGGCCAGTCCGTGCTCATGGGTGAGCCGGTGGGTGTCATGAGTTCAGCCGTCAAATCGCAGGCGGCAGAGGACAGCGGTCCGGTCCTTACCGTAGAGTTCCGGAAGGACCAGCGGCCCATAGACCCCGACCCATGGTGGTCGGACGGCTCTCGAAAGGTACAGGGATGACAGGTGCAAGGATGACGCGTAAATCCGACCTGGCGTTTTGGGTGTTCATGGTGCTGGCGGGGCTTGCCGGCGCCACCACCGTGTTCAACGTCACCCGCACCTACTCGGCCACACCCGGCAACTCCGAAATTTACCGCCAGCTCGACCTGTTCGGGGACGTGCTGGAGCGCGTGCGCTCCGACTACGTCGAGAAGCCCGACGACTCCATGCTGATCGACTCCGCGATCAACGGCATGCTTTCTGCGCTCGACCCGCACTCCGCCTACCTGAACCCGAAGAGCTTCCGGGACATGCAGGTGCAGACCAAGGGCGAGTTTGGCGGGCTCGGCATCGAGGTCACCATGGAGCAGGGCTCCGGCGTGGTTAAGGTGGTCTCGCCGATCGACGATACCCCGGCTGCCAAGGCCGGCCTGATGGCCAACGACCTCATCACCCATCTCGACGGCGAGCAGATCATCGGCCTCTCGCTGGAGCAGGCCGTCGAGAAGATGCGCGGGCCGGTGAATACCTCGATCACGCTCACCATCGTGCGCCGCGGCAAGGACGAGCCGTTCGATGTAAAGATCGTGCGCGATGTGATCCGCATCAACGCGATCAAGGCGCGGCTCGAGGGCGACATCATCTACGTCAAGATCTCGACCTTCAACGAGCAGACCCACGCCAACCTGGTGAAGCAGGTCGAGACCCTGAAGAAATCGCTCGGCCGACCGGCGCGAGGCTTCGTCATCGACCTGCGCAACAACCCGGGCGGACTGCTCGACCAGGCGATCAACGTGTCGGACGCCTTCCTCGACAAGGGCGCGATCGTGCTGACCAAGGGGCGGCTCTTGGAGGAGACGCAGCGTGCCAACGCCAGGGCCGGCGACATCGCCGACGGCAAGCCCATCGTGGTGCTGGTCAACGGAGGCTCCGCATCGGCCTCGGAGATCGTGGCCGGCGCCCTGCAGGACCACAAGCGGGCGACCGTGGTGGGCACCCGGTCGTTCGGCAAGGGATCGGTGCAGACCATCATCCCGCTGGGCAGCAACGGCGCCATCCGGCTGACGACCGCGCGCTACTACACGCCGTCCGGCCGCTCGATCCAGGCCAAGGGCATCGAGCCCGACATCGTGGTGGAGCAGGAGCTTCCGCCCGAGCTGCAGACCAAGGCGCCGCCGCGCGCGCCGAGCGAGGCCGCCCTGCCGCGGCACCTCAAGAACGACGGCAAGGACGTGAAGGAGAGCACCGGCTCGTCGAGCTACGTGCCGCGCGAGGCCGAGCAGGACACCCAGCTCCAGTACGCGCTCAAGATGCTGCGGGGTGAGCCTCTGCCGACGCTGCCGCAGCCGCCGCAGTCCTTGCCCTCGGGAGAGGCGTCGGCGCCGAAGCCGCAGCAGAAGTAGGCGCCTGGGGCCAGCTGCAATGCTCAAAGGCTTGGGCCACCTCGCGGTGGCCCAAGCTGTCTCGGCTCCGATCTCGGTGGACGACGATCCATGACTCCCCCAGAGCCCGGCTACCGCCCCTGCGTGGGCATCATGGTCCTGAACCGCGCTGGCCAGGTGTGGCTCGGCCGGCGGCACGACGCCCCTGCCGAGCCGGAGGGGCCGGGCACGTGGTGGCAGATGCCGCAGGGCGGCATCGACGAGAGGGAGAACCCGGCCGCCGCGGCCTTGCGCGAGCTCTACGAGGAGACCGGCATCCGCTCGGTCCGCATCATCGGCGAGAGTCCGACCTGGTACACCTACGATCTGCCAGCGGCGCTGCGTCCCAACGCGTGGGACGGCCGCTATCGCGGCCAGAGGCAGAAGTGGTTCGCGGTCCGCTTCATCGGCAGCGACGACGAGGTGATGCTGGCGCAGCCGGGCCACAAACCCGAGTTCGACACCTGGCGCTGGGCCAGGGTGGACGAGCTGCCCGCCCTCATCGTGCCGTTCAAGCGCCAGGTCTACGAGCAGGTCATCCGCGATTTTGCGCCGCTCGCGAAGCCTGAGTGAATCCCCAGTCGGGGTCAGACCCCTCGCCACCGACGTAATGCAAGCAACGATTGCGGCAGAGGCGAGGGGTCTGACCCCGCTCGCACTCACTGCCACCACAGGAACGGACTGCCGCTCCAGCCGAAGGGAGAGCCGCTGTAGGCGGGCCGCTGGTAGCGGCCCCGCGCCTCCAGGCTCGGCGAGCGGCGACGGATCTTGAGGCCGCCCTGCGGCTCGGTGCTCATCACCACGATGAACTCCGTAGCCGGTCCAGTCTCCCGGCTCGGTGGCTCGTCGGATACGATCAGCGAGGCGCCTGGCCCCACCATCTCGGCGATGCGGTCGGCGGCCTCCTTGGGGATGGCGATGCGATCGAGCGCCTGCCGGGCGCCCGCCAGGTCGGCGGGAGCGGCGCTGGCATGGCGATACTCGCCCCGCTTTCCGCCCGCGGGCTTCGCCTCATGCGCCGACCGATATACGGAGACGGCGCTCCAGCGCAGGTCGGCCTCGCCGTTGGTGTAGGCGAGCGCGGTAAAGACGTAGCTGCCGAGGGGCTTGTCGGGATCGGCGATGCCGACGGGCGCTTCAAGGACCTGCTCGCGCGATTGCCTGACGTAGAGGCGCTGCGTGGCACGGCTGATGAGCACCGATACGGGCGATGCTTTGCGCGCCGCCTCCTTGGCCTCGTCCTGGGCCGCGGTATTCGCCACATGGGCCTCCTTGGCCTGCTGGCGCAGCTGCTGGGCCAAGTCCGCCTTCGGCTGCATCTCGCCCTTCACGAGATCGAGCTGCGCCCTGGCTTCGTCGAGCGCGGCCAGCGCGGCGGCCTTGGCCTGCCTCGCCCGCTCCGCCGCCTCGCCGGCGCCCTCGGCTGCGGCGGCGATCTGATCGGCCCGGCGCAGCTGCTGCTCGGCCCTGGCGTGCATGGCTTCGGCGCGGCGGATCGCCTTGGTGGCGCGAGCCGCCTCGACGGTGGCGCTCCGGGCCGCACTTCTGGCATCGTCCGCTTTCGCCGCAGCGGCAGCGGCGGCCTCGGCCTTGGCGGCTGCGATAGCCCTGGCGCTGCGGCGCGGGTGCGTCGGCGGGGCGAGGACTGCCGGCGAGAGATTGGCGACCAGGGTCTGGGCCTTGTCGGCCCCCCGGGAGCCCGCGTCGGCGGTGGGCTGGCCGGCATCGTCCGAGAACGGCTTGAACAGCGCTGGATGTGTGAAGTCGGCCGGGCTGATGTCGTCGCGCACGACGATCACCCGCATGCCGAGCTTGGTGCGCTCGAACAGGCGCTCGGCGAAGGCGATCGGCATGCGGATGCAGCCGTGCGACGCCGGACGGCCGGGCAGCACTCCCGCGTGCAGGGCGATGCCCGACCACGTGAGCCGCTGCATGAAGGGCATGGAGGCGTCGTCGTAGAGATTGGAGTAGTGCTCCACCTTGCGTTCGAGCACGGTGAAGATGCCGGCCGGGGTCTCGTAGCCGGCCTGGCCCGTCGAAACCGGCGACTGCAGGACCTGGCCCTCGCCGTCGTAGACCGTCACGCGCTGCTGGTTGAGAGAGACGATCGCCATCACGGCCGTGGTAGTGGGACGCGGGACGGCCGCCGCGCGCTCGCTCCCGCCGCTCTTGGCGAAGGCGTCGGAGGTCGCACCGCCGAGAAGGGCCGCAAGACCGAAGCCTGAGAGGATGGACGCCGTGAGCTTCAACCCGGGCCAGACGCGGCTACGGTAGCAGGCCATCCATCCACATCCTTCAAGCACACGACAACGCCCCGACGGCGGCCCAGCGCGGGCCCCGGACCGGATCGACGTCTTACAGCGCGGGACCTAAGCAAGCGTTAGCGCAAGCTCGACCGGTCCCCAAGTGTGCCTCGGAATCCGCAGTCTGTCTGCATCGATTGGATTTAAGGGTGAAGCTTTAGGGTCAAGAAGACGTAAGCGACCATCCGCTCCGCCGGCTCGCCTCGACGAGCCACCGTGCGCGCGCCCCGTCAGACGGCCACGGCCAGCGGAGGTCCAGGCCTGCCGCAAAAACAGAAGGGCCCCGGCTGGTAGGGGACAGCCAGGGCCCGCTGGGACAAGGCGGTACGGGATTGCCAAACCGCACCGCAGGAACGTTCTACTCCGATTCGCAACTGGTGGCTGCAATTTTCTCTAACGCAACCTAGCAAGGCGACGTCTGACGAAGGCGCGCATGTGCCACGGCGCGAGGCGGGACGAGCGTGGCGAGTGCGGCTCCGCGCCCTGCTGTGCCGTGGCGGCACGGCCCGGCCATACCCGCCTGACGGCCCAGCACAGCACGGCCGCCTGCATCAGCGACGAGACCAGCCGGGGTGAAAGAAGCTCGCCCCACGTGTAGTCGTCGGCGGCGAGCACCATGATCGTTTCTGTCACGACGGCGGCAAGCACGGCCGCAACCGGGATCGGCAGGGGGCCGCGGTAAGCCAGGACAATGACGAGGACTAGCGCCGCCTGCACAGGATCCAGGACGGCGGCGAGCAGGAATTCGAGAGTGGCCATGGGGGAACCTCCATGGCCCAAGCCATCCGCCCGATTCGTTTGGCGACAATGAGGCGACTACAGAACATATGTTAACGTATGGATGATAGATGTCTCGGCTGCAAAAATGTCCCGAAGGGGCTCCGATCCCGCTCATCGAGCCGACCGATGCATCGCGTGGGAGCGGCTCAGTTGCCCTCGCGCTCGCGCACGAACTTGGCCCTGTTGCTGACGACGCGCCGGCAGGTGCGGGCCCACTCCTGCCTGGTCATGTGGGTCGCGGCATCCCAGTCGCGCAGGCATTGCGCAAGATCGTCGACCTTGCGGTCGTCCGGCTTGGCCGCGTCCGGCGTGCCGCCGGCCTTCGCCTTCTTTGCCATGTCGGCCTTGGCGCCGGCCGCCGACGGCTGGGCAGGCTGCAGCGATGCCGACGAGAGAAGCTCCATCGGCGAAGGGGTGTCGTCTGGCGGCGAGCCGGACTGGCTGGAGGCGATGCTTCCGAGAGCCAGCAGCAGGGATCCGGCCAGGAGCGATCGAAGCATGGGATTGGCAGCCTCTCGTGATTGGCGCTCCCCCCATTCAGCCCGAAACTTCGGCGCGCACTATCCGGACGAGCACCGAAATTCGCGGCTGTCACTTCGTACCCGGATCGCACCCGCCTCGACGCAAGCTCCCGCACCCGCGGCGCTCCAGCGGTTGACACGGCCGGCTCGGCGGGATGAAAGTCGCGCCGGCGCACGGAGCCCAGGCCTGTCAACACCCACGCAAGGCAGTTTCTCATGGTTGAATTGGCCCTTCCCCGCAATTCCAAGGTCACGCCGGGCAAGAGCTGGAACAAGCCGCCGTCGAGGACTGGCTGGCAGGAGTTCCGCATCTACCGGTGGAACCAGGAGGACAGGCGCAACCCGCGCGTCGATACCTACTGGGTGGAGCGCGCCACCTGCGGGCCAATGGTCCTGGACGCGCTGATCAAGATCAAGAACGAGATCGACCCCACGCTGACCTTCCGGCGCTCCTGCCGCGAGGGTATCTGCGGGTCCTGCTCCATGAACATCGACGGCACCAACACGCTGGCCTGTCTCAAGGCCATCGACGACGTGAAGGGGCAGGTGCGCATCTATCCCCTGCCGCACCTGCCGGTCATCAAGGACCTCGTGCCGGACATGACCAACTTCTATGCCCAGCTGCAGTCGGTCCAGCCCTGGCTGCAGACCACGTCGGCGACGCCGCCCAAGGAGCGCATGCAGGGCGTGGAGGAGCGCGCCAAGCTCGACGGACTCTACGAGTGCATCCTGTGCGCCTGCTGCTCGACCTCGTGCCCGAGCTACTGGTGGAACAGCGATCGCTATCTGGGTCCGGCCATCCTGCTGCAGTCCTATCGCTGGCTCAGCGACAGTCGCGACGAGGCCAAGGGCGAACGGCTGGACAACCTGGAGGACCCGTTCCGCCTCTACCGCTGTCACACCATCCTCAATTGCACCAAGGCGTGCCCCAAGGGCCTCAACCCGGCCAAGGCCATCGCCGAGATCAAGAAGATGATGGTCGAGCGCTCGGTCTGACCGGCAATAGAGGCATTAAAAAAACAGAAGCCAAAAAAACAGAAGCCGGAGAGCGACGCCTGCACGGGTCTCCGGCTTTGAATTTCCCTCGCGACGTTTCACGGTCTGTCGCTCTGCCCTGGTGCCCTGCCGGGGCCGGCGTCAGATCGCGAGGTCGTCTTGTTAGGCGCGCTTCGCGGCGCGCTTCTTGGCCGCCGGCTTCTTCGCGGGGGCCTTCTTCTTGGCAACGGTCTTCGTCTTGGTCGCGGCTTTAGCCATGTGGTTTCCCTTTCTCTCTTTTCGTCCGAATCGACTTCGAACTCCTGCACAATGCGGAAGCGGTGCTATTTTGTTGATAGAAAACAGCAAATTCGGTGTGGAAAGGGCAACCTTTGACCACTGGTGTTGCGGTAAATCCACAAATATCCCACACCGAACTGCCTCAGATGGCATTTGTTCTATCTCTCAGCATTCCGATCCGCACGGCGCGCCAAAATGCCGGAGCCAAGTTAATCGCCGCTTAAATTGCGGGTTGGTTTCGACACCGTCGGTTGGGTTAGGCCCGAAGGGCCGTAACCCAACATGGCAAACTCCACCGTTGTCGACTGCCGATGATCGCGGTAGGGACGTGAGTTACCTCACGCCCCCCGCACAGATCCGTACGTGCCCAATTAAGGCATACGGCTCCCACCTCGGGTATTTGGCGGCAAAGCGGATGCTCGGCCATGGG
>JBIOWI010000252.1:0-9173 GCA_044868325.1 Hyphomicrobiaceae bacterium
GCGCGCGCCTGCTCTTCACGGGCCGCATGCCGGTGACGGAGAACCTGCCCGAGGCCTGGTACGTGACGCCCAACGTGCACCTGTGCACCATCAAGGACTTCGCCGAGCTGTGCGAGGCGGTGGGCGCACGCGTCGAGCGGTCGGTGGCCTTCAACGCCGCCGGCCGCAAGCTCGGCACCTGGGTGCCGCTCACGGCGCACAATCTGCTCGGCGAGAAGGCAGTGTTCATGCTGACGCGCAAGTGGATCAGCGAATAGCGAATGGGGTGTCCGGCCGCTCGATCGCCAAACCCTATTCGCTACTCGCTACTCGCTATTCGCCGCTCCTGGACTCGGTGCGTTGTCCCTGCACTGCCGGCAGGCACCGGCTCGCGCTTGCCCTTGGCGGGCGCCGTCTTGGGGAGCGCGCCCATCAGCTCCTTGCGCGCCTCCACGATGATCACCCCAGCGAAGCCGGGCCACAGCCGCGCGCCCATGCGCTCGAACACGGTGGCCCAGCGCACGGCCCACGCGCGATTGACCGGCGGCATGTAGAGCGCGCTCGTCCACTCGAGCGGGGAGAACAGCGAGTCCGCCAGGAGCCGCTCCAGCTGGCCGCGGTTGTAGGGGCGGCCGTGGCCGAACGGCGTGGTGTCGAAGCGCGCCCACAGTCCGCGACGGTTGGGCACGATGAGCAGCAGCCGCCCCTCGGGCGCGAGCACGCGCCACATCTCGCGCAGCATCGGCCGGGTGCTCTCGGCCACCTCCAGGCAGTGCACGCACAGCAACAGGTCGACCGAGGCGTCGGGCAGCGGCAGCATCACCTCGTCCACCAGCACCGACAGCACGTTGCCGGATTGCGGCCACACCAGCGCGCCCTGGTGGGCCGGCATCAGCGCCGCCAGCGCACCGGCCTCCTCGCGGAACGCGCCGATATAGGGCACGGCAAAGCCCAGGCCGACCAGCTGGCGGCCGCGCGCGCTGCGCCAGCGCGTCCGGATGCGCTGGGTCAGCAGCCGGCGCACGATGCCGCCGAGCGGCTTGTGGTAGAAATCGCGGAGTCCGACGACGTCGTGCTGCATGAGGACTAAGGGCAACCTTGCCGGCCGATTGCATTGAAGGAACGCGCTGCCGGGGTGTAGCCTGACAGCTGGAACCCAAAGAGAGGCAGGAGAATAAAGCCCATGGCCACACTCCAGATCTACCAGTTTCCCTGCCTGTCGGACAATTTCGGCGTGCTGATCCACGATCCCGGGGCCGGCCTCACGGCCTCGATCGACGCGCCGGAGGCCGACAAGGTGACGGCGGCGCTCGCGGAGAAGGGCTGGAAGCTCACGCATATCCTCACCACCCACCACCACGCCGACCATACCGGCGGCAACGCTGCGCTGAAAGCGGCGACCGGGTGCCGGATCGTCGGTCCGCGCAACGAGGCCGCCAAGATCCCCGGCATCGACGAGAGGGTGGGCGAGGGCGACACCTTCACTTTCGGCTCGCACCGGGTCGAGGTGCTGGACACGCCGGGGCATACGGCCGGGCACATCGCGTATGTGATCCCCTCCGCCAAGGTGGCGTTCGTGGGCGACACGCTGTTCGCCATCGGCTGCGGCCGGGTGATCGAGGGCACGCCGCAGACGATGTGGGACTCGCTCAAGAAGCTGATGGCCCTGCCCAAGGACACCGCCGTCTACTGCGGGCACGAGTACACTCAGGCCAACGCCAGATTCGCCCTCACCATCGAGCCGGACAGCCCCGCCCTGCAGCAGCGCGCCAAGGAGGTGGACGCCATGCGTGCCGCCGGCAAGGCCACGCTCCCCACCACGATCGGCCTGGAGCTGGAGACGAACCCGTTCCTCCGCCCGCACGTGCCGGCGATCCAGAAGCGGCTCGGCATGGAAGGCCGGCCCGAGTGGGAGATCTTCGCGGAAATCCGGGAGCGCAAGAACCGGGGCTGAAGTGCGAAGGCCACGCACGGTGCCACGCCCCGAGCGTGGCGCCGCATTCTTTCTTTGACCGGAAGCTGGCTGTGGCAGAAGCAACGCAGGGTCTAGCGAATTCTACCGCCCAAAAATTGTCCGATAAAAAAATGTTGACCCTACCCACACAAGCTAATTGATGTGGGCTGAATGTCACGCAGATTGGATGCCACGAGCATCGGGATGCAGTTCGCGCTTCGCGTCAGCAGCGATGTTCCCGCAGCCCAGTTGTTGACGCAGTATAGCTTGTGAGCTATATGCCATGTCATGGCTTGTGCGGATTGTCCCGGAGTTCCAGGAGGAGTTGCGGACGTTCGACCGAGAGGTTCGAAAGAAGCTGTTGGGAAGCCTCAAATTGCTTGAGGTGCATGGGCCTCGGCTTGGACGTCCATATGTCGATACCCTCAAGGGATCCAGGTACGCCAATTTGAAGGAGCTTCGCTTTGACGTTGGCAAGGGCGTCTGGCGCGCAGCGTTTGCCTTCGACACAACGCGGGTCGCGGTCTTGCTTGCCGCAGGGGACAAGTCGGGTGTCGGCAAGGACCGTTTCTATAGGCAGCTGATTGCGACAGCAGACGCCCGATACGCACGACACCTGGAGCGGCTCAATGAGGAAAAGGCTGAGAAAAATGCACAGGCGAGACCCAACCTCTCGGTCAAACCGACTGGGCCCAACTCTCGCAGAAGTCATTGAGGGTCTCCCAAAGGAAGACCAAGAGCACATTGAGCGCGAGTTTCAGCGCCTCAAGAACGAGGTCGAGACGCTTCGCGAGCTGCGCGAGGCGGCAGGGAAGGCTCAGGCGCATATCGCTGCGGCGCTGAGTATCAAGCAGCCGTCGGTGTCCAAGATCGAGCGGCAGACGGACATGTATCTCTCCACCCTGCGCAGCTACGTGGAGGCGGTGGGCGGCGAGCTGGAGCTGATGGTGCGGTTTCCCTCGCGGCCGTCCGTGCGGCTGCGGCGGCTCGGCGAGGCGCTCGACACACCGGAGGCGCGGGGCTCGCCACGCAAGCGTGGATCGATCCGGGCGAAACCGACGAGATCGAAACGGAAGGCCGCTCTGGAGCCGGCATGAGGGGGCGATGCCCGACGGGGCGGATGGGAGCCATACGATGACGGCGGCAGAGATCGTTCGCCTCCTCGGCCTCAAGCCGCATCCCGAAGGCGGGCACTACCGCGAGACGTTCCGCGACTCGGCGGGCGGCGCCTCGGGGCGCGCGCATTCGACGGCGATCTACTTCCTGCTGCAGGCCGGCGAGGTCTCGCGCTGGCACCGCGTCGATGCGGCGGAGATCTGGCACTGGTACGCCGGCGCGCCGCTGCTGCTGACGGTGGTGGACGAGGCCGACGAGCTCGAACCCCGGCGCGAGGTGCGGCTCGGGACCGCCTTGGCGGCCGGAGAGCGCCCGCAGGCGACGGTGCCGGCGCAGGCTTGGCAGCAGGCGCAGAGCCTCGGGGCCTGGACGCTCGTCGGCTGCACCGTGGCGCCGGGGTTCGAGTTCGCCGGCTTCGAGATGGCGGCCCCGGACTTCGAGCCCGGCGGCTGATGCTGCCGGCCGGACGCCTATTCGAGCGCATGGGCGCCCACACGAGGGTGTGTCGTCAATGGCGAGCCCGCGGTGGAGTGCCTTGTGCTTTGCCGGAGAGCGCATCTCTGCCGTGGGCCCTCGATTTTGCGACAGTTTCGCTCCGAAACCTGCCGAACCATCCAAGGGAAGTTTTGACCCAATCCGGACCAAACGCGTATCCCGACTTGGAATCCTCGGTCAGCTGAATTAACCCTAATTGAACGCAGCGTCCCCCGCTTGGAAACCGCCGGATAATCATTGCGGCATTCCGCCGGCAAAGGAAGCGGCCGTGGTCCCTGAGATGGACCTACTGGGAGCGCGAGCCCGATAGACGTGTGAAGGCACGAGGCGCGCTGGCCTCGCAATCAGACGGGGGAGGGGGCATGCAAACGGACCTTCCTTTATTCCGTAGGCGCCAGCTTGAGGTCATCGCTCGGGTCACTCCTCATGCGATGGCTGGCCACGTATTGAACACGACCGTTCTGGCCGTGGCGGTCGCGGGCTCAATCCCGACCACTGAACTGATCCTCTGGTGCGTCTTTTCCTACGCGATCGCCTTGGTGCTTCTCTACCGTCACGTGAGAGGCCGCGGACGGGTCCCGCGCAATTTCGGGCGCGCCGCGAGCAGGGCGACGGTCTACGCATTTCTCCTGGCTTTGCCGTGGGGCGCCATGACGGTCCTGCACCTGGGAGCATTGGGCCGCGATCAAGAGTTGATTTTGCTTGCCCTGGTGGTGGGCATGGCTGCCAGCGGGACCGTCCTGCTGTCGGCGGTCCCGCTGGCAGCGTTCAGCTACATGTCAGGGATCTTGGTTCCAGGCGCAGTGAAGTGCCTCGTCTTCCTAGACCAGAGAGTCTATCTGCTCCTGGGCGTGCTGGCGCTCAGCTACTGGTGGTTCCTCGCTGCGCTCATCCTGAAGATCGCGCGCGAGATCGCCGAGCGGGAGCAAGCGGAGGTAAAGCTCCATGAGACCGAGGGCGAATTGCGCAGGCTGCTCGGAGCGCTGGGGGAACGAAATACGCAGTTCGCGCTCGCGGAGAAATCCGCCCTGGTCGGCAGCTTCGCCTACGATGTCGGTACGGACATGCTGCGAATTTCCGATGGCTATGCCGCCATCCACGGCTTCCCGAATGAGACCAAGGAGATTGCGCGCAGCAGGTGGCTTGCCGGCGTGCACCCCGAGGACCGCGCGCGAGTGGACGAGCTTCGGAGCCGGGCCTTCAGCGCGCGATCGCGCGAGTACAGTGCGGATTTTCGGATCGTTCGCCCTGGGGGTGAGGTTCGCTGGATTGAGGGGCGCGCCTTCGTCGCGTACCGCGAAGATGGCAGCCCACAGCGGGTGGCGGGCGTCAACATTGATGTAACGGAGCGCAAGCGGGCGGAGGCCGCGCTTGAGGAGGGCCGGGCGCGCTACCGTGCACTCTACGATGACAATCCGTCGATGTACTTCACCGTGGATGCCGTCGGGACGGTGCTCTCGGTCAACGAGTTCGGAGCTCATCAGCTCGGCTACACACCCGCGGAACTGGTTGGGCAGTCGGTGTTGGGAATGATTCACGAAGGAGATCGAGAGGACGCGCGACGGTGGCTCGCCTCGGCCGCGGAGAATGCAGGCACGATCGCTACCACGGAGATGCGCAAGGTTCGTCGGGATGGGAGTACGATGTGGGTAAGAAAAGTTGCCCGTGCCGTGCAGGGGTTTGGGGGCCAAGCGCTCATTATCGTTTGCGAGGACATCACCGAGCGAAAGAAGGCGGAGCTGGCGCTGGCCGAGCGCGAGGCTCAACTCGGGCTCGCTGGGAAAGCAGCCCGCGTAGGCAGCTTCGTCGTCGACTACGCCACACTACTGATCCAGACCTCACCGGGCTTCGCGGCCATTCACGGCTTGGCGGAGGAAACCGAAGAGTTGACTTGCGAGGAATGGCGAGCCCATGTGCTTCCTGACGATCTTGCGCGCTTTGAAGCTCTCCGCAGCCGAGTTTTCGCCGAGCAACGCCGCGAGCTTAACATGGAGTATCGCATTGTCTGCGCGGACGGCGAGGCGCGGTGGGTCGAATCACGTGGCCTCGTTTCCTACGACGGCGACGGACATCCAACGCGCTTGGTCGGCGTCCACATTGATATCACGGAGCGAAAGCGGGCAGAGGACCAGCAACGCAGACTGCTTGCCGAGCTCGACCATCGCGTCAAGAACGTGCTCGCGACCGTCCAGGCCGTCGCCGCCCAGACACTGCAAGCGAGCAGCTCGATGGAGCACTTCGTTGCTGCGCTCGACGGCCGCATTCGATCGATGGGATCAACACACGAGCTTCTGAGCCACCGGCGATGGCTGGGTATACCGCTGGCGGAACTGGTGGAACGGGAATTGGCGCCTTACACTATAGGCTACAATACAGAGATTGGCGGTCCTGAAGTAATGCTGAATGCAGAGGCGTGCCAGGCATTGGCCATGGTGCTGCACGAGCTGGTCACCAACGCTGCAAAGTATGGTGCCCTTTCCGTCCCGTCGGGGCGGGTGTCGTTCAGGTGGCGCTTACCCCTCAACGGCAGCGCGGGCGATAGGCTGGTTCTCACATGGAGGGAGACCGGCGGACCCTTGGTCGATCCTCCAAGCAAATCCGGCTATGGCATGGACGTGGTTCGCAGCGTCATCCCCTATGAACTCGGCGGGACGGTCGAGCACGTGCTTGCTCCCGAGGGAGCCCGATGCCAAATGGAAATTGCTCTGGCCCAGCTGAGCGGCGGCAGCTCGCAAATCAATGGATCAGCGTACTTCTCCCGCACTTCCGACGACATTGGGAGGATGCGCGCAGAGGTTGACGTGCAACTCCCGCGCGTCGTTACGCAGTAGCCAAGCGACGCGGGGGGCTGCCGCGCACCCGGCACATTGTTCGATGTAAATACTCAAGACTTCTGACACTGGCACACCTCTGCCTTAGGATGTCGATCTTTCGGCAGGTTCGCTCTGAAGCCTGCCGAACCGGCAGCCTCATGCCTTTTCGTCAGCCAAGCACCCTTGGGATGTCAGAACCGTACGCAAGGTCGTTCGTGGGCACCCGCCCTAATGCGCGAAGAACACAGGCAGCTCCGCCGCCGACAGGATGTGGCTGGTGGCGCCGCCGAAGATCATCTGGCGTAGGCGGCTCTGGGTGTAGGCGCCCTTGATCAGCAGGTCGGCGCCGATCGCGGCGGCCTCGGCGAGGATAACCTCGCCAGGGCGGCTGCCGCGTCCGGCCACGGTCTTGTCCGTGGCGGCGATGCCGTTGGCCTCGAGGTAGCCCACCGCGTCCTTGACGCTCGGCCCCGGCACGATGGCCCCCTCCACGGCGATCAGCGACACCCGCCGCGCCTTCCTGAGGATGGGCATGGCGAAGCGGATGCAGCGCGCGGTCTCGGTGCTGGCGTTCCAGTGGACCAGCACGGTCTCGGCGAATGTCGCCGGCGCCGTGGGCGGCGCCATCAGCACCGGCCGGCCGCTGTCGAACAGGGCCGACTCGATGGCGGTCATGCGCGCGCCGCGTCCGCCAGGGCGGCCGAGCACCGTCACGTCGTGAACCCGCCCCAGGCTGCCCAGCGCCGAGTCGTCGATGGGGGAGCCGCCGCGCCAGCGGAAGCGGGCCTTCTCCGGGGCCGCCGGATGCCCGGCCGCGAACGCATCGAACGCCTGGCGCACGCTGCGCGTGAAATCCGCCTCGTTCCAGTCGGCGGGCGGAATGGTGACCGCCACGATGGGGTCGGGCGCGACGATGTCGGCGAACGCCGGCCGCAGCGCCACACCCTCGACGGCGGCGGCGAACATGTCGGCGAGCAGCCGTGCCGTCTCCATGACGGCGGGCATGGTCTCGCTCTGGTCCACAGGGAGAAGAATGCTCCTCATGTCACTCCTCCCATGACACTCCCGGCATTCCTCGCGGCTCCAACGCGCTGCGTCCGGTGCACCCATGATAGCACGGATGCGGCCAAGGGTGCTGCAGAATGCAGGGGCAGTCTCGCGTGTGCGGGATCGCAGCTCAGAATCGTGTCAGCAGGGAGACGGTGCCGAACGGCGCGGGGCCTTCACGGTCCATCCAGGTCCCCTCGGCGGCCCAGCCGCCGGAGATGGACACCTCGCCGGTTGCCCATTCGTAGCGCAGGAAGCCGCCGATGCGGGCGGTGTCGCGCTCCAGGTCCGGCTCCGCCGTGCCGCCGGAGCCGGCCTCCAGGCCGGCGGACAGCTCCGGCCACAGGCGCCAGCCCAGCCGGATGCGGCCGCCGTAATCCATGTGGGTGGAGCCGAAGGACAGGTCGGCGGAGGCCCACGCCTGGTCCGTGATGTTCCACCAGGCTTCCACGACGCCCTTGCCGCCGTGCTCGGTGCCGGACAGCGCCGGGAACAGCTCGTCGAGGCCGGGGGCGTGCTCCGTGAGCGTGAGGCCGCCGAAGACCTTGACGGTCACCGGGCCCAGCTGCATGTGATAGCCGATCAGCAGGTCGCCGAACGCGGCGATGCCGGCCCCATAGTCGGCGTATCCCAGCACCGCGCGCAGCCGGAAGCCGTCGTCCTGCACGCCGCCGAAGGGCGCCACGGTGGCGCCGCCGTAGACCGACCAGACATGCTGGAACGCCTCGCCGCCGGACCACATCTCCACCTGGGGCGGCCCCTTCGGCTCCTCGGCGCCTGCGCTCGTACCCGTGCCGCAGAGCGCCAACCCTGCCGCCGCGGCTCCGATGGCCCGGATGCCGCGCTTAGAAAGCAATGAGCCGGAGTACGCCACCACACCCTCCGCCCGACAATGCTCGACAATATTCGGTCGATGCCTGAACCTCAGACATAACCTTATTCAGGTACTCTGCCCAAAGAAACACTTTGTACGCGACAAAGGCGGCAAGCCGACAGGTTGGGTGAGCTGTGTTGCCGATGAGACCCACCGCCTGGGGAAGGCCTTCCCGACGCGCATCGCCTGACAGCATCGGTGCCTATGTGCCACCGCCGCCGCCTCAATAACGGGCATAGCCCTGAAAGGAGTATGTCTTGGCCAGCGTGACTGCTAGAAGTTCGCCCGCCGTCGGTGTGGCGTGCGTACGGGGCACCGACTGATAAGGGAGGGGAGATGAACAAGCTGATCGGAGTCGGGCTCGCTAGCCTCCTGGTGGGAGGGGTGATCGGCTCGGGCTGCATGTACGTGCGGGTGCAGACAGTGGAGCAGGTCGCGGCCGCCCGCGGGGAGGCCGCCAAGGCGATCGAGGGCAAGCTGAAGGACGCGCAGCAGTCGGTCGAGAAGCTCCAAGCCGCCGGCAAGGCGGCCGAGCAGTCGATCGGCGAGATGAAGGCGCAGCTCGCCGCCGCTCTGGCCGGCAAGGACGCCGCGGAGAAGACCGTGGGCGAGCTCAAGGGCCAGCTTGCCGCAGCCGTGTCCGCAAGAGAGTCGGCCGATCAGGCGCTCGCCGAGGCGAAGAAGGCCGCCGCGCCGTCGCAGTGAACGTAGGTTGGGTTGGCCGCGAAGCGGCGTAACCCAACAAGCGACAACGCTCGAGTTTGCCACAATCGCGGTAGGGACGTGAGTTACCTCACGCCCCCCGCACAGATCCGTACGTGCCCAATTAAGGCATACGGCTCCCACCTCGGGTATTTGGCGGCAAAGCGGATGCTCGGCCATGGGTGTCGGATCA
>JBIOWI010000253.1:0-3296 GCA_044868325.1 Hyphomicrobiaceae bacterium
AACCACGCGCATCCTCAGGAGCACGAACCGCGCTGGAAGCACGACGGCGTGCGCGTGGTGCCCGGCGGCAGCCTCGACCCCAACACGGCCCAGACGCCGGGCATGGACCGCAAGGCGGCCATCAACCTCGCGCGGGTCGGCGCACAGAAGCTGTGGGCCGGCACGGTGACGATCCATCCCGACGCCAAGACGGGCGCGCACCACCACGGCCACCTGGAGAGCGTAATCTACGTGGTGAAGGGCCGGGCGCGCATGCGCTGGGGCGAGAAGCTGGAGTTCGTCGCCGAGGCCGGCCCCGGCGATTTCATCTATGTCCCGCCCTACGTGCCGCACCAGGAGATCAACGCCAGCCCCGACGAACCGCTGGAGTGCGTGCTGGTGCGCAGCGACGGCGAGGCCATCGCCGTCAATCTCGACATCGAGCCGGTGGAGAAGCCCGAGACGGTGCTGTGGATCGACCCGATCCACCGGCCCCCGGGCGCTGGCTCCGGCACTTGAGAGGGTGGTGATCCGCGCCGTGGCGCCCTCCGGCGCCCTGAGATCGCCAAGCTTGCCATTTACGTTCGTGCGGTTGTTTCAACAATGTTGCCGGCATGCCGCGGCCGCGCGCAGCGAAGTGGCCGTGGCGTGGAGACTGCTGACGCCGGCCAAGACGAAAGCGGCTGCCCCCGTTCGTTGATGCCATCCACGCAAAACCAAACCCGACCCCAGGAGTCCAGCATGCGCGCACTCCTTGCCTTCGCGATCCTCGTGGGCGGAATGCTCACGCTGAGCCCGCCGGACGCGGACGCGGACACCGCTCGCAAGCGCAGCGCGAAGTCCGATCATGCCGCGCAGTCGCGCCATCTTGCCAGGCAGCAGATCGAGTGCGAGCGAGCCCGGCACGAGGACCCCTCCGGTGTCTATGCAGCCTATCCATGCTGGGCGCGCGAGGTGTTCGGCCGCGGCACCCAGGGCGGCGGCCGAGGGGGGCGCCGCTAGGTCCGGGGCAGACCCTCCGCCTCCGGGTCTGACACCGTTCCGCAACCGGGCCATTGGAGCCGCAGCGTCTGGACCCGAGGCGGAGTGACACCGTTTCGCGAACCGGGCGTTGGAGCTACGGTGTCAGACCCGGAGGTTCTGACACCTGGCCGGCTCGGGGGAGGACCGGCGTTTCATGCTGCGCGTAAAGGATCAGAAGGACTTCTGGTCAGGGGTCCTATTCATTGCGTTTGGCTGCGCCGGCGCCTGGATCGGGCGCAACTATGCCCTCGGCACCCTGGCCAAGATGGGGCCGGGCTTCTTCCCAATGATGATAAGCATCGCCCTGGTGGGGATCGGCGGGTTCCTGCTGGCGCGCTCGCTGGTCGTCGCGGGCGAGCCGGTCGAGCGCAGTGCCATCTGGCCGCAGGCGCTGATCCTCGCAGCTATCGTCGCGTTCGGGCTGCTGATCGAGCGCGTGGGGCTCGCCGTGGCCGTAATCGCCGTGGCGGTGATCTCGGGGGTGGCAGCGCAGGGGTTGCGCTGGTTCGAGCTGGCGGCACTCGCGCTGGCCATGAGCGCGCTCTCGGTGGTCCTGTTCGTCCATCTGCTCGGCCAGCCGACCCCGGTCTGGGTGCGCTGAGATGGACATCCTCGGCCATCTCGCCACCGGGTTCGGCGCGGCCTTCACGCCGGTCAACCTCGGCTTCTGCCTGATCGGCGTGCTGCTCGGCACGGCGGTGGGCGTGCTGCCGGGCATCGGGCCGATCGCCACCATCGCCATGCTCCTGCCCATCACCTACAGCGCGCCGCCGCTGGGCGCGCTGATCATGCTGGCGGGCATCTACTACGGCGCCCAGTACGGCGGCTCCACCACGGCGATCCTGGTCAACCTGCCGGGCGAATCCTCCTCGGTGGTCACCTGCCTCGACGGCTACCAGATGGCGAGGCAGGGGCGCGCCGGCGCGGCGCTCTCCATTGCGGCCGTGGGCTCGCTCGTCGCCGGCTGCGTCGGCACGCTGGTGCTGGCCGCCTTCGCGCCGGCGCTGGCCGCCGTCGGCGACCGCTTCGTGTCGCCGGAATACTGCGCCCTCATGCTGTTCGGCCTGGTGGCGGCGGTGGTGCTGGCGCACGGCTCTGTCATCAAGGCCGTGGGCATGGTGTTCCTCGGGCTGCTGCTCGGCATCGTCGGCACCGACGTGCAGAGCGGGGCGCTGCGCTACACCTTCGGCATCGACGTGCTCTACGACGGCATCGACTTCATACCCATCGCCATGGGCCTGTTCGGCATCTCCGAGATCATGCGCAACCTGGACCGCTCGGCGATCGAGCGCAGCGCGCGCTATGCCGTCGGCAGCCTGTGGCCGACGCCCGAGGAGATCCGGCGCGCGTGGCCGGCGGTGGCGCGCGGCACGGGGCTCGGGGCCGTGCTCGGCATCCTGCCGGGCGGGGGCGCGGTGCTGAGCTCGTTCGCGGCCTACGTGCTGGAGAAGCGCGTCTCCCGTACGCCCGAGCGCTTCGGCCAGGGCGCGGTGGAGGGCGTGGCGGCGCCCGAGTCCGCCAACAACGCCGCGGCGCAGACCTCGTTCGTGCCGCTCCTCACGCTCGGCATGCCCTCCAACCCGGTGATGGCGCTGATGATGGGGGCCATGGTGATCCAGGGCATCGCGCCGGGCACCGCCGTCATCACCGAGCGGCCCGAGCTGTTCTGGGGCATGGTGGCCAGCATGTGGATCGGCAACCTGATGCTGATCGTCATCAACCTGCCGCTGATCGGCCTGTGGGTGCGGATGCTGGCCGTGCCCTACCGCATCCTGTTCCCGGCGATCCTGGTGCTGTGCTGCGTCGGCGCCTACACCACGCTGCAGAACCCGAGCATTCTGATGCTCACCGCCGCTTTCGCGCTGCTAGGCTACATCTTCCTAAAGCTCGGCTGCGAGGCGGCGCCCTTCATCCTGGGCTTCGTGCTCGGGCCGCTGATGGAGCAGAACCTGCGCCGGTCCATGGTCATCTCGGAGGGCGACGCCCTGATCTTCGTCACCCGGCCGATCTCGCTGGGGCTGCTACTCGCCACGCTCGGGCTGGTGCTGCTCATCGTGGTGCCGCGGTTCCGCAAGACGCGCGAGGCGGCGTTCCAGGAGGATTGAGGAAGGCGGGGGCCGCCAGGCGTAGTTATGGTGCACTCTGACGAGATGCACGATCGCTGGCCGCTGTACCTGCCTTGGTCCGAAGACGTAGCCCTTCGTGCTCCTGCAGGTGCATGAAGATCTCGAAGAGGTTGTTCGCCTGCGGGTTGCCGTGCGGACCGAGCATCCGCATCAGACTCTTGGGCGACT
>JBIOWI010000254.1:0-6018 GCA_044868325.1 Hyphomicrobiaceae bacterium
GCGGGCCGGGGGCCGCACGAGGGCCCGACGCAATCGGGACCCGGTGTATCCGAGGCCGGTTGGGCGACTCGCCGGAGCCGTTCACCGGAGCCTCATGCGGCGCTGGGCGCAGATGCCAGACTGCCCCCGGACTATCCAGAGCCAGGCGTTTGCGCCCAGCTCCCTCGCCTTCGCAAACCCTCGAGGCAAGGCCTGCGAGGCGAAACGCGTTGGGGGAACGGGGTCACCTGACGGGCAGCGGTCGGCGATCTTGTGCCACTTTCTGCCGTCAGACTGCAAAGCCTGCACTACCGGTGAGACGAGCTATGCTGATGACAAAGCGCAAGCCGGCAACGGTCGGCGAGATCCTGGTCGAAGAGTTCATGGAGCCCATGGGGCTCACCCAGCAGGCCCTGGCCGATGCGATGGGGGTTCAGCGTAAGCACGTCAACCAGCTGTGCAAGGGCCGTCGCTCCGTGACCGCGCCGACCGCCTTGATCCTTGCGCGCGTGTTCGGCAACAGCCCAGAGTTCTGGCTGAACGTGCAGCGGCGCTCCGACCTGTGGAGGGCGATGAACTCGTTGGAAGAGCGCGAGCGCATCGAGCGCGCGCGCCCCATCCGCGCTGCCGCATGATTCAGCCGGTCATGCCGCGCAGACGGCCCGACGCGCCCGACGGACTAATTGAAATGCATCCCCCCGTTCACCGCCACCATCTGCCCCGTCATGTAGGCGTTGCCGATGAGCATGAGAACGGCCTGCGCCACCTCCTCCGGCAGGCCGAGGCGGCCCAGCGGCACCTTGGCTGCGGCCTCGGCGGACGATGGGAGCATCTCGGTGTCGATCAGCGACGGCGCCACGGCGTTGACGGTGATGCCCTCCCTGACCAGCCGCGCCGCGTAGCCGCGAGTGAGGCCCTCCAGGCCGGCCTTGGAGGCATTATAGTGCACGCCCACCACGCCGCCGCCGCGGGCCGCGCCCGAGGAGATGTTGACGATGCGGCCCCACCCCTGCGCACGCATGCCGGGCAGGATGGCCTGGGTGCACAGGAACGCTGACCTCAGGTTGACGGCCAAGGTGCGGTCGAAATCGGCCTCGGTGAGGTCGTCGAGGCCGCGGGGCAGGGCGACGCCGGCATTGTTGACGAGGATGTCGATGGGGCCGAGCTCGCGCTCCGCCGCCGCCGCCATGGCCGCGACCTCGGCGCCGACCGATACGTCTGCCTGCACGGCGATGGCCTTGCCGCCAAGCTTGCGGATCGCATCGACCACGGTGTCAGCCTCGTCCTGGCGCTTCAGGTAGTTCACGGCCACGCCGGCACCCATGTCCGCCAGAGCGATGGCAATCGCCCGGCCGATACCACGGCTCCCGCCGGTGACCAGCGCGCGGCGGCTGCCGAGATTGACGGTGACAGCCATGTCGCACCTCTCTTCAGGCTGTGGGTTAGCCGCGAAGCGGCGTAACCCACCATGTCACGATCGCAGCCATCGTGCTTGCCAACGGTGGGTTACGGGCCTTCGGCCCTAACCCACCCTACGTCGAGTCGCTCCCCCCGCACGCCACCTCGGCGTCGTCGATGCCGAGGTGGATAAATGCCGAGGCTCAGCCTCCGAGATAGGCCGCCTTCACGTGCGGATCGTTGAGCAGCGCCGGACCCGGACCCGACATGGTGACGCGGCCCTGGTCCAGCACGTAGGCGCGGTCGGACAGCTCCAGGGCGGCGAAGGCGTTCTGCTCCACCATCACCACGGTCACGCCCTCGGCACGGATGCTCCTGACGATATCGAAGGTGCGCTCGACCAGGTTGGGGGCGAGGCCCAGCGACGGCTCGTCGAACAGCACCAGCTTCGGCCGCGACATCAAGGCGCGCGAGATCGCCAGCATCTGCTGCTCGCCGCCCGACAGGGTGCCGGCCGCCTGGTGGCGGCGCTCGGAGAGGATGGGGAAGCGCTCGAACAGCCGCCCCATGTCGGCCGCAACCTGCGCCCGGTCGGAGCGCAGGTAGGCGCCCATCTCCAGGTTCTCCAGCACGCTCATGTAGGGGAACACCCGCCGCCCCTCCGGGCAATGGGCGATGCCGAGCTCCAGGATGCGCTTAGGCGCGGCGCGGGCGATGTCCTCGCCCAGGAACTCGATGCGGCCCGCCGCCGGTGGCCGCACACCGGAGATGGCCTTGAGTGTGGTGGTCTTGCCGGCGCCGTTGGCGCCGATCAGGGCGACGAGCTCGCCGCGGCTCACCTGCATCGACAGCTCGCGCACGGCGGCCACCTTGCCGTAGCGGCAGACGAGCCCCTCAACCTTGAGCACGGACGTACCTCTCCCCCAGGTAGGCGCGGACCACCTCCGGGTGGCGCTGGATCTCGGCCGGCGAGCCGCCGGCGATGATGCGCCCGTGGTTGAGGCAGACGACGCGGTCCGACACGCCCATCACCATCCGCATGTCGTGCTCGACCAGCAGGACAGTAATGCCCAGCGCGCGGATGCGGGCCAGCAGGCGCATGAAGCTCTCGGTCTCGGCCGGGTTCATGCCGGAGACGGGCTCGTCGAGCAGCAAGAGCCTCGGTTTGGCGGCGAGCGCGATGGCCACCTCCAGGAGGCGCAGCTCGCCGTAAGGCAGGGCGGAGGCGAGGTCGCCGGCGCGCGTGTCGAGATCGACGAAGCCCAGGATGCGGCGGGCCTCCTCGGCCAGCGCCTTTTCCTCCCGCGCCACGGAAGGAAGGCCCAGCAGGATGGCGAGCGGCGTCTGCGTCGAGGCCAGGTGCAGACCGAGCAGGACGTTGTCGAGCACGGTCTGGCCCATGAAGACGCTGGTCTTCTGGAAGGTGCGCACCACCCCCAGCTCGGCGATCCGGTTGGGCTTCAGGCCGTCGATCCTGGCGCCGCGGTAGGCGATGGTGCCGGCGTCCGGCGCGATGTAGCCGGTGATGGCGTTGAACGCGGTGGTCTTGCCGGCGCCGTTGGGGCCGATGAGGGAGAGCACCTCGCCGGCCCTCACCTCGAAGCTCAGGCCCTCGACGGCGGTGAGGCCGCCGAAGCGGATGGTGAGGCCGTCCACGACCAGCTCCGCCTCCGGTGTCGGACCACTCATCGGGCGGCCTCGATGCCGGGCTTGGAAGCTGCCGGAGGAGCCGTAGGGGGATCGCCTGGCGAATGGCGAATGGCGAATGGTGAGTGGCGAATGGATCGTCGCCATTCGCCATTGGCCGTTCGCCATTCGCCCCCACCACGCGCGCACGGCGGGGACGATGCCCTGGGGGAGGAAGTAGACGACGAGCACCATCAGGGAGCCGTAGATCACCCACTGCACCTCGGGGCCGATCTGGAGCGAGCGCAGCGCCTCCGGCAGCAGGCCGAAGATGAGGCCGCCCACCACAGGCCCGGCCAGCGTGCCCTTGCCGCCGGCGATCACCATGATGACCATGGTGACGGTGTAGATGAACAGGAACACGTCCGGATCGACGATGCGCACGTAGTGGGCGTAAAGCGTTCCCGCGGCTCCGGCCATGGCGGCCGAGACGATGGTGGCGAGCACCAGATAGCGCGTCACATCCACGCCGATGGAGGCCGCCAGCGGCTCGTTCTCGCGCAGCGCGATCATGGCGCGGCCGGCGCGGGAGCTCACCAGCCGGCGGATGAGGACGTAGCTGAGCACGGCGACGGCGAGCACGAGCCAGTAGTTGGCGGGCTTACGGAGGAAGGAGACCTCGAAGAGGTCCGGCGTGCCGAGCCGCAGATAGGGGATGTTGTTGAGCGCCATCGGCCCCTGCGTCAGCTCCACCCAGTTGAGGGCGACGAGGCGGATCACCTCCGCGAAGCTGATCGTGACGATGACGAAGTAGGCGCCGCGCACCTTGAACGAGATGCGGCCGATGGCCCAGCCGCACAGGCCGGCCAGCGCCGTTCCGCACAGCATCGCGAGCCAGACCGGCTTGGGGTCGAGGCTCACCTGCCAGTCGGGCAAGAGGTGCACGGAGAAGCCCAGCGAGACGAGGCTCGAGGTGTAGGCGCCGAGGCCGAAGAACGCCACGTGGCCGAGGCTCAGCTGGCCGGTGTAGCCGAGGAGGAGGTTGAGGCTCATCGCGGCGACGATGAAGATGCCGGTCACGATGAGCACGTGCAGGACGTAGAGGTTCGTCAGCCAGACCGGCACCGATACCAGGAAGAGCAGCCAGGCGATGGCAAGAGCGCGCTTCACCCGATGCGCTCCTTCTGCGCGAACAGGCCGGTGGGCTTGATGAGCAGGATGGCGATGATCAAGAGGAAGCCCATGGCATCGCGGTAGCCGGAGGAGACGTAGCCCGCCCCCAGCTCCTCCATGAAGGCGAGGATGAACCCGCCGACGGTGGCGCCGGGGATGCTGCCGAGCCCGCCGAGGATGACGATGGCGAACGCCTTGAGCGAGGCGAGATCGCCCATGGTGGGAACGACGACGAACACGGGGCCGAGCAGCGCGCCGGCGGCTGCCGCGAGCCCCGAGCCAAGCGCGAAGGTGGCCGTGTGAATAAAGCGGATGTCCACCCCCATCAGTGCCGCGGTCTCGCGGTCCTGGAAGGTCGCCCGCATCGCCTTGCCCATCCTGGTGCGGTTGATGAGCGCATACGTGGCGGCGATGAGCGCGAGCGCCACGGCGAACACGAACAGCCGGTTCCATGAGACGGACACCGAGCCGAGCACCAGTGGCGCGGACGGGAAGGGCGTGTCGATCGACTTGGCAACGCCCGACCAGGCGAGCTGCTCCATGTTCTGGAGCGCAATCCAGGCGCCGATCATGACCAGCATGGTGGTGTCGATGTCGGCGCCCGTGAGGCGGCGCAGCAGGACGAGCTCGATCAGCGCGCCCAGCGCGACGCCCAGCAGCACGGCGAGCGGCAGCGCGAGGTAGAAGTTGGCGCCCAGCAGCATCACCCACAGGTACATCATGTAGGCGCCGAAGGCGTACAGCTCGCCGTGCGCGAAGTTCACCACCCGCATGATGCCGAAGATCAGCGTCAGGCCTATCCCTAAGAGCGCGTAGGTGCCGCCCAGGATAAGCGCGTTCAGGAGGTGCTGGAGCAGTTGGTCCATGGGTGAAGTCGGAAGTCGGAAATCAGAAGTCAGAAAAGCGACGGACTTCCGACTTCCGATTTCTGATTTCCGCTCTCCGGCTACTGCCTCACCACCTTGCCGTTCTCGATCTTCACCAGGTAGACGCTCGGCACGTTCTGCGCGCTCTCGCGCCCCGAGGGGCCCTGCTTGATGAAGGCGATGTCGCCGTTGATGCCCTGCACCTTCACGTCCCAGAGCGCCTTCTGGATGGCCTCCGGCTCCGCCTTGCCGGCGGCCTTGATGGCCGCGGTTATGACATGCAGGCCGTCCCAGCCGCGGAAGCCTTCCGTCAAGCCGCCGACCTGGTGCCCCTTCGCGTTCCACAGCGCCACGAACTTGGTGGCGATGCCGGGGTTCTTCACCGCATCCGGGAACCAGGGCGTGAAGAACACCAGGTGGTAGGAACCGTTGGCCGCGTCGCCGGCCTGCTGGATGAGCTGGTCGGGCGAGTTGGAGCCGCCGGTGGTGATGATGCGGGCCGCGACCTGCTGGTCCTTGGCCTGCTTCAGGATCAGCGTGATCTGCTCGACCGCGGTGGTGACGAACACGGTGTCGCCGCCCGACGCCTTGATCTTGGCAAGCTGGGCCGAGAAGTCCGTCGCCTTCGGGTCCATGGTCTCCATGACGCCGACCTGGACGCCCTCGGCCTTGGCCATGGCCGAGAACTCCTTGGAGGCTCCGAGGCCGAAGTCGTTGTTGGTGGCGAGGAAGTCGGCCTTCTTGATGCCCATCTTCTTGACGAGCGGCGTGAAGGCCTTGGCCTCCATCTCCGAGGTCGGGCTGATGCGGAAGATGTAGGGGTTGCCCGAGGTGGTGATCTTGCCGGACGAGGAGGTCTCGACCAGCATCGGCACCTTGTACTCCTCGAGCTTGGGCATCACCGCCAGCGTCAGCGTCGAGCTCCAGGCGCCCATCATCACCGGCACCTTGTCGCGTACGATCAGCTTCTCGGCCG
>JBIOWI010000255.1:0-3058 GCA_044868325.1 Hyphomicrobiaceae bacterium
GCCGCAAACAGCTCGGGCAACGTCGCCGCAGGCAGCGCACGCGCAGTGTCGTTCCACTCCCGCAGGATGGTGTGCCGCTCCGCCGCGCTCAGCACATCCAGCTTGCCGATCGAACGATCCGGATCAGCCAGCGCCCCCTCCAGAACACGAACCAGCCGATCCGCTATCGCCTCCACGCTCGCACGCTCAAACAGGTCCGGCCGATAACTCAGCCGCAGATGCAGCCCTCGCTCGCCCGCGCGCGCCGCAAGGCTTAACGGATAATGCGTGGCATCAACCCCGCTGAAGCCGGTCAGCCGCAAACCGCCAGCGTCAGCGGAAAGACCTTCGCGGTCGATCGGGTAGTTCTCGAACACCACCAGCGTGTCGAACAGCTCCCCCAATCCCGCAAGGCTCTGGATCTCGGCAAGACCCAAATGCTGATGCGCCATCAGCCGCGACTGCGTCTCCTGCACCTCCCTGAGAAGGTCCAGCAACGGTCTGCCCGGCGCCAGCTTCACCCGCAGCGGCAGCGTGTTGATGAACAGCCCCACCATGCGCTCGATGCCGGCAATCTCAGGCGGCCGCCCCGCCACCGTCACCCCGAACACCACATCCTCGCGCCCGCTCAGGCGCCCGAGCAGGATCGCCCACGCCGCCTGCAGCACCGTGTTGAGCGTCAGCCCGTGCCGGCGCGCCTGCCGCGTCAGCGCCGCGGTCAGCTTCTCATCCAGCGCCAGCGTGATCGGCTCCGGCGCCACCGCCGCATGACCCCCCTCGCGTGGGCTCACGCGCGTGGCCTCCTCAAGCCCCGCCAAGGCCTCACGCCAGGCCGCAATCGCAGCGTTGCGGTCCTGCCCCGCGATCCAGGCGAGATAGTCGCGGTAGGGCGTCACCCGCGGCAGCGCCGCGCCATCCCTCCCGTGCGCATAAAGCGCCAGCAGCTCCTGCACCAGCACCGGCATCGACCAGCCATCCAACGCAATGTGATGGTTGGTCACCACCAGCCGATGCTCCCCGGCCGAAAGCCGGATCAGCGCAAAGCGGATGAGCGGTGCTGCGGCAAGCTCGAAGCGCTCCGCACGCTCCTGCGTCAGGATGCCGGCGAGGCGCGCCGTGCGCTCGGCCGCCTGCAATCCCGACAGATCGATGCTTCGCCACGGTGCGGTGAGCTGCGGCTCGATGATCTGCACCGGCCGGCCAAGGTCCGCGTGTCGGAAGCTCGCGCGCAGACTGGCATGGCGCGCCACCAGCGCCTGCGCCGCATGCTCCAGCCGCGCCCCGTCCAGCGCCCCCGCCAGCGTCAGCTCCAGCTGCACCGTATAGACATCGGGAGCCTGCGCATCATACAGCGCATGGAACAGCAGCCCCTCCTGCAACGGCGACAAGGGCAAAACGTCCTCGATCCGCCCATACAGGCGCTCCAGCCGTTCGATCTCCGCCTGCGTGAGCGCCACCAGCGGCAGATCGCTCGGCGTGCGCCCGCCCGCCCCCGGCGCATCCGCATGGCGAACCAGCGCCGCCAGTGCCGCAAACCAGCGCTCCGCCAGATCACGAACCTCGGCCTCACTCACCAGCGCAGGTGCCCACGACCAGTTGGCCGTGAGCGCGGGTCCGTCCGCGCCGTCGAGCGTGAGCGCATTGACCTCGAGGGCATGCGCCAGCGGCATCGCCGCATCCCCCGCCCCCAGCCGCACGGCCTCGTCCGCAACCGACCAGTCCGCCGCCGCCGGTGCCGCAAAGCGGCCGAGATAGTTGAAGCCGAGCTGCGGCGCCGCAAAGCCGGAAAGCTGTGCTGCCGTCTGCGGGTTCAAATAGCGCAGCACCCCATAGCCCAACCCGTGGTCGGGCAGCGCGCGCAGCTGCTCCTTGATGCTCTTGAGCGCCCGCCCCAGCGCCTCGCCCCCCGCCAACGCCTCTTCGAGATCGAGCGCGCCGGCATCGAGCCGCACCGGGAACTGGCTGGTGAACCATCCCACCGTGCGCGAGAGGTCGACATCCGCAAACACCTCCTCGCGCCCGTGACCTTCCAGATCGAGCAGCACCGCTGCCTGGCCCGCGTCCCGCCGGCGCCGCCGGCACCAGTCCGCCAACGCCACCACCAGGCCGGTCAACAGCACCTCGTTGATGCCGCCATGGAACGCCGCAGGCACCCGCGTCAGCAACGCCGCCGTCAGCGCCGCCGGCAGCGTGAGCGTGAGATGTCCGGCCGTGCCGCCCACGTCGCGGTGCGCATCGAGCGCGCCATCCACCAGCGACAGCGACGGCTTGCTCAGCATCCCGCTCCAGAACGAAAGCTCCGCAAGCCGTTTGGCATCCTGCCCCTGCAGCGCAAGCCGCCGCGCCCAGGTCCGGAACGACGTCCCCCGTGCGGCCGGCTCCGGCACGCGTCCCTGCGCAATCGCTTTCCATGCCGCCGCAAGCTCCGGCACCAGGATGCGCCACGACACCCCATCGACCGCCAGATGATGGATGGTCAACAGCAGACGGCCCGCCGCCGTCGCCCCGGCGTCGAACCAAACCGCCTGCACCATCATCCCCGCCAACGGCGCAAGCCCGCCCTCGGCCGCCTCCGCCTCGCGCGCGACGCAGGCCCGCAACTCCTCCTCATCGAGCCCGACGACCTCGATCCGCCGCAGGCACGCGCCCGCCTGCACCGCCCCCGCGGGCGCCACCTCCAGCCGCAAATCCGCGCGGCCACCACCGTCAACCAGCCGCAGCCGCAACGCATCGTGATGATCGAGCACGCTCTGCAACGCACCGACCAGATGCTCGCCCTGCAGCCCCGCAGGCACGCGCAGCAGCATCGACTGGCAGAAGCGATCGAGCGGCCCCTCGCGCTCCAGCAGCCAGCGCATGATCGGCGTGGCCGGAAGCTCGCCCGTGGCCTCGTCAGAGGTAGGGGAGGGGGTAGCCTGCGCGACCAGCCCCACGACCTCCGCCAGTCCGGCAACGGTCTGATGCTGGAACACCGCCCGCGGCGTGATCAGCAGCCCAGCCTGGCGCGCCCGGCTCACCAGCTGGATCGACATGATGCTGTCGCCGCCGAGCGCGAAGAAGTTGTCGTCGATGCCGACGC
>JBIOWI010000256.1:0-3362 GCA_044868325.1 Hyphomicrobiaceae bacterium
CCGGGCGCTGGGTGCGCTCGATCACCTGCGCCATGGTGAAGGTCTTGCCCGACCCGGTGACGCCGAGCAGCACCTGGTTGCGCTCTTGGCTGTTCGCGCCCCCGACCAGCTCGGCGATGGCGGCCGGCTGGTCGCCCTTGGGCTCGTACTCGGAGACGATCCTGAAGGGAATGCCGCCCTCGGACTTCTCGGGGCGCGGCGGCCGGTGCGGCGTGAACGCCGGCAGGCTGCCGGAGACGAGGGGGTGCTCCGCCAGCATCGGCTGCTGCTGGAGCACGGCCCAGGCCTTTTGCGAGCGCTGGTCCGGCTTGGCCAGCAGCGCGTTGAGCGAGGCCGTCATGTCGTCGATGGAGCGCGACGGCGGCCCGGACTGGCGCAGGGCGGGAAGCGTGGATCGCGCCGCTAACCCGGAACTCTGTGCGGATTCCCCTCCCCCTTGTGGGGAGGGGCTAGGGGTGGGGGGAGCCCCGACCTCGGAAGTTGGTGATTCCCCCCCACCCTGTCCCTCCCCCACAAGGGGGGAGGGGACGCTGTGGCGCCCGCGGCGCCCTACAGGCTCAGGCAGGAACGGCGCCTGAGATTCGGCAAAGCCTCGGGCGGAGTGCTTGGTCTCAGGCGTGCCGCTCATGCCTTCACGCGGCGGCGCTGGCGGCTTGCCCGACTTGCCGCGCGAGGGACGCGGCCGGGGCGTGCTGTCCTTGGGGGTGCGGGGCATGGGGGATATATGGCGCGCTGGCGGAGGGCGGGCAACCGAGAACAGGGCAGCGTTGACAGGCTGCTGACAGGCGCCGATCGGCACTGAGAACGGCGCGACTCGCTCAGCTTACGAGCCAGCCGCCGCCGCGCCCAACGAACGCGTCGCGCTCCCTCGCCTCCACCGGAACCTCCACGCCCAGCGCCGGCAGCAGCTGCCGCAGGTTGGCAGCGATCAGGTCGGCGAAGGGCTTCAGGCCTTTGCGGGTCAGCTCCTCCAAGGCAGCGCTCAGGCCCTCCGCCAGCACTCGCGCGTAGCGCTCCGTCACACGGCGGCGGGCGGCTCCGCGGACGCCAAGCGTCTCACGCGGCCGTCCCGGTCCATAGCGCGGTCGAACCGGCGCACCAGCAAGGCCCGCACGTCGCCAATCTCGACAACCGCCGCCTCGGACGTCGCAAACCCCAGGGCTCGCGATAGGTCCAGTGTTGCCGCTTCATAGATGGCGTCGTGCGGATGCTCCCGGTCGGCGACCTTGAGGATGTGTGTGTCGTCGGCGCTCCAGTGCCAGGGGCTGGGTCCGCCAGCCGGCCATCCGGAAGTAGCGCCAGCGCGATCTTGCTCTGGACCCCGGCGAGCGGCGAAGGATCGGATGTGCCCGCGGGCAGGCGGCGATTTGCTCCCGAGCGGGAACGCGTCGCGTGACTTGATCGCTCGATATTTGTGATCCCGAACGGGATCGATCAGCCGCCTTATCGGGGCCCAGCCAAGCGCCAATCCTCCCGCTCCAGCACCAGCGACACCAGCGCGCCGGCGATCAGCGCCCAGAAGGGGGCGCCGATGTTGAGGATGGGGATGCCGGCGACAGTGACCAGGAACGTCACCAGGGCGCCCAGCGCGAAGCGGGCCTGGAAGGCCACTGTGAAAGCGGATTGCAGCACGCGGAGCATGGCGAGGCCGGCCAGGGTGGCGATGAAGGCGGGCGGGGTGGAGAGCATCAGGCGGGTCACCAGCGGCGCCACCAGGCCGAACAGCATGGCGTAGAGGCCGACCATCACCCCGGCGGTGTACTGGGTGCGGCGCTCGCCGCTGCCGGAGATGATGGCATTGACCGGTCCCGTCAGGCAGGTGGAGACCGCGCCAACGAAGGCGGACACGACGGACGCGGCGCCGCAGCCGATGGCGATGGCGTCGACCGGCGGGCGGTGGCCGACCGAGGTGAGGATGGCGATGCCCTGGCCGTTCTGCACCACCAGCACGGTGATGGCGAGCGGCACCACCAGCTCGGCCATGGCGGCCCAGGAGAGCTGCGGCAGCTGGAGGAGAGGGGCGGCCAGGATCGCGCCCTGGCCCAGCCCCGCACCGGTATCGCCCGGCGCGAAGCTGCCGGCGACGTAGATGGCGGCGGCCCCGGCCGCCAGCGCGGCGAGCATCGGCGGCAGTCGGGCGGCGAGCTTCGGGATGGCGCCGACAGCCAGGAACGCCGCCGTCATGGCCGCGGCGATCCAGAGGTCAAGCTGGAACGCGCGCACCCAGTCGAGGCCGAACTGCAGGAACACGCCGGCCACCATCCCCATCACGATGGGCATCGGCACAGAGGCCATGGCGCGGCGCACCAGGCCCAGCGCGCCCAGCGCCATCATCAGGAGACCGGTGGCGATGTAGGCGCCTACCACCTCCGGAAAGGACAGGTGGCCCAGCGCCGGCCCGACCAGCACGGTGCCGGGAATGGTCCAGAAGAACGCCAGCGGCTGGCGCCAGGCAAGGCTGTAGCCGACGCTCAGGGCACCGTTGATGAACAGCGAGCCGAACACCCAGGAGGCGATCTCGGCCTCCGACAGCCCGCCGCGCATGCCAGTCGCCAGGACGATCGCCAGCGGCCCGCTGGCCGCGAACAGGAAGCCGATCAGGCCGCTTACCGCGTGCGTGGCGGAGAGATCGCGCCAGAAGCTCGGCACGGGCGCAGCAGACGCATTCGGGGGAGCGGGGGACTCGGCGGGCATGTGGGTTGGAGGGCTCGCGACCGGGTGGGGCGGCCATCGTATGCGACCGGGGCGGGCAGGCGGCAAGGAAATGTCGGCGACAACCTGCTGATTGCGGGGTCAGACCCCTCGCCACTCCGGCTGGAGATACACACTCAAGTCGCGATGGTCTGACCCCTGTTCAAACCTCGGTGCGCTGCGGTTGACCTGGGAGCACGGGCAAGCCACTTGGCAGAACGAGCCAAACTTTTCGCGAGACAGAGCGGAGCACGAGCCCGACATGAAGATTCCTGGCCCCGATCATCCCATCGCCATCGAGCCCAACCCCCGGCGCGTGCGCGTCACCTGCAACGGCCGCGTCGTCGCTGACACGCGCCGCGCCCTGACGCTGCGCGAGGCGGGCTACGCGCCGGTCCAGTATATCCCGCGCG
The DNA here is from genome assembly GCA_044868325.1 of Hyphomicrobiaceae bacterium. GTDB lineage: Bacteria > Pseudomonadota > Alphaproteobacteria > Rhizobiales > Hyphomicrobiaceae > AWTP1-13. Next base: position 3,105 of record JBIOWI010000256.1, read on the forward strand.
CCGACATCGACATGGCGCCGATCGAGCGCACGACGCACGCCACCTACTGCCCCTACAAGGGCGACGCCTCCTACTTCAGCCTGAGTGTGGGCGATCGCGTCACGGAGAACGCCGCCTGGAGCTACGAGGCGCCCTATCCGGCCGTCGCAGCCATCGGGGAGCACCTGGCGTTCTACCCGAGCCGGGTCGAGCGTATCGAGGAGAGCGACGACTGAGCCACCCCGGGCTCTGTTCGGTCGGCGAGGGAAGCGTCCGCCT
>JBIOWI010000257.1:0-7526 GCA_044868325.1 Hyphomicrobiaceae bacterium
CAAACCGGCGTCGGAGCCATGGTGTCAGACCCGGAGGGTCTGACACCTTCCCTTCAATCCGCCTGCGCGGACACAGCTGGCCTTCCCTGGCCCGGCAGCCGGCTCATGTCCCGGCGGCCTTCGGACAAAGAGCCCACAACGGCGACGGGCGTGCCGATCTCGGCGATGGATGCCAGGTGCAGAACCTCCGGGTTCAGCATGCGAAAGCAGCCCGAGGACTCCGCGCGGCCGATCGACCTTGGATCGTTGGTGCCGTGGATGCGGTAGAGCGTATTGCCCAGGTAAAGAGCCATGGCACCCAGTGGATTGCGGATACCGCCCGTCATCCGTGCCGGCAGCCGCGGGTCGCGCTCGCGCATCTCGGCCGGGGGATGCCAATCGGGCCAGGCCTGCTTGCGGCTGACCGTCTCCGTTCCCGTCCAGTTGAAGCCTTCGCGGCCGACTCCGATGGAATACTCGTACGCGCGCTTGTCCGGCAGGACGTAGTAGAGCTTGCGCGCGCCAGCATCGATCACGATGGAACTGGCCGGGAAGTCATGGGCGAATGAGACCACTGGAGGAGCGGACGGGGCGATCGCGGGGCGTTCTCCTCCATCACGAACGTCATTTATCGGATCGCGCTGCTCTCGCGGAAACCTCGGCTCCGGCGCCTCTTCGCGCGGCTTGTAGTGGAACTGTGGCCCAAACGCCTCCTGGGCCCACGGTGGCCAGCCCTGGGCGATCCCTGGATTGCCGCTGCCCATCAAAAATAGGACGCTTCCGAGCTGAAGCGCTCCGGCCATCCTGCGCATCGAACAAGCTCTCCTTGACCCGCTGCCTCCAGCTAACCGTTCAGGGCCAAGGATGTTCCACGCCGGGCGTTGTTCTCCCCACCGCTTGTTTGGTCTGTGGCGATCCTCTCATCGCATCGCAGACATCATTTGACTCTGTTTTCTGGCGATGAACCGTTGCCGGGCCTGCGGCGACCAATCGGCGAGGTGCCGGGCCAAGGGTGCACCAACCCGGTTGAGAAGGGGACGGCGATCGGCGATCTTGCCCCGTTACCTACGCCGCGTGCGGCTGGAGGCAGACGAAATGCAGGTCCTGCAATTGTCCCTGCGTGCGGCTCTGGGGCTGGCGATGCTGGTTCCCTGGCTTTGGCTGATCTCCTTCACTGCCCTGACCGTGGGCGCGACCCTCCATCTCGGCAGACTGCCCAGCTATAACAATCCCGACCCGAAGCTCATCGCTCACCTCGGCGCGCTGCACAGCGCCACGACGATGCTGCTCGTGGCGGCGGCGCTCTCTCCGCTCGCTGTCAGCGGGTGCCTGGCCATCAGGTCGTTCGTGAGCCCGGACATTCGCGACGCGCGCTGGAACCTGCTCGCCTACGTCCTGGGCTGTGCGCTCGCCGCTATCGTGATCTTCGGCAACGTGTTGGGGTTGAGCGCCTGGTTCTTCGATTAGGCATTCGACTAGGCAACTGCGCACGCCACAACGTAAGATGGGTTGCGCCAGGCTGCGCGGGAATCCAGCGACCGGGGGCGAAACCTTATAAGCTCGCCCGTCCAGGCAGCCAGCAAACCGAAACCTGACGAACGGAAGCGGGAGAGAGGTGCCGGCTGCTACCGAAGGTTGTCCAGCGTGGCGAATGCGGCGTTTGCGGTCCGGACGCTCGCCGGCCATTGCACGGAACTGTGAGCTGCGTGCAATGTGCTCGTATGTAAACTGCCGACATCGCCAGCTCAGCAGAGTGGATAATGGCGCTTCCGACGGCGATAACGCCGGTACTGCGGTACCGAGACGCCGGCGCCGCTGCGCGCTGGCTGTGCGAGGCGTTCGGCTTTCAGGAGCACAATCGCGCGCAAGAGCTCGATGGCCGCGTGAGATACATCTCGCTGCGGCTTGGCGACAGCGTCGTGCTTGTGCGTCCGGTTGCCGGCTCGGCCCTCGACGACCTCATGGTGCAGCCCGAAGCGATTGGCGGCGCCAACACGCAGACGTGCTACCTGACAGTCCCAGATGTTGCCGGCCATCACGCACGTGCTGCAGGTGCTGGCGCAAAGGTCGAGCTTGAGCCGCAAGACGACGGCCTGGGAGGCCGCTTCTACGCGTGCCGCGATCTGGAGGGCCACCTTTGGAGCTTCGGCACACGTACGTACGGTGTTGCGCACGAAGCCGCCAGCGCCTTCGAGCCGGCAGAGCTGGACCCATCCCGTCAGAGCACGGCGATCGCTTCCCTCCAACGGCACGTTGCCCGTGAGCCGGGCAAGCGCGGCCGACTTCTTCGAGATATCGCGATCGGGTCGGCAGCTGCCGTCCTGGTTGCCGGCGCATGGGCGTACCACGATACTTATGCAAGAGGTGCACTGCGGGAAGCGACGGCCACGTCCGCGGCCACGGCCGTCCGTCTCGATGATGCGGTCGAGCAACTGGCGCGCGAGCGCAACCGCCGATTGGCTGCAGAAGCCGACGCCGCCAAGGCGGCGGCAAGATTGGCCGAGGAGCGCACCGTTGTCGCCCAGCTTCGGCAGGCCGAGCAACGCGCCAGCGCAGAGTTGGCTGTTGTGAGCCGCGAGAAGGACGAAGCCCTGCGCGCGCTCGCATCGGCGAATGAGCTATCCCATAAGCACCAACTGGCAAAGGACCGCGCCGAAGCTCAGCTCGCTGCCGCAAAGGTCCAGATTGCCGGGGCCGAGGCCAAGCTCGCCCAGCTGGCGAGTGAGAAGACTGCCGAGGCGCAGGCGCTCCTCGCAAAGGAGCAGCCAGTCGATTCAAGGATCAAGGAGGAATTGCAGGAGGCCAAGACCGCGCTGATCGAGGCGAACAAGACGATCGAGGAGCTGCGCGCCGGGCAACTTGAGCCCATGGTTCCCGATGGCGACGACACTGTCGCGGAGAACTCGGCTTGTGTGCTCGCCGTGCAAGGCAAGATTCCTTCGAGCCACAAGGGTTCGAGCTCCTGGCCCGCCGCCAATCTCAGCCGCCTTTGCCAGGGCGCGGAGGCGTCGGCGGAACCCGCGAAGTGCTTTGAGCCGATCATGCGTGGAAAGGTCAACTGGGGTGCCGGCACCACCTGGGCAACGGCGAATGCCCTGGCACTCTGCGGTGGGACGCACAACGCACGCCGGACCCTCGACTGCTTCAGTCGGGAGATCTCCTCAAGCAAGACTTGGCAAGTCGCCATCCGGCAATGCAGGGCCAAATCGACGGCCGAGCGCTGAACTCGCTCGGTGCGGCCCGTCGTGCCGGCTCGGCGGCAATGGCCGTTCGCCTCGAAGCGCAGAAAGGCTTCCGGTCGCGCTCAGAATGGATCGCTCGGGTCCCACTTGGGCCGGCGCTTCTCCTTCAGCGCGGCCAGGCCCTCCTGGGCCTCGGGGCCTGAGAAGCCCATGAACTCCATGGCGAGCGAGGCGTCGAAGGCGGGGCCGGCCATCCTCAGCCAGTTGTTAAGCGCGTGCTTGGTCCAGCGCACGGCAGCGGGCGGCAGGTCGCGCAAGCGCTCGGCGGCGGCGAGCGCCGTCTCCACCACCTTGTCGTCGTCGGCCACCATGGAGATAAGGCCGATGCGCTCGGCCTCAGTGCCGGTGACGGTCTCGCACAGCAGGAGGTAGTATTTCGCCTTGGCCATGCCGCAGAGCAGCGGCCACACGATCGCCGAATGGTCGCCGGCGGCCACGCCCAGCCGCGTGTGTCCGTCGATGATGCGGGCACGGCGACCCGCCACCGTGATGTCGGCCATCATCGCTGCCGCCAGGCCAGCGCCCACGCACGGCCCCTCGATGGCCGCGACAATGGGCTTTGTGCAGTTGACGATGTTGTAGACGAGGTCGCTCGCCTCCTTCCATACGCGCGTGCGGGCAGCCCAGTCGCGCGTCATCGCCTCCACCATGCGCAAGTCGCCGCCCGCCGAGAACACGCCGCCGTCGCCGCGCAGCAGCGCCACCGATGTATCGGGATCGCGATCGATGTCGCGCCACACCTCGGCCAGCTCGCGGTGGCCGTCCGCGTCGAGGGCGTTGAGCCGGCCGGGCTTGGCGAGGATCACCTCCAGGATGCGTGGACGCGGGCGGGCGAACTTGAGCGCGCTGTAGCGTGCGTAGCGGTCGGTCACGGGCGGTCCTCTGCTGCTGTCGCGGTCCTGCATCAGGGAGGCCACATCGCGACAGCGCACGCAACCCCTGGCGCACCAGGTCGGGTACCGCCAGAACCACGAATGCGGCCTCCAGGACAACAAAATCGTTGGCTATACGCATTCGTGACCATTTAGTGATCGAACCGGACCGTCAGTCGTCTCGACATCCACGTGCTGCGCCGTCATTACCGCGCACAACGAGCAACCGATCCTGGAGACAAATCATGAGCCAATACAGAAAAAGCCTGCCGCAGCTGGGCGGCGGGCTGTTCCTGACCGACGGCGGCATCGAGACCACGCTGATCTTCCACGACGGCCTGGAGCTGCCGCATTTCGCAGCCTTCCACCTCCTCAAGGACGAGGCCGGCACGGCGGCGCTGCGCCGGTACTTCGTGCGCTACGCCGAGATCGCGCGGACCAACGGCACGGGCTTCATCCTGGAGAGCCCGACATGGCGGGCCAGCGCCGACTGGGGGGAGAAGCTCGGCTACTCGGCCGGTGCGCTTGCCTCCGCCAATGCCCGATCGATCGCGCTGATGCAGGAGCTGCGCACGGCTTTCCAGGGCGAGCGCACGCCCATCGTGGTGAGCGGTTGCGTCGGCCCACGCGGCGACGGCTACGATCCGGGCGCGTCGATGACCCCGGACGATGCGCAGGACTATCACGCCAGGCAGATCGGCGTATTCGCCGCGGCGGAAGCCGACATGGTGACCGCCATCACCATGACCAACGCCAGCGAGGCGATCGGCGTGGCGCGGGCCGCGCAGGCGGCCGGCATGCCGGTGGCCATCTCCTTCACGCTGGAGACCGACGGCCGGCTGCCAACCGGGCAGCGTCTCGCGGAGGCCGTCGCCGAGGTGGACGAGGCCACACGCAGCGCGCCCGCCTACTACATGATCAACTGCGCTCACCCGACGCACTTCGAGGCGACGCTGGCGGGCCAATCCCCCTGGCTCGACCGCATCCGCGGGCTGCGCGCCAACGCTTCCAGGCGCAGCCACGCCGAGCTCAACGAGGCGCCGGACCTCGACGCCGGCGACCCGGAGGAGCTCGGCCGGGAGCACGGAGCGATTGTGGCTCGCCTTCCGCGCATCAATGTGCTCGGGGGCTGCTGCGGCACCGACCACCGCCACATCGAGCGGATCTGTGCCGCTTGCAAGAAGACAAACGTTGGCTGATCGAGCAACAGCGCCAGGCTCGTCCTGCCTAGGGCGTCTCCGCAACCGCTCTTCGGGCAGCTCTTCGGGACGCGGCGCGCCCTGGCGCTCGGACAGCGGAAGCGCGCATCGTCTCCACCTGCAGACCGGCCAAAGCGGGAATCGCGGCCTTCGCCATGTCGAAGTACGCCGGATCCAGCTCGACGCCGATCGCCTCGTAGCCCAGCGCCACGCAGGCGGCGACGGTGGAGCCGGCGCCCATGAACGGGTCGAGCACCACGCCCTCGCCGAGCGGGAGCGCGGCGTGCACGATCCGGCGCATAAGGGCCTGCGGCTTCAGCGAGGGGTGCGGCGCGATGCGCCGCTCCTCGGCGCGCGTGGGTGCCGAGCGGATCACGTCGCCGAACGGCTCCGCATCCGAGACTCGGCGCAGGCCGCCCGTTCTCCACTTGCGCAGATTGTCCTGCACGCGGCCCTCGCACGGCTTGCGGAACAGGCCCCACGGCTCCCAGCCCGAGCGGGGCATCACGCTCACCCCCGGGAACTCCAGGTGCGCGTTCTTGGGCCGGTCGCCGCCGCGCAGGGTCTGCACGAGGCGGATGATCTCGCCGCGCTTCTCCAAGCCGGCCCCCATCAGCGGCATGTAGACGAGGTGGGAGAGCAGCGGATTGGTGGCGATGATGAGGTGCCCGCCCGGCACCAGCACCCGCAGCGCCTCGCGCGCGAACCTCTCGAAGAACGCCCGCAGGGCGGCTAGGTCGCCCTCGTCCAGCACCGTGAAGCGCGGCAGCGGGCTGCGCCGGCAGCCGTCGAGCGCCGGCGGGATGCGCCACACACCGCCCCGGCCGTTGCGAAGCTTGCGCTTCTCGACGTCGGAGTACTCCTTCAGCCCGTAGGGCGGATCGGTGACGATGGCGTGGATCGAACTGGCTGCGCGTGCCCCAAGCCAGGCGAGGGAGTCGCCGCAGATGATGTTGTATGAGGCCGGCGTCGGGGTCAGACCCTGCGAGTCTGACCCCATGGCAGCCACGCTAGGATCGGCGACGGCATCTCGCAAGGTTTGCCCCCTCGGATGAGGAGCGAGCCTACTTGAGTCGGGCCGCGAGGTCGCGGCATGGGGTCAGACCCGCACGGTCTGACCCATTCGGCCTAGTCCGAAGTTCCCAGATCGGCTGCGGCGTGGCGGGCAGTGATGAAGCCGAACGCCATGCCTGGTCCCATCGTGATCCCGGCCCCGGATAGACCCCGGCCATGATCGAGGCCATGTCTTTTTGCCGCACGCGTAGAGGCCGTGGATCGGAGACCCATCCTCCAGCAGCACCTGCCCGAACTCGTTGGTCGCGAGGCCGCAGCTTGTGCCGATGTCACTGGGATAGATGGCAACGCCATAGAATGGCGGCCATATCGTCATCTGTCGATGGTCGATAGAACGACGGTGGTCAGACCGATGGCTATTGCCGCTTCGAGCATAGGCAATAACGACAAGCGGGAGATAGCCTGGTTGCGGCCATAGCAATCGAAAAAGACCAGAAGGTTCTCGCGGAAATTGCTGGCCGCGACAGCTGCGATTGGACGCTGATTGGGAATGGGAGCGGGGTCACCCTTGCCCACGGCCTTGCCTGGTGCCTCTCCGCAATGTTGCGCCAAGCGTACAGTTAGCAGCTGATCCAGGCCTATCCTCGTCTCCTCATCAAAGTGATCCGAGCGCACGTTGGCGCGCAATCCTCCCTCGCCGCGGACACCGGGCGCAAACGCAGCAACGAACTCATTGTCTTCAACGCGAGCACCGACAGGATAGCGAGCTGATCTTGTCTCCGGCTCCAGGATATCTCCATGCGTCTGATCCGCAATCAGGGCGACGAGCATCTCCGGCACGCCCCTCAGGTGCCCAGAGTCAAATGGTAGATCAATCCAGGAGGCCATATAGTGCGAAGGAAAGCAGCGCTGGACCTGCTCCAGATGTCCTTCTGCATGGCGCCGATTCTCAAGGGCGGAGGTAAGCAACAGGTCCCCAAGCACCGCTCGACCCAGGTCGCCCTCGAAGCCACTGAAACGCGAAGCACTCGCGAGTCTTTCGCTAACCCGAAGTTCCCGGGAGCCGGTGACGATTTTCCTTGCGCTTCAACCGGTTGGGGTTGAAGCGGGGCGGGCGGCACTGGCTACACGGCGATGGCGGCGACGAGGTCGAGGGCCTGTTGCTGCTTGGGTGTGGGTCTGGTGGTGAGGCTGAAGGTGGCCTCGCCGGGGCGGGCGCT
>JBIOWI010000258.1:0-18777 GCA_044868325.1 Hyphomicrobiaceae bacterium
CGGTCAGGATTCTCGAGGGTCCGGAGATTGAGTTCACGTTCGCTGAACGCTCGTGGCCTAGGGCAGACCCGCCCGCTCCGGAGGTCCGTCGTATAGTTCGCGACGGTCTGGTAATCCTTTACGATCCGCAGGGCGCATTTCTTGCGCTCTGCAGGGCGTGTGATGTGCAACCACGAATGCTCTCGTAAGATGCCCCAATTCTTGCCCCGGGGCACAACGAATGCATCATCTCACCGGAGTGGCTATGCTTGGGTGAGGAATGGCGCGCAAAGGGGTCAGACCCGCAAGGCCTGACCCCGACGGAGGACACGAATGGCCAGGATCGGCTTCATCGGGCTCGGCAACATGGGGGTCCCCATGGCTGCCAACCTTGTCAAGCATGGGCACGCGGTCCAAGGCTTCGACCTCGTCGCGGACAACGTCGCCAAGGCGGAGGCGCGCGGCGTCACGGCCGCCTCCTCTGTCCTGGACGCCGCGAAGGGCGTCGATGCCGTGATCACCATGCTGCCGGCAGGCAAGGACACGCTCGCCGTCTGGGGTGGTGGAGTGCTGCAGGCCGCCACGCCTGGCACGCTGTTCATCGATTCCTCGACCATCGACGTGGCCTCTGCCAAGGCCGCGCACCGGCTGGCGGCAGACGCCCAGATGCTCTCGCTCGATGCTCCCGTCTCGGGCGGCGTGGGCGGTGCGGAGGCGGCCACGCTCACCTTCATGTGCGGCGGCGCAAAGGAGGCCTTCGACAGGGCCAAGCCCGTCCTGGAGGCCATAGGCAAGCGCATCATCCACTGCGGCGAGGCCGGAGCGGGGCAGGTGGCCAAGATCTGCAACAACATGATCCTCGCCATCAGCATGATCGGGGTGTCCGAGGCGTTCGTGCTGGCCGAGAAGCTCGGCCTCTCGCACCAGGCTCTCTACGACGTGGCCTCCACCTCGTCGGGACAGTGCTGGGCCATCACCAGCTACTGTCCGGTACCGGGGCCGGTGCCCGCCGCCCCCTCCAACAACAACTACAAAGCGGGCTTCGCCTCGGCTCTGATGCTGAAGGACCTCAAGCTGGCGCAGGAGGCGGCGTCGGCCGCTGGGGCCACCACACCCCTTGGCGCGGCCGCGGCCCAGATCTATGCGATGCACAATGCGTGGGGTGAGGGTGCCACGGATTTCTCCGGTATCATCCACCTGATCCGGGGCAAGGGGAGGTAGGTCTTCATGGCGCTCTACGTTTTCGACGCCTACGGCACGCTGTTCGACGTGCACGCCGCCGCGGAGCGGCAGAAGGACTCGATCGGGCCGAAGTGGAAGGAGCTGTCGCTGATCTGGCGCGCCAAGCACCTGGAGTATACCTGGGTGTACAGCCTCGCCGGCAAGCAGGCGATGTTCTGGATGCTGGCCCAGCGAAGCCTCGACCACGCCATCCAGATGGTGGGGGGTGGCATCTCCACGGACGCGCGGGCGAACCTGCTCAAGGCTTACCGGACCATGGACCCCTATCCCGAGGTGCGCGACGTGCTCTCCGCCCTCAAGGCGCGCGGCGACCGGCTGGTGATCCTCTCCAACGGAGATGCCGACATGCTCACCGACGCGGTGCGCGGGGCCAAGCTCGATGGCATGTTCGACGCCGTGATCTCGGTGGTGTCGGCCGGCATCTTCAAGCCGAGCCCCAGGGTGTACCAGCAGATCACCACCCGCTTCGGCGGCAACCCGGCCGACGTCTCGTTCCAGTCGTCCAACCGCTGGGACATCGCCGGCGCCAAGGCCTACGGTTTCCGCTGCATATGGGTGAACCGCACCGGCGCTCCCGACGAGTACCCCGATCTGCCGCCCGACCGCACCGTGCGCGACCTCACGGCGCTCTTGGCATCGTAGGGTGCAATCTCACGGGACAGAATCGGCCCAATCGCGCTCCGCACGATTGCGCCCTACGCTCTCGATTCTGCCGAGACGAAGCGCGTCGCCACAGCCACGGCCGCGTAGGCAAGCACGGCGGCCAGCACGCCGCCGAGGTAGGGCGCCGGCAGCTCGATGAGGTACTTGCCGCCGGCCCAGACCAGGGCGCCGGCGAGGATCGCGGCGTAGGCGCTGGCCGCGCCGCCCCATCCCGTGAAGAGCCCGAAAGCGAACGCCACGAAGATGCCGGCCGTGGCGAAGGCGGAGGCCAACTCCACAAGGTCGGAGATGCCCTCCGCCTGCAGCGCCAGCGCGAAGGCCACGAGGCCCAGCAGGGCGACACCGCTGCGCGCGATGACCACCTTGCCGCTCTCGCTGACATCGGGTCTGAGGCGCAGCACGATGTTGTGCGACAGGAGCGAGGCGGCCGCCAGCAGGGCGGAGTCCACCGTGGAGAGAATGGCGGAGATGAGCGCGCCGGCGAACATGATGTAGAGCAGCGTCGGCAGATACTTCTGCGCCAGCGTCGGCACGATCTGCTCGGCTTCTTCCAGGCCCGGCGCCAGCTGCGGGCCCACGAGGCCGAAGAACACGGGGATCAGCGCCACCAGCAGATAGCCGATGCCGCCGAGCCATGTGGCCGTCCGCGCCACGTCGGCCGACTTGCAGGCCAGCACGCGCGAGATCAGCTCCACCGCCACCAGCGAGCCGCAGATGGGGATTGCCCACTGCTCCAGGAAATCGAGCAGCGACTGGTCCTCCTTGATCGGCGCGAACCGGGCCGTCTCGATCCCGGCCAACGCCTGCACCGGCCCGCCCACCTCGATCAAGACCATCACGAACATCGCCGCGAGGCCGATGACGATGAAGATGCCCTGCACGAAGTCCGAGTAGACGTCGGCGAGCAGGCCGCCCACCACCGTGTAGAGGATCACGACCGCCGCCGCGAGGGCGATGGCGGTGGTGAGGTCCATGCCGGCCGTGGCGCCCATGATCTGGCCGAAACCGCGGATCTGGGCCGCCGCCCACAGTACCGAGCCGGGCACCAGCAGGATCACCGTCAGCCGCTCGACGCCGGGGGAGAAGCGGTCGCGAAACAGGTCGCCGAAGGTGACGAGGCCGCGCCGCCACAGCCGCGCGGCGAACAGTGCGGCCATCAGGACGATGCCCACGGCATAGGCAAACGGCTCGCCCTGGGCGCCGGACATGCCGTCGCCGTAGACGCGCCCCGCCGAGCCCAGCACGGTCTCGGCGCCGAACCAGGTCGCGAATACGGAGAATGCGCCGAGCGCCACGCCGATCTGACGGCCGCCGAGGATATAGTCGGTCTCGCTCCTGATGCGCCGCGAGACCAGGATCGCCACCGCGAACTGGATGACGAGATAGACAAGGACCCCCAGCAGAACACCGCTCATGACCTCCCCCACGGTGCCAAGCACTACCGCAGGCCACAGTGCTGGGGGCGATTGCCGAGGTCAACGTCCCGGTGCGGGCAGGGCTCCAGATTCGCCGCGCGGGGAGGGCAGGCGTGACGGGGTCAGACCCCTCGCCTCCAACCTTCGATGAAAATGCGACGCCGGGCGCGAGGGGTCTGACCCCGTTTCCCGCGCTACCAGATGTCCTCCTTCTTCTTCGGAATGGCCATCAGCAGCTTGAGGGCCAGATAGAAGACGAGCCAACCGCCGACGACCGCCAGCGCGGTGATGGTCACCATGTCCTTGTGGCGGCCGCTGTGCACGAGCACCACCAGCATGGCCGTCGCGAAGGCGGAGAACACCGCGGAGCAGACAAGGATCAATGCCCAGAGCTCTCTCATGGCGTGCCGTCCGCTTGGCCCTCGAATTCTCCAGCCGTATAGCAACGCCCGCGATTCCCGACAAAAGACGTCGGTCCCAGGTGTCTGACCCTCCGGGTCAGACACCATAGCGCAAACGGTGTTGAAGGCACTGAGCCCAACAACGGCGCGGAGCTACAGCGATAGACCCAAAGGGTCTGACACCGGCGGTACTTCAGCGCGGCTCTTTGCCTTGCCCGTAGCGCGCCAGGCGCTCCTGCAGCGTGCCGGTGTGCAACTCGAACAGGTGGTTGTCGTGGTCGTAGAAATAGATCGAGCGGCCCTCGCCCTCGACGCGCGGACGCCCTTCCCTGACCTCGAGTCCGAGGGCACGGATGCAGGCGATGCAGCCGTCGTAGTCGGCGTCCTCGATCTTGAAGGCAACGTGGTTGTATGTGCGGGACGGCAGCGGCTCGCCTTCCATGACGGCGATCCACGCCTCACCGACGAGGAAGAAGCGCTCCCTGGAGAGCGAGAACGTGACGGCGCCGCTGTCGTAGACCTTGCGTGCGTCGAGCACCTCCGTCAGGAGGCGCTCCATCCGGTCCAGGTCGCGGACGATGAACGTGATGTGGCTCAGGCCCTGAACGACGCCCACTGCGCGGCCTCTCACCGGCCCGTAGGGTTGGGTTAGGCCCGAAGGGCCGTAACCCAACATGGCAGACAATAACGTTGGGCTTATGCCGCTGCGCGGCTAACCCAACTCACACCTGCGGGTCAGGCGCCCTTGGCCTTGCGCACGCCCTTGAACGGCTTGGGATCGGCTTTCACGTCCATGAACTTGCCTGTCTTGTCGTCGCGCTTGGTCCAGGTGCCGGTGATGGGGTTCTTGATCTGGGAGCGGGTCTTCACTGCGCCCGCGCGACGGTCGTCGCCGGCCACTTTGTTCTTCGCCATGATGGCAAGTCCTTCTGATGCGCGGCAGCGCAATCCGTGCCGCTGCCGTCAGACTGTCATGACTCGCAGCATGAGTCGAATCGCCGAGGAAGCGGGAGTGGGGAGTGGGGAAATCGGGAGTGGGGAAGAACGCAGCGCGACGAACCATTCCCACTCCCTACTCCCCATTCCCCTATATCCCATTCCCTCAAGCGCCCTTGGCGCCGGTGAACGGCCAGCTGCCGACCGCGGCGCTCACGGTGCCCGCGATCCGGTCGCCGTCGATATCGCCAGTGAACTCCAGGGTGAGCGGCATCGGGTTCTTGATGTTGGCCTTCCAGGATGCCGTGCTGCCCGCCAGCTTGCCGTCGTAGATGTCCACGGCATTGCCGTCCTCGGCGCTCAACTTGCCCGTCAAGGAGGCGCCGGCCGCTTGCAAGGTGAGCGTCACCGTGCGCTCGCCGATCGGGGTCTGCATCGCCAATTTCCAGGTGCCGGCGGCGGACATTTGCCTCTCCCTCTGTTGCAGTCGCTGCTCCGATGCCGTCTCGCAGCCCACGCAACATATACGACTGCACCCACCGTGCCTACCTGAAGAACGGACCAGCCGGCAGCGGCAGCATAGCCGGAGGCTGCACGGCCGCGAAACTGAGGTATGATGGCCCGAGGCGCCGGCAGGCCGGCGGCGCCGAGACGACGGATCGAGCCGAGGAGACGGCCCATGCGCCCGGCACGCTTCGCGAGCATTGGAGGATTGGCCCTGCTCCTTGGGTGCTGGGCGCCTGCCCCGTCGGTTTGGGCCGGGCAGGCGCGCCTGGTGGAGGCGGCCGACCCGGGCCGGGTCGTCATCGAGACGACGGACGCCAGCGTCGACGAGGTGCTGGCGGTGCTCGCAACGCGTTTCGATTTCGCCGTGGAGCGCAACGCGCCTCCTGAGCAGACGGTTCGCTTCTCGGGCCGCCTCGTGGGATCGCTCGATCGGCTCCTGGAGCGGCTGCTGCGTCACGAGGGGCACCTGATCGTACGTTCCGCAGAGGCCAAGAGCGGCATCAGCCGAGTCGTCCTCCTGGAGGGCAAGAGCGGGGCACCCTCAGCCCCGACCGTTGCCGGACCGATCGCCGCCCTCAAGGCAAGGCTGGGACTCCAGAACGGCAACGCACCAAGCCAGTAGGCGCCACGACAGGGGAGCCCTGAGTTGCTGCTACAGGCCCTGCGCCCAGGCGCGGAGGCACCAGACGATCCAGATCGCCGGCGCCAGGAAGGCCCCGAAGGGTATCCTCTCGCCTCCCGACAGGCGTCCGCGCCGGACGACGGCCAGGGCGATGGCGAAGCTCAGCGCGCCCGCAGCGGCGAGCAGCACCACGTCGGCCAAGTGCTCCCAGCCGACCCAGGCGCCACCCGCCGCGGCCAACTTGACGTCGCCCAAGCCCAACCCCTCGCGCCCGCGCCAGCGCCAATAGGCCTCGCGCACCAGCCAGAAGGCGGCCCCGCCCAGGCAGGCTCCGATCGCGTGTCCCAGGCCGACAAGCTGGCTGCTCCAGGGATCGACGAGATAGCCCGACGCCAGCAGCCCGACAGGAATCGCAGGCAACGACAGGACGTCCGGGATGGTGAACCTCCGGGCATCGACGGCAGCGATGGCCAGCATAGCCCATCCGAGCAGGCACGATACCACGGCCGTCCACGGGGCGAAGGCATAGAACGAGAAGCCGGCAAGGCCAATGCCGCCCACCACGGCCGTCCCGGCGGCCGCGTTGCCCGCAACATGCACCCCGCCGAGTTTGAGGCTCATCGCGCCGCCGTCCCACACCTCGTTGCCGTCGAGGGCATCATAGGCCGCACCATCCTGACGACCAACTGACAGCTCGTCCTCAGCCCGCTCATGGACTACGTGCGAAAGTGTCATTGCCGCATGGGCGCCCCATTCTTGGCGAACACGGTGGACAGAGACCATCGGGCTCGTGCGGAGGAGGGGACCGTGGCGACTGCGAGCGGCGGGAGATTCGTACGCATTGGACGTCAGGGCAAAGCTGTCGTCCTCGCGACCGCCCTGCTGTTTTGCCCCTCCATCTGCCTTCCGGTTGCAGCTCAAACCGCAGAGCAGGACCAAGGGGCAAAGCCCGCGGCCAAGAAGGCCAAGGCGTCGAAGGGGGACAAGGCCGCGAAGCCTCGCACCCCTCCCTCCCCTAAGGCCCCCGACGCGCCGACGGCCGAAAAGGCGCCTGCCAAGCCGGCCAAGAAGCTCGATCCCGCGAAGGTCGATCTGTTGAAGCTCGGCGCCATGGAGGCGATGCAGGTCGATCCTGGCAAGCTCGATCCGAAGTCGCCCAACGCCTGGGTCGTGCTCGGCCTGGTGGAAGGGCATGGTGGCAATCTCGCCGGCGCCAAAGAGAGCTTCGAGCGGGCGATAGCCCTGGGCGAGCGCCACAACAAGGCGGCCGCCGGCGCTGCCGCGCTCTTCTTGGGCAGGGTGCATATAATCGGTCTGAGCTTTGTGCGACTGGACGCGAGCGGGTCGGCAAGCTTTGGCGGCACCCCATCCCAGAGCACGATGGACTCGATCCGCCGCGAGTTCGAGAGCGCCAAGGCGTCATTCGAGAAGGCAATCGCCCTCTACGAGGCGGCGAGCCGCAAGGACGGCATGGCCGCGGGCTATGCCTGGTTGGGCGATCTGCACAACAGGACCACCGACTACGACGAGGCCCAGGCCGTGATCAGCAAGGCGCTGGCCATCAACAAGAGCCTGCAGCACAAGAAGGAGATGGCCGCCAACTACCGGGCGCTGGCCGATACGCACCGCTACGATCTCGATCAGGCCGAAGTGCTGCTCAAGGAGGCCGTCGCCCTGCACGAGGCCCTGGGACTGAAGGAGGAGCTGGCCAGGGACTACGAGAAGCTGGGCGCCGTCAACAAGAGCCGAGGTGAGCCCTTCGAGGCCGAGCGGCTTTACAAGCAGGCGCTCGCTCTCACCCCAAGGCCGGACCAGGGCGCGCTGCTCCGCGCGCTGGAGCGGCTCTACAGGGACCGCGACGACCCGGGCCAGGCCGCGGAGATGAAGGAGCAGGCCGCCGCCGTCGATAGGGAACGCGGCGCCGGAGGACGACTTCTATTCAGCTCGAGTCTGGGCCTGTTCCAGAGTAGCTCAGCCACCAAGCAGCAGACCGAGGCGCTGGAGAAGGTTGTGCCGTTGGAAAAGAAGCTCGGCCACTGGGTGGGCCTGGCAACCAGCTACACCCTTCTCGGCTTGCACTACAGGCGACGCGCCGAGCTCGACGAGGAGAGGCGTGCAGAGTTCGAGGGGCGAGCGGAGGCGATGATCAGGGAGGCCCTGGCGCTCAACCGGACCTTGGGACGCGAGCCAGCAATGGCCTTTGCCTACCGCGAGCTGGCCGAGATCGTCGACAGCCGCGGCAGGCTCGCCGAGGTCGAGGAGACGCTCAAGGACGCCCAGGCGCTGCACAAAAAGCTGGGCAAGGAGGAGGAGATGGCCCGCCTCTATTCCTCGCTCGGCTATGGCAGGAGCAGGCGCGGCGACGGCGCTCAGGCATGCGAGTACTGGCGCAAGGGTGCCATGGCCTACCCCGACAGCCGTGATCTCGTGGATGTGCTGAACCGCAATAAGTGCGCCACCACGCAGTAAGAGGCTCTGCATGATGGTCGCGCGAATGGGCTCGCTTATGACGGATCTTGTGCGAATGGGAACCGCGATGCTGAGAGACTCCGCGTCGATGGGGTATGTACCCGTGCTTGCCCTCGTCCTGCTGGGGATCGTGTTGCAGAGTCCCGAGGCGTACGCACAAGAGCGCGCCAGGATCGAGGTCGTTCCCCAGCTCTCCCACTCGGGCGATGTCAAGGCGGCCGCGTTCACGCGCGATGGCGCGCATGTGCTGACCGGCAGCAAGGACGGCACATTGAAGCTCTGGGATATTGCGACGACCCGGCTCGTTCGCACCTTCGTGGGCCACAAGCGCGATATCACCGCGGTCGCGCTGTCGCCGGACGGCACCCGCGCACTGTCGGGCAGCGAGGACAAGACCGTCAGGCTCTGGGAGGTTGCCACCGGACGGCTCATCCGCACCATCTACGCGCATTTGGATTCGCGCAACGAGGTCGCCTCCGTGGCCTTCTCGCCCGATGGCAGGCGTCTCCTGTCGAGCAGCGGCGGCGAGGACGCGGCCAAGCTGTGGGACGCGGAGACCGGCCGGCTCGTGCGCATGTTCCGGCACGCCAGGGGCTCGTTGCACTCTGCCGTCCACTCGGCCGTGTTCTCACCCGATGGCGACCGTCTGGCCACCGCCGGCACCGGCGACAAGCTCGTGAACATCTGGAGCGCTGAGACCGGGCAGCTCCTCCAGACCTTCGGAGAGCCCGCTCGCGACTTCCTCTTTAGGGCCAAGGCCGCGTTCTCGCCCGGCGGCACCCGTGTTCTGGTAGGAGACAACGCCTCGCTGCGGATTTGGGACGCCACCACGGGAACTCCGCTCCACACCCTGGGCACGCAGGGATTGAAATCGTCAATCACTCCGTTTGTTGCATTCTCGCCGGACGGGGCTCACGCGCTGACGAACGAGTACGAGCGCGGGCTGGAGGTCTGGAGCGTCGAGACGGGCCAGCTGGTCCGCACCTTCAAGCCGAAGTCCGGGTCGCTCATCACGATATCGCCCGACGGTACGCGGCTTCTCTCCGGTGGTTTGGGTAGTGAGCTCAAGCTGTGGGATGCGACCAACGGGCAGCAGACACGCACCTTCGAAGGGCGATCCTCATCCGTTTCATCCGTGGCGGTCTCACCCGAGGGAACCCGCCTGCTCACGGTCGATGACAAAGTGAGGCTCTGGGACGCCGCAACAGGAAGACTGGAGCGGACGCTTGCTGAGCGGACGCTCTTCTCCAGTACTCGCATCGCCTTCTCGCCGGACGGTAGCCGCCTGCTCGTCGGAAGCTACGAGGCTCTCAAGCTGTGGGACGTAGCGAGCGGACAGCTGGTACGGAGCGTGAAAACGCCCACTCCCGAACGAGTCGCGTTCTCGGCCGACGGCACCAAGCTGCTTTCGTTCAGCACCTCCTCGCGGGCCCCTGCGTCGGCGAAGCTCGGTAGCAACCTGGGTGCCAAGCCGGATAAGGCAGCGACCGAGCGGGAGGGCAGCCTCGTCGTTTGGGACGCGGCCAGCGGCCAATCGATCCATGGCTTCAAGCTGCAATTGGGCCTGGGTTCCAAGCCAATGGCGTTCTCGCAGGACGCGACGCGGTTCCTCCTTCAGCCCGACAACGACCAGCCCGTCAAGGTCTGGGACGTGGCAAGCGAGCAGGTGGTCCACAGCTTCGGAGGGCGCGCCATCGGCCTCCTGCAATCGGCTGTGTTCTCGCCCGACAAGACCCACGCGGTCACCGGGCACATCGACGGGGCGCTGAAGCTGTGGGAGCTCGCGGGCGGCCAGACGGTCCGTACCCTGTGGCAATCGAGATCGGTTAATGCACTGGTCTTCTCGCGTGATGGCGGCAGGCTGCTCTCGGGCAGCAGCGACACGACGGTTAAGCTGTGGGACACTGCAACCGGCCAGCCGATCCGCACGTTCGCGGGGCACTCCGGCACCGTCAAATCGGTCGCGTTCACGCCGGACGAAAAGCGCGTGATCTCCGGGGGCGACGACAGCACGGTCCGCGTCTGGGACACCGCCACTGGCGAGCAGCTGGCTATGCTGATGACGGCGAAAGCCGAGTGGCTCGTCATCACGCCGGAGGGTTTCTTCGACGCATCGCCCAAGGGGGCGGAGATGCTCACCGTCGCGCGCGGCCTGCAGGTGTTCGGCATCGACCAGTTCTACCAGGAGCTCTACCGCCCAGACCTGGTGCGCGAGAAGCTGGCCGGCGACCCCGACGGCAAGGTCAAGGCTGCCGCTGCGAAGCTCGATCTCGGCAAGCTGGTGGACAGCGGCCGCGTGCCAACCGTCGCCATCGTCTCCCACAAGGCGCAAGACACGACGCATGAGGATCTCGTCACCGTGGAGGCGGTTGTTGCCGACCAGGGCGGAGGCATCGGCAAGGCGGAGTGGCGCATCAACGGCGTCACCGTCGGCGTGGTCGAGAAGCCGGCCGTCGCGGCGCCCGGCCAGCCCGTCTCGCTCAAGCAGGCCATCGCTCTCGATCCGGGACAGAACGCTGTCGAGCTGGTCGCCTACAACGGTGCCAACCTCGTCGCCTCGGCCCCCGCGCGTGCCAAGATCACCTGGACAGGCAGCGAGCCGTCGGTGCCCCCGCGACTCTATCTGCTCACGGTAGGCATCAACGACTACCTCGACGCCGCGCTCCGGCTCAAATACGCCGTGCCGGATGCCAAGGCCCTTGCCGCCGCGCTCTCGGAGGCGGGCCGAGGCCACTACGAGAGCGTCGTTGTCACCAACGCGCTCGACGGGGACGCCACCGCCGCCAAGCTCGACCAAGCCTTCTCCGACCTCGCCGGCAAGGTGCGCCCGCGCGACGTGTTCGTGTTCTTCGCCGCCGGCCACGGCAAGACGCTCGACGGGCGCTACTACTTCATCCCCCACGACCTGCGCTACCAGAATGAGCAGTCCCTGGTGCGCAACGCCATCGGCCAGGATAAGCTGCAGGCGTGGTTCGCCCGCATCCCCGCCAAGAAAGCCGTACTGATGTTCGACACCTGCGAGGCGGGCTCGCTCACCGAGCGCACGTCCACGCGCATAGCTGCGCTCACCCGCGGCGGCCTGGAGCAGAAGGCGGCGCTGGGGCGCCTGATCCAGGCCACCGGCCGCGCCACGCTGACGGCCTCCAGCGCCACCCAGGAGGCGTTCGAGGGCCACGGCGGGCACGGCGTCTTCACCTTCGCGCTGCTCGACGCGCTGGGCCGCGGCGATCTCAACAGCAACGGCCTCATCGAGCTGGCCGAGTTGATCCAGCACGTGGACGGGCTGGTGCCCGCCATCACCGAGAAGCGCTGGGGCGCCCGCCAGTTCCCGCAGATGGATGCCTACGGCGCCAACTTCCCGCTGGCCCGTCAGGTGCCGGCGCTGGCGCCCGCCCAGGACGAGGCGGTGATCGTTCCCATCAAGCCGACGCACGTGAGCGCCGAGCCGCTGCAGATCTTCAAGGAGGCCGGCGGCAGCGGCGCCGCCATCGGCGAGCTCTTGCCGTTCAGGACCGTCACGCTGGTGAAGGGCGAGAGCGGCTGGGCGCTGGTCGCCAGGGACGGCAAGGTTCTGGGCTACGTCGCCGAGGCGAAGCTGAACAAGCTCGACTGAGGTCCAGGCGCTGGCATCGCTTTGAGCGTCGGGAAGCGTAAAACGGGCCCAGCTGTCTGGATTTGCACGCGCTCTCCCTGTGTCGGCTGTGGCGCTGGGCGATGATCGAAGCAATGGGTGTGCATCAAGGTTTGGCGCGGACATGGGATGCGTGGGCGCCAGCTTCGTCTGGCACAACCCGGTTGGTGAACAAGCGCGAGCCGGACCGCCAGTCGAGGTCCGGGTGCGGGACATAGACAGCGCCGATACTCCACTCGTTGGCGAAGTTCACAGTCCAGTGCACTGCCCACAAACGTTGATCGACCGGCGACCGCATGTAGGCAAAATTGCTGCGCCAATCGGTGTGGCCGGAGCCTTCCTCGGCCATCTCCATGATGCGATAGACATGAGCAAGGAACGGCGCGGCGGCTTCCTGCTCGCCGCCTAAGGCTTTGAAGAGCGATCTGTCGCTCGCCGTGTACCGGAGACTCCATCCGGCAACAGATGTAGCGGGAACATCGATCTCCACGACGCCGAGAAAATGCTGGGTGAAGCCCAGGCCGATCGCACTCAGTGTTCTGCCGCCGATCTTGCTGCCGATCCTGAACGCCTCGGCAGCAACGAATCTCTCGATGCGGCCAATTTTGGTCTCCTTCAGCGGATCGAGGAGCTTGAACTCGGCCCTCGCCGGGTTGGCGAAAGGGACGAAACAACAGAAGACAAGAGCCAGGAGGCTCGTCAGGCCGCTGCAGCACGCGCGAATGCAACAATATGGTTTTGTGGTCATAGGCATAACGAGGTTGGTACAAGCTTGGCAATCAGCGCGTTGTTGGTGCGCGCCTGTGCTTTGGTCGACACCTGGTTCCGTGCCATTGCGAGCATCACCGGGCATGAAGGACGGCTCATCCCCGACAGGTTCGCATCAATGCCCCGCTAGCTGAGGAAGTCGCAGTTTGACGGCGACGCCTGCATGATCCGACGGCCACAAGCCGGATCGTGTGCGCTCGTTGCGCTTGTCGCCGATGAGCTCCGCATCCAGGACGTGGAAGTCGCCGCGGAACCTGCCACGGAACAGAACCCAGTCGAGCCGCACGCTCAGCAGCGATTTGGGATTGAGAAGATCGCCTTCCTGGCAGCACGTGGACCCAGGGTTGAACGGGCGCCGCAACAGCCACGCATCGTCGAAGTTCGCCAGGAGGAAGCTCTGATGGGTCGGGTCCGACGAATCGCTCGGATTGGCGTTGAAATCGCCGACGAGGATGACCGGCAGTGTGTTGCCGATGCCTTGGAGAAGCTCGTTTGCCTGTGCCTGTCGGATTGCCGGCACCACCGGATCCAAGTGCGTTGTCGCGAAGCGGAACGTGCGTCCGGCCATCTTGACGTCGACCGAGGCCCAGCCGCGCTTGAAGACGATAGGCCCCACGGGCGAGGGGAAGTTGGTGCCTTCGTAGACGTTCTGGGTCATGACGCGCACGACCCTGCCGTCTCGATCGCCATCGTGGGCCGCGCACGGAGAGACGATGCTGACGGCGAGCCCGGCAGCAAGCAAGATTGTCGCGAAAAGTGAGAGTTGAAGGGCCGCTCTGCATTTCGGACGGGCATGCGGCATGGCGTCGTCGGAAGTCGCGCGTGAAGCCGCGGAGGACGCCAACTCCCGCCAGGAGGACGATGGCGGTGACGGACCGCGGTCGCATGCGGCGCAGGCATATTGCCCCACCGTTGCGCGGAAGAGCCCGCGCCGCGCCAACTCGGCGTTGGACAGCGCGGACAGCTGCTCGTACGTGCCGGCGGCACGGTAGTAGTCGGCGCAGGTTTCCGCCCACGCCGCCAATCGCTGGCCGATAGAGTTGACCCACTTGGAAAGCGGCACCGCCGGCTCGCCGGCTCTCAGCGCCTCGCTCGCAAAGCGCTCTTCATGGGCAGCCATAGCAGGTGATCTCCGGTGTATTGCGAGACGATGTGGCGTCGTCCGTACCAATGCTCACTGGGTGGCGACGGCATTCTTCTCGCTCGCGAGACGCTCAAAGCCCGAAGCCGGGGCCTCTGGCTCGTAGCAGAGCTCGTCGCAGGAGACGGGGAGCTGCATCAGCACCCAGAGCCGGCGCAGCGCAGCGCGGCGCACCTCTTCCGGCACGTCCTTGTGCATGAAGCCGGTGAAGTCGGATTCGACGGTAAGGGCGCCGATATCGACGAGGGACCCTGGATGTCTGGTCGCGATCAGCTCCAGATCTCCGTCCTGCGCGCAACGCCCGAAGCTGCTGGCGTTGGCCTCGATCGGGAGAAGGAGTGCGAGGAGTGCGAGAGCCACTGGACCTTTTCGCATGTGGGACCTCCATCCGCTTGAGTGAACGGAGTCTGCCCATGCAGCTGGAGCCGGTGAATCAGTCAGGCATCTTGGGAGAGCTGTCCTGGCGCGAAGGGGTCCAAAAGAGAAAATCGTTGTGGGCCAGCGCGTTTTGCCGTCGTTGTCCCGTCCCACGGCCTAGTGCCTTGCTCCCAGGATTGATGTACCCTCCACTGCGTGTACCGGCAGGATTAGCGATATGGATTTTCTTGTTGTCGACGATCATGTCTTGATCCGCGAGTCGCTGCGCGGGGTTCTGGGCGAGCTGGAGCCCGATGCGGTT
This sequence comes from Hyphomicrobiaceae bacterium, assembly GCA_044868325.1. GTDB lineage: Bacteria > Pseudomonadota > Alphaproteobacteria > Rhizobiales > Hyphomicrobiaceae > AWTP1-13. The sequence goes on from JBIOWI010000258.1 coordinate 14,454, forward strand.
GTCGTGGAGGCGACGAACGCGCATGAGGCGATGCGGCGCGTCGCCGAGCAGCCGCACTTCGGGCTTGTCTTGCTCGACCTCGGCCTGCCGGACCGCGACGGCTTCGAGGTGCTCGCCGAGATTCGCGAGCGCCACCCCACCATCCCGGTCGTAGTCCTCTCCGGTCATCACGATCGGACCAACGTCGTTCGGGCGCTCGATCTCGGCGCACTGGGGTTCATCCCCAAGACCGCTCAGCGCCGAGTTCTGCTGAGCGCCATCAGCTTGGTACTTTCCGGTGGGATCTATATCCCACCCGAAATTCTGGGCCGCCAGGAGAAGCCCGCAGAACCCGGCACAGGGGCAGGCTGCCGCCAGGAGGCCGGCGACTTCGCCGCGCGACCTGGGACTGACGGACAGGCAGGTCGAGGTGCTGGCCCTGATGATGCAGGGCAAGAGCAACAAGGCGATAGGCCGTGCCCTCGACCTCGCCGAGCCGACGGTGAGGAACCACGTCACTGCCGTCTTGAAGGCGCTCGATGTCACCAACCGCACGGAGGCGGTCATCGCGGTCGTCGAGCTGGGTTGGAACTTGCGGCCGACGACGACCCCATCATAGAGCAGTCAGCATATCGTCCCCTGGAGTTGCTGGCCGATAGGCTCCCGCTGCCGCAGAAGATGATTGAGCGTGGCGCGCAGCGCGGCGGGGGAGACGGGCTTGTGCAGGAGGGGAAACCCGCCGGCGCTGGCCTCGCGCAACCGCTCCGGTGCGGTGTCGCCGGTGATGACGAAGGCGGGGATGGGGATGCCCGCCGCTGCGCGCAGGCGCCCGATCGCCTGGATGCCGGTCTTGCCGTCGGCGAGACTGGAGTCGGAGATGATCAGATCGGGCGGTTCGCCGTTCTGCGCCAGGGCTGCCAGTGCGGCGTCGCCCGAGGCCGCAGTCTGAACTTCGCAGCCCCAGCTCTGCAGGATGCCGCGCATGCCATCGAGAACGAGGGCGTCGTCGTCGATCACGATCACCCGCTTGCCACGGGCCGGATCGGCAATCGCAACCGATGCGGCCTGCTCATGCGTCCACGCCACCGGCTGCGCGGCCAGCGGCACTGTCACAGAGAAACGCGAGCCCCGGCCAGGGCGCGAGCTGAGGTCCACCCGGTGGCCGAGCAGGTTGCATAGACGGTCCACAATGGCGAGGCCAAGGCCCATGCCCCCAGGCGTATTGCCTCCAGCGAGGCGGTAGAATTCCCCGAAGATATTGCGTCGCTGGTCGTCCGGAATTCCCGGCCCGCTGTCCCAGACCTCGATATGCACGGCGTCGCCGCGCCTGCGGCACCCCACCACGACGCCGCCGGAGGTAGTGTAGCGAACCGCATTGGACACGAGGTTGAGAACGATCCGCTCCAGAAGAATCGGATCGCTGCGCACCCAGGCGCTGCTCGACACCATCCGAAAGGACAGCCCCTTATTGCGCGCCGCCTCCGCAAAGGTGCGCTCGATTCGTCTCAACACCTGGGCGATCGGAAATCCCGTGACGCTGGCCGACAGCACGCCGGCATCGAGCTTTGAAATGTCCAGCAGTGCATTGAACAGCTCGTTCATCGACGTGACGGCGGCGTCCATCTGCTCGACCAGCCGGCCACCCTCAGCCGACCTCACGTGGCCGGGCAATTGGCCCACGAGCAGCCCGAGCGCGTGCAGCGGCTGCCGGAGATCATGGCTCGCCGCTGCGAGAAAGCGGGACTTGGCAAGGTTGGCCAGCTCGAGCTGATGGGTACGTTCCTCAAGTTTCTCCTCGGCACGCGTGAACTGCCGTACCGCATAGAAGACGATCAGATAGAGAGCGGCCGAACTGCCTATCGCGTTGATCGCAAAGGTCAGCGGAGAGATTGGATAGCTGCTTAAGTCTCGAACCACGCCTGTGTGGAGAACGATCAGGAGCCCGGTGCCGACGGCGCCGATGGCGAAGGAGAGAAATGCGCGCTCAGCGCCGAGCATCAGAATGCCGCCGGCAGAAGCCGTGAAATAGACGAAGGTTGCTCCGGAGGCGGTGCCGCCAGCTAAGCTGAGCCAGAAGGCCCATATGAAGGCGGTAGCTACCAAGGCCATCGGTGCCGCCAGCGAGCCGAAACGATGCAGCAACGGAATGAGCCCCCACGCAAGAGCAACAATGGCGGCGTACTTCCAATGCGCGGCCCCCTCGAGGAAGCGCCAGACAGCGAACAACCCGACAGTGGCGGCACCAATCCACGCGAGGAGGTTGGTCGCCCGCAGTAGTCGGGCAACCCTCTCAGGATATCTCTCGGTGCCGTAGCGGAAATTCGGAATGAGGCGCAAGGGCAGCTCCGGCGATCGACAAGGGAGCCCAAAGGATCAGCCGGCTGCGGATTACAGTCAATACGTTGAGAACAAGCTCCTCGTCCGGCCGCATGCGCAATGGGTGACGGCCACCGTGGCCGTCGGACCGACTGGCAGGCGCCAGTCCTCGGCGAAGCCGTCGCCCGTTGGCTTAGGCTTGGTCATGACGGCGACCGGAGCCCGCCTGACTGGGTGCGCCCTGCGCCCCCTCGTCATGCATTTCCGCGCAAAGTCATCGGTCCTGGGGTTCTTGATCCGTCAAACGAGCAAGACTGCGCAGCTGGGCCGCCTCGCGCTGAAGCTCATCGAGCCGGACGTTCAGCACGTCGCGAATGCTGACCATGCCAACGAGGCCTTTGCCGTCGTCAACCGGGAGGTGGCGAATATTGCGTGAGAGCATCGTCGATGCGACCTTGGCAACGTCGTCACCGGGGGAGCACGTTATCACAGCCTTGGTCATGAGTGCCGAAACCAGGAGAGTGTGCAGATCGGCCTTGTGTGTGGAGAGGCCGTAGGCAACGTCTCTCTCCGAGATTACGCCGTCGATCGTCTGCCCGTCGCTACTCACGATGGCGGCGCCGATGCGTTTGTCGCGCAGAAGCTTCGAAAGCGCTCCAACACTTTCCGACGGCTTGATGGTGATAACCACGGAACCTTTGAACGCCAAGATGTCGGCTACCTTCACGACGCTACCTCAGCCAGCGGTTTTTCCTCTTACGGCTCTCACCTTAGCGCCGGTTGGCCCTGGCCCGCTACCTGTTCACTTGCGACAGCGCGAACCCCGCCTTGCCGGCATAGCCCTTGACGATCGCCTCGCGGTCGGCGCGGCTGAGCACGCTGTCGACGTACTCGAAGCCGGCCGGAGCCCGCTTCTCCACCTCGTCGATGACGCGCTCCGGTCCGCCCGTCCGGTTGAGGCGCACGATCTCGGCGGTCTTGGGCAGACGCTCGCTCTCGTACTCGGCGAGCGCCTGCATCGGATGCTCGGCCATCTTGAGCCGGTCGGCGAGGCAGCGCGCATCGAGGATGGCCTGGGCGGCGCCGTTCGATCCCACCGGGTACATAGGATGCGCCGCGTCGCCGAGCAGGGTGACCCGGCCGAAGCTCCACCGCGGCAGCGGATCGCGGTCGCACATCGGGTACTCCCAGCAAGTTCCGGTCGCCCGCACCAGGCCCTCCACATCGACACCCGGCACCCTGAACCGGCGCGAGTAGGGCACGACATCGTCCATCCGCCCGACGCGCGACCAGCTGTCCTTGGGCGGCGGGGAGATGGCCCCGTCGGCGACCTTGACGGCGATCGCCCAGTTGGTGAGCCGCGTGTCCGGGCGCTCGCCCAGGGCGATGGGATAGAGGGCGAGCTTCGCGCCCATGCCGCCGCCGATGTACATGGAGCGGCCCGACAGGAACTGCGGCCAGTCGGTCGCGCCGCGCCACAGCATGACGCCCTGCCAGCTCGGCGGTCCCTCGTTGCGATAGAACGCTCGGCGCACCGCGGAGTGGATGCCGTCCGCCCCCACCAGCACCTCGGCCCGCACCGTCTCGCTCGACGTGCCGAAGGTCGAGTCGACGAAGTGGGCCGTAACGCCGCCCTCGTCCTGGACGAAGCCGGCAAGGCGCCAGCCCGTGCGCACCGATTGGGCGCCCAGCCTCGCGATCACCGCATCGTAGATGAGCTTCTGCAGCTGCCCACGGTGCACGGAGAATTGCGGATACTCGAAGCCGGCATCGGTGCCGCGCAGCTCCCGCCAGATCTCCTGGCCCAGGCGGTTGATGTAGATCAGCTCCTTGGTGCGGATTGCCGCCGCGTCCAGCGCCGGCAGCAGGCCGAGCGCGGCAAGCTCCTTGATGGCGTGCGGCAACGTGTTGATGCCGACGCCGACCTCGCGCACCTCGCTCGCCTGCTCGTAGACCACGCACTTGATGCCACGCGCCTTGAGCATCAGCGCCAGCGTCAGCCCGCCGATCCCGGCGCCTGCAATGAGAA